>DIRP01000003.1:0-23001 GCA_002427525.1 Bacteroidales bacterium UBA5433 | reverse complement strand
CCCGGCATTCCGACACCCGGCATTCCTACCCCCGACCTTTCTTCCCAACAAGTGACCGTTATCAACACGTCCCTATCTTATCCGACTGTTTCTGCTACCGAACTTATAGATTTTCGTACCCGGGAAAAGATAGACCAATGCAAAGCTGAAGGCAGGGAGGTATTGCTAATCCAGGGCGACCCCTCCTTGTGGGAAGAGTTACCTCAGGAAGAAAACGTCACATGGTGTCGCCCCTTCCAAACACACCACCACCTGAAACCAAACACCGGCCTCGTCTGTTTTTTAGGCATGGATGTCTTTCTGTCCGGCAAAAACTTTCGCGCCACAGAACAAGCCTGCCACCTGATGGCAGATCTGCTCTGTTGGGCAGCCGCACAACCTACCGCTGTTACTGAACCCACATCTGCTACTATTTGTGTCCAGACTTCTAATGTGCAACATCCTATTTTCGAGTACCTGCAAACAGGAAGCATCTACAATGCTTTCTCCGCTTTACTGCAAGAAAGACAAACGTTCCGCTACCCGCCTTATACACGTCTGTTGCATATTACCGTATGGCACCACAATAAAACAACAGCCAAAGAAAAAACCAACCTGCTGCATTCCCGGCTTCTAAAAGCCCAAACAGGCATACGTATAGAAGGCCCGTTCGAACCCACCGTATGGCACTCCCTCCACTTTGCCTATCGCCTGCAATGCACCTTACCCAAAACCTCTAAAGCACAAGCCATCAAAAACACCCTTGCCGCAACCATCAAAACCACCCCTCTGGCCCCCGCCAGATACAGGATAGATGTGGATCCCGGGTAACGGGTGAGCGGGTGATGGTTTTCCCTTATTTTTCGATCTTTGTTAGCCAATCTATTGCGTTTATTTTTTTTATTCCGTTATAGGTACCCGTTTCGTAATCCATTGTGATTAAAAGTTTTTCATGATGGTCTGCAATATTGTTAAAGGATGCTAATTCACGTTTTAAAGTCGCTGCGTTTTGTACTGTTTGCGCAACTTGTATGTATTGTGTGAAGCCCTTGTTATTGCGAACAACAAAATCAACTTCCAGATTATTGGTTTTTCCTATCCAAACCTGGTTATTTCTGCGTTTCAGCTCAAGATAAATAATGTTTTCTAGCAAATGTCCGGCGTCGCTTGCTAATTCTTTTCCAAGCAATGCGTTACGAAAACCCAAATCTACCAAATAGTATTTTTCTTGCGTGGTTAAATGTTGTTTGCCTTTAATGTCATAGCGGTTTACTTTGTAAAACAAATAAGCCTCAACCAAAGTGTTTATGTACTTTGATACTGTTTTGTTGTCAATTTTCTTTTTGTTTGCTGTTAAAACTTTGGCGATGTTCCCTGCTGAAACACTTGAACCAACTGAATCTATTAGGAAATTTACAACTTCCAGATAGGATTCTCTGGCATAAATAGTATAACGCTTAGAGATATCGTTCTCGTAAATATTTTTAAAAACCATTTGCAAATACTCATTTGCATAATGATTTCCTTCAGCTGAAAGTCTTACAGCCTCGGGGAAACCACCAGTATGCATATATTCAGCAAAAGCACGATCGGGATTTGCAGTTTTACCGGTGAACTCTAAATATTCAGCAAAAGAAAAAGGCAATACATTTATTTCATAAGCTCTGCCTGTAAGCAAAGTTGCCAATTCACTTGATAATAAAAATGCGTTTGAGCCTGTAACATATAAATCTATGTTTGGGTGAACGTATAAGCCCTCCAATAGTTTTTCAAATTCGGGAACATTTTGCACTTCGTCTATAAACACATAATTGGTTACGTTCTTTTTGAGATGCTTAATGATGTAATTATAAAACTCTTTCCAGTTTTTTTCTGCTAAGAACCTAAAATCGGGCATATCCATGTTGATTGCCAAAATAGACACGTTGCTGTTTTCTTTTCGCAACAAATCTTGAAATTGTGTCATTAAAGTTGATTTGCCACAACGCCTGACCCCTGTGGCAACTTTAATTAGATTTTTATCTTTAAGAATACTAAGTGTTTCTAAGTATTGTTTACGTGCTATTACCTTCATAAGGTAAAGATAAACAAAATTCCTAAAACTTCCTCAAAATAGAAACTTTTAGGAATTTTAACTTGTCAACCTCCGAGTGCGACGCACTCAATTCTGGACACGGCATAATCAGGCTTCAGAGCCGGCTGTGGGAGGGTGGTAAGTAGGCGGAAACGGGAAAATATGTTTAACAAACATACTGTCAGCGTGTTACGGGATTTTGCAACAATGTTGTTACTTACCACCTCCCCCTCAAATCGGTGAAAAGCTGCAAAAACCGGGGAGGGTGGTAAGTAGCCGGAAACGGAAAATATGTTTAATAAGCATGTTGTCAGCTTGTTATGGACTTTTGCAACAATGTTGTTACTTACCACCTCCCCCTCAAATCGGTGAAAAGCTGCAAAAACCGGGGAGGGTGGTAAGTAGCCGGGAACGGAAAAATGTGTTTAACAAACATATTGCCAGCTTGTTACGGGCTTTTGCAACATTGTTGTTACTTACCACCTACCCCTCAAAATGGTGAAAAGCTGCAAAAACCGCGGAGGGTGGTAAGTAGCCGGGAACGAAAAAATGTGTTCAACAAACATATTGCCAGCTTGTTACGGGCTTTTGCAACATTGTTGTTACTTACCACCTCCCCCCTACCTTGCTTTTGGAAAATGAGTGGTGCTGCGAAGCAGCCTGTTATATGCGCCAAAAGCCTTTGGCGCACCACATTTCAAAAAGAAAAGTGCAGAGACCTGCAAAATTAGTGCGTCGCACTAAAGTGTGTGAAGCACAACGCGAGCATTACAAAATGCTGCAAAATAGCTGAATCCAAGGAAAACGGGTGCGTGGTAACGTGCTACAGTTTGCGGACTTTAAGTTTCTGACCGGGGTAGATCCGGGAGTTGTTTCCCATGCCGTTTAAAGTCAGGATACCCTGCACGGTCAACCCCAGCTTGTTGGCAATGTCCCACAGGCTGTCACCCGACTTAACCGTATAGTATTCAAAAGTACTATCATGCGAAGTGGAAATGGTGGCAGAGGTGTATATCTTCAGGGTGCCCCCGGCGTAAATGGTGTTGTTTTTCATGTTGTTCCAGGAGCGGATGTTGGCTGCACTCACTTTATATTTTTCTGCAATGCCGCCCAGCGTTTCTCCTTTCTTCACCTTGTGCGTAATCAGGTTGCCTTGTGGCTGAGCCGCAGAGGCGGTCGACGTGCTTGTTTGTCCGCCAGAACTTGCCGAGGCTTGTCCGGCAGAACTTGCCGAGGCCTGCGACTGCCCTGCAGAGCCGGCAGCCGATGCCTGCCCTGCAGGAGCGCCCGATCTGCCGGTGTAGATAATCAACCGCTGGTTAAGCAGAATCCTGTCGGAACGAAGGCCGTTCCAGTATTTTATATCGGCCACCCGGACCCCGTACTTGTAGGCAATGTGGCTGAGTGTTTCTCCGGAACGCACCCGGTGCGTTATCTGTGTATCGGAGGCCGTTGCCCGTGTATTCAATATCAGCGGACTAAAATACACACTGTCCTTGTACGCATAAATCGAATCCTGTAATGCAGCAAAATCCCCGCTGTACTCAAAAGGAATACGCAGGATATACGGACGTTCTACACCGGGAACCACATCTTTGGTATATTGCGGATTCAGGTCCCTCAGCTGGTCAATGGAAATATCCATTAAAGAAGTAATCTGTTCAAAATGAAGCATTTTATTTACTTCAAACGTATCTACATGCGCCGGCATTTCAATGGATAGAGGCCTTATCTGGTGTTCGTGGTAATAACGCATAGTATACAGGGCTGCTACAAACGCAGGCACGTAACCGCGTGTTTCACGTGGCAAGAAAGGATAAATATCCCAGAATTCACGTGACCCGCCGGCCCTTCGTATGGCTTTGTTCACGTTTCCGGTTCCGCAATTGTACGAGGCAATGGCCAATATCCAGTCGCCAAAAATCCGGTACGAATCCATCAGATACCGTGCCGCTGCATCGCCCGATACAATGGGGTCTAAACGTTCGTCCACATAAGAATTGATGGTCAGGTTGTAGTTCAGTGCCGTTCTATACATAAACTGCCACATGCCCGTAGCCCTTGCCCTGGATACAGCCCTGGGATTGAGTGCAGACTCAATCACTGCCATCGCTTTCAGTTCCAGCGGCATATCATACGCCTGGAAAATTTCTTCAAACAAGGGCATGTAGTATTGTGCCAGACCCAATATGGTAGGAATACGATTGGGCATCTTTTGTGTGTAGTGAATGATATGGTTTTTGACAATGTTGTTGTAAGGCAGCTTAATGAAAGAATTCATTCGGCTGAGCCTCTCAATATATACAGAGTCGGGAATATTGGAAGTCAGAACAACGGTATCCAGAACCTCCAGTGTCATATCCGGCTGCCTCTGGTTCAGCTGGTTCTGGTGATAATACAAACTTAAACGCTGTTCCGTACTCAAAGAATCTATATCGGGCAGGGTAAAGTTCCCAAAATTAAGGGTCCCGGACGGATCGTCAAATCCCCCCTCATTGATTTCATTTTCGTAATACGGCGAATCCACAGCCGGCAATTCCAGCCCCGCAAGAATCTGTTGCAGGGAGTCTGTCAATTGCAACAGCGAGTCCACTTTATGTTCCAGCTGTTTTTTTGTTGGTTTTCGTAGAATTTGAGCGTGGCCGGGTATTGTAAGAAATAATACAGGTAGCAGAAGAAAATAAACAAGTCTGGATTTCATAAATGGAACAAAAGTTAAAAAGTTAATCTCATATGTATACCTGCACCGGGGTACCCGGTACCGTTATATGCAAACCCCTGGATCAGACCGGGTTCAATACGCAGCGTCAGGTCATCACTAACATCAAAATCCTGAAAATGGCAAAAAACATTGGCATCTATGATGTTCAATGCATAAACCAGCACGGTAGCAATGATGGAATAATCCCTGTACCGCCGGTACGTATCGCGGTACCACTTCAAATCTTCCGCAGTCATCCACCCGTCATACCTGGAAGGACTGGCCATAGCATGGTTGTACATAGTTTTGTAACGGTTGTACTGCAATCCGTTGTATTGCCAAAAATACCCGCAGGCTATAAGTCCGCCATAAACAATAGGAAGCTTCCAATAATCTCCGTTATAAATCTGCCCCAGCCCGGGAAGAAGGGCCGAGTACAAGGTAGCACGCGCCGGGAGCAGGGGCTTTGCGTGTTTGTACTGTACTACACCGTCTAACAAACTCCCCCAATAAAACAATCCCGCTCCCACATAACACAAGTTCCTGTACAACTCGTAAGAACTGTTTTCCGTTTCTGCATATTGCTTTTGAAAGTGGTAACCCATGTAAATGCCTGCCCCCATACCGGCATATACTACGGGGATTTTCCAATACTGACGGTTGTATGCCTGAGCATACCCCGGCAATACAACAGCTCCCGAAAAAGCCCTCCCTATCTTAAGTGTATCCTTTCCGGCTAAAGCCGTAAAATACGTACGCAAACGAAAAGGTTCTTTTGCCTGTACCGTTGTATCTCCGGAAGCGGGATTGCTTTCATTCCCCATATCCACAGCAAACTGACCGTAAGCTGCAGAAACGGAAAACAATACACACAACAAAGGTATCAGAATACGTTTCACATGTACAAAACCGACTAAATATTGTTTCTTTCCAGTACTTCCAGAAAGGACTCCATTTCTGCATCACTGGAACAATGGATTGTAAAGACCCCCTCCCCTCTTGTATTTCTTTTCACACTTATATTGTGGTTAAAATACCTGCCCATTCTTTCCAGAACCCGGTAGTACACCTCCGGCAGTTCCTCACCTGTCTTTTCAGGTTTCTTCTTCTCCGGAACAGCTGCACGTACCATTTCTTCTACTTGCCTGACAGAAAGATCTTTTTCTGCAATTTTCCCGGCAAGTTTCAAGCGGTCTTCGTTATTTTCTAAAGAGAGCAACGCTCTGGCATGACCCATAGTCAAGGCTCCGGCCCGCAGCAACACCTGGATTGGAGCAGGCAATTGTATTAACCTCAGGTAATTTGCCACGGTTGCCCGTTTCTTTCCTACCCTTTCTGCCAATTGTTCCTGGGTTAATTCGCATTCCTCAATCAGCCGCTGAAATCCAAAGGCAATTTCCATGGCATCCAGGTTTTCACGCTGGATATTTTCTACCAGAGCCATCTCCAGCAAGGCACCGTCTTCCACCTGCCTGATATAGGCAGGTATTTTTTCCAATCCGGCCATTCCCGCCGCCCTAAGCCTTCTTTCTCCGCTTACAAGCTGGTACCTTCCGCCAGTTAGTTTACGAAGTGTCACAGGTTGGATCAATCCCAGGGTTTTAATGGACGCAGCCAATTCTGCCAGCGATTCTTCATTGAATTCTTTTCGTGGCTGCTCCGGATTGACTTCAATAAGTTCTATATCCACCATAGATGTACCTTCCATTTTCGGAAGCACAACCGGTGTTCTTGGTTTCCAATCCCCAAGTGAAGGTGTTTCAGATATCAAGGCTCCTAAACCTTTACCCAAAGCCGGCTTTTTACTCATGTTGGTTTTTCTTTAAAAATTCCCTGGCAAGGTTTAAATAATTATTGCTCCCAACAGAAGCAGCATCGTACAATACTACAGGCTTCCCGTGCGAAGGAGATTCGCTCAGACGCACGTTCCTTTGTATGACCGTCTGGAATACCATATCTTGAAAATGATGCCTGACTTCTTCCACAATCTGGTTGTGTGAACGTAACCGGACATCATACATGGTCAGCAAAAACCCCTCTACAGCCAGAGCAGGGTTCAACCTGCTTTGAACTATTTTAATAGTATTGAGCAATTTGCCGAGTCCTTCCAATGAGAAAAATTCACATTGCACAGGAATCATTACGGAATCTGCTGCCGTCAGTGCATTCACAGTAATCAATCCCAGGGAAGGAGAGCAATCTATGAATATATAATCAAAATGGTGCCGGATGGTATCCAGGTTATGTTTTATTACTTTTTCCCTTTCGGGAACTGATAGCAGTTCAATTTCAGCCCCAACCAAATCTATATGTGAAGGGATCAATTTCAATCCCTCAATTTCTGTCTGAATAATCGTGTTCTCTATGGGTGTTTCTCCAATAAGGCAATCGTACAGGGTATCACCGCTGCTTGCATTGGGGTCAAAACATAATCCGGAAGTAGTGTTCGCCTGCGGATCTGCATCTATGAGCAAAACACTTTTCTCCATCACGGCCAGCGATGCCGCCAGATTAATTGCAGTTGTTGTTTTCCCTACTCCTCCTTTCTGGTTTGCAATGGCAATTACTTTACCCATGAGTTCTTCTTTTTCATTTACGTCTGGCAAATATACATTAAATACAACAAATATTCTTATTTTTGAGTTTTCATCTCAACACCAACATTATGTCTTCTGCGAAATGGATGATCATACTCAATCCGGTTGCCGGGGGAGGAAGAACAGCTGTGATGTGGCCACATATTTCAAAGTTTTTCCTGGAACACGGAGTGGACTTTGAATGCATTTTTACAAGACACAAGTACCATGCCGTAACCATTGCCCTGGAAGCCGTACGGGAAGGATTCCGGAACCTGGTTGTTATTGGAGGTGACGGGACGTTCCATGAAGTAGCAAACGGTGTCTTTTACCAAAAAGATGTTCCCACACAGGAAATAACCCTCGGTATCATTCCCATAGGAACAGGAAACGATTTTATCCGTGCCTATGGTATTCCCACAGATTGCGTTCAGGCCATGGAAACGATTATCAACAACAGACCCGTACTCACAGACGTTGGTACCGTTTCTTTTCAGGATTTT
The DNA here is from genome assembly GCA_002427525.1 of Bacteroidales bacterium UBA5433. Classification (GTDB taxonomy): domain Bacteria; phylum Bacteroidota; class Bacteroidia; order Bacteroidales; family UBA932; genus DMER64. Next base: position 15,168 of record DIRP01000003.1, on the reverse strand, counting down.
GGTATTGAAAGAACACGTCATTTTGTAAATGCAGCAGGCATGGGCCTGGATGCAGCTGTTATCAGGCATTATGAAAGAAAGATGGATCTGGCCAACGGAAAAAGCAAACCGCAATACCTCAACAGCCTGCTCAACCAGTTTCTTTTATACAAGTCGGTCAGCCTGCGTATAATCATAGACGGCACCATGTTTTATGAAGGCCCGGTTTTAACCTGCAGTGTGGGCATAGGAACTTCCATTGGAAATGGTATGAAAGCCCTCCCCCTGTCCGTACCGGATGACGGCCTGTTTGACATCACCCTGGTAGAGCCTATGAACAAACTAATCCTGGCTGCCAGAATTAAAGATTTTATTGACGGCAATGTCTATACCTTTAAGGAAGCACACCACAGCAGGGGTAAGGCAGTGGAAATCCTGCCGGTTAGTAAACAGACCACTTACCTGGAAACAGACGGAGAGCTTATGGGTACACCTCCCTATGTTTTCAAAATCCTTCCTGCTTCTTTAAAGCTTCTGGTAAGCAAAGACTTTGTTCCTCAAGTCAAAAACGAATCCTAAGCTGGATTTTCGTTTGTATGGCAACCGTTTCTTTCAAGGTACAAGCAACCTTGAACCACAAATCCAAAAAACTGACAGGCGTGTACCTTAAGTTCAGGTAGCTTCTTATTCCTTTCCCGTACAAAGCCGGAATAGAAAAACCGTACAACACATCCCGTTCATACAGGTAGATCCTGCTCTCCCAAGAGCCTGTATAAAAACAGGAAGCACGAAAAGATCCCCTGATTTTTCCTTTGCCGTTGTCGTATTCCAATTCTGCATAAGCAGCTACACCCCAGTCCCCCGGGTTTTCGTGCAAATAGCAGTACGTCCCATCGGAACGCAACACCAGAGTAAAACTGTCCGAAAGCGCAAACCCTGTTCTCAGGGAAAGAGAAGTTTTATCCAGAATGCCCTTGTCAGACAAGGCTCTTTGTTGGCGTAACAAAAACCGGTGCTTGTTTTTGTATACCTGCACACGCGTATCCCATCCGTAAGAAGGCTCCCGGCACAAGTACCGAGGTTCCGGGAACCGGAATGCCCACAGACTGCCATCCAGTTTCCACCTGTTGAAAAGCGACCGCGTAGTCGCCAGCTGTACGCTCCATTCGTTGGAAGAACTGCTGTTTCTTCCCAACGGAGCTCCATAAGCAGCCGTATAACGGGGAGAAAAATAACGGAGTAACAGACCCGAGTGGTTGCCGTCTTGGCCGTAATGAATAACCCCTGCCACCACAGCAGGAGCCTTCCCCAGGTCAAGTGCCGCTTCTGAGAAAAAACGCAACGAACGCCAACGCAGTCCAAAATCAGCAGACATACCGCCAAACGGCAAGGTCCTGTTTTTATACATGTTGTAATACGTAACGGTACCGGCATCCGGTTGGTCGTATCCATACCCTACAGCCGTTACACCAATTTTCCAGTTGTAGCCCTTGCAGGAAACATGTACGCCGGCCACGTAGGCTTTCAATGCATTTTTTTTCTGAACTTCCAAGGGAGTTCTATGGTACCCTGTCTGATCCAAAGACGTAAACCCCTGTTCCGTTACCCGGGCGTCCAGAGCCCTGGAAGAGAAAAACACATCCACAGACAGGATTTTGTACTGAAAAGCAGCCGCGACTCCCCGGAAAAACCGGTTTTCATCCCGGGAAGTATAAGGCGTAAACCCCATCTCTTTATTGCACAATGCCCCTACAGATGAAGCTTTCCCAAACTGTGTTCCGTTCCAGAGTAGCAACCCCTGACCAAAACGAGCCCGAAAATCTCCGACAATAAGGGTCTTTAGCACACCCAGTTCGCTTGCCTGTATGTGACAGGATATAAAATCTGCGAATGCCCTTTCTCCCGGGTCGCTTTCCATAACAAATCCCCACCGGTACTTGTTCCTTAACTTAAAATCATAACGGGCATACCGGTACCAGGGAAGCCCCAGGTAGCGGGAATTTGGTTTTTTTGCATATTCCTGTTGTGTAATGGGGCTGTACTCCGTTCCCCGCGGGAAAAAAGTACCGGTCTGGAGCAGGAGCGCGTGTTTCCCTTCCTTAAGAAACGATTGCAAACCTGGCTTCCCGGATTTTTTCACTTCTTCCAACGTAAAAAACAACGACAAAAGCTCCGTATCCTCTTCTGAAAATCCGGGAATCAACAACACTTCCTGCCATGTAAAAAAAAGCCCGTACCTGTTTTTGTAATCCAGCAGCGAAGCTACCTGATACGGGGTCAGAAACCCCAACAATTCCAGATCTTCCTGTGTTGCCGCATTCAGGTTGCTGCGTGTTTGCAGCATTTCTTCCAAATCGTGTACTGAAAAGCCTTCGCTTTGTGACAGATCCTCCAATAAAACTTCTGCATTCTGCGCACGAACTACACAAAATGCCATGCTGCAAAACAGCACCACCAAAACAATTCTCATAATTTCTTCTCTACGTGCGCTCCCCTCTGATGAGCCCTGTTTAACTTATAATTAATCTATTTTAAAACGGTATTTGATCTCTTTAAGTGAAGTATTGGCCTCTTCAACCTTATTTGCCATGGATTCCTGAAATGCTGTTATTTTTTCTGCCAGCACGTTATCTGTAAGAGCCAGAATACGTGCCGCATAAATAGCAGCATTCCGGGCTCCGTTTATAGCCATGGTTGCCACAGGAATCCCGGACGGCATCTGCAATATGGACAGAACAGAATCCAGACCGGCCAAAGATTGTGCAGATTTGATGGGAACTCCAACAACCGGAAGGCGGGTATAAGCAGCTATAACTCCCGGTAGGTGGGCAGCACCTCCGGCACCCGAAATAATCACTTTTACACCTCTTTGAGCCGCCCCTTTTGCATAAGCTGCAACACGACCGGGCGTGCGGTGAGCAGAAAGGGCATGGATCTCGAAAGGAATTTCCATCTGATCCAGAAAACGGGCTGCTTCTTCCATTACGGGCATATCCGACAAACTGCCCATAATAATGCTTACTTGAGGATTCATGTTTTAACTGTTAAAATTCAAATTTAATCATTAATTTTGTCTAATGGAACGCATAACCCTTCAAGATAAAACTTTCCGGACTTATATCCCGTACAAAGATATTGAAAAAGCCATTGCACGCATAGCCGGAGAACTGAACAGGGACCTCAAAGAAGAGAAAAACCCTGTTTTCATTGGGATTCTAAACGGATCGTTTATGTTTATTGCTGATCTAATGAAGCACATTCATCTGGACAGTGTAGTTACTTTTGTCAAACTGGCATCGTATAGCGGTACACAAAGTACAGGAAAGGTCGTAGAAATTTTGGGATTGTGCTACGACATAACCGACAGAACTGTAGTCATTGTGGAGGATGTGGTGGATAGCGGAAGTACCATTGTTAAACTGAAAGAAGATTTGCTGAAAAAGAATCCCAAACAGATTCTGGTATGTACCCTGTTGTTCAAACCGGATGCCTACATGCAGCAAGAGCCCATTGATTATGCATGCTTTAGCATACCCAATGATTTTGTTGTGGGATACGGCCTTGATTACAACCACCTGGGAAGACAATTGAAAGACTTATACGTAATAGAGTAAACCATGCTTAATATTATTGTTGCCGGGCCTCCCGGGTCCGGAAAAGGGACGCTGGCCAAAATCATGGCAGAAAAATACGACTTGATTCATTTCTCGACAGGCGAAATGCTTAGAAAAGAGGTTGCTGCTCATACTCCGCTGGGACTTCAAGTAGCCCCCATTCTGGAAAGAGGAGACCTTGTATCGGATAGCATTGTTGTTTCCATGATTGCATCCAGTCTGGAAGCCTACCCCCAAATGCACGGCTTCCTTTTTGACGGCTTTCCCCGTACAGTAAAACAGGCAAAAGCCCTTGACAAGCTCCTTGCAGAAAAAGGTGCACCCTTGAACCTGATGATTCTTCTGGATCTGTCAGATGAAACATGTACCAGCCGCATCTTAAGACGCGGTACCATTGAAAACAGGGCCGACGACACAGATATAAGCAAAGTAAAGCACCGCTTGGCCACCTACCAAAGCCAAACAAAACCCATCATTGACCATTATAAAAAACAAGGAAAGTTCGTTACGGTTGACAGTTCAAAAACTCCGGAACACACCTTCAATCAGGTTGACCAATGTCTGACACAAATTTTGTAGACTATGTGAAAATTTTTTGTGCTTCAGGCAAGGGAGGCGCCGGCTCTGCCCACCTGATGCGGGCAAAATATGTCCCTAAAGGGGGCCCCGACGGAGGGGACGGAGGCCGGGGCGGACACATCATACTAAGAGTAAATCCGCAATTCTGGACATTGATTCACCTGAAATACAAAAAACACATACGGGCAGGTCACGGAGAGCCCGGTAAGGGAAATTGTGCCACAGGGGCAGACGGTAAAGACGTTTGGATTGAAGTTCCTGAAGGAACGGTTGTAAAGCGTGAAGACAGCGAAGATGTACTGGCAGAATTGACAGAGCCGGGACAGGAATACACCTTGTGTACCGGCGGAAAAGGAGGTTTGGGAAACACCCATTTCAAATCCCCTACACGACAGACTCCCAGGTATGCCCAACCCGGGCTGGAAGGAGAAGAGGGGTGGTTTATTTTAGAACTGAAACTGCTGGCAGATGTTGGCCTGGTAGGATTCCCCAACGCAGGCAAATCTACATTGCTCTCGGCAGTTTCTGCCGCCCGCCCCAAAATTGCAGATTACCCGTTCACAACCCTTGTTCCGCAACTGGGCATTGTAGCCTTGTCCGATCACAGGTCCTTTGTCATGGCAGACATACCCGGTATTATTGAAGGAGCGCACCGGGGGAAAGGACTTGGAATCCGTTTCCTAAGACATATTGAACGAAATTCCATGTTGCTCTTTATAGTTCCTGCCACCAGCCCGGATATCAAAGCAGAATACAACGTGTTGCTGGAAGAACTCCGTAAATACAAACCGGAACTATTAGACAAGCAACGCATGCTGGCCGTAACAAAGACTGATTTACTGGATAGCGAAAGTGAAAAAGAAATCGCAAAACACATACCCCGTTCCTTACCTGTAGTGCTCATTTCTTCCGTAACAGGGAAAAACATCACCCTTCTAAAGGAAAAAATATGGGATCTGTTATCAAGTCAATAGTTGAACTGGACCATACCCTGTTCTTTTTCCTGAACGGAGCGCATTGCAATTTTCTGGACCCCGTAATGAAATTCTTTTCCAACATCTATGTCTGGATTCCTTTGTACCTGCTCATTGCAGGATGTCTTTTTTTAGTATTCCCCTGGAAAAAAGCCCTGCTCGCCCTACTGGGTATCTTGCTTACTTTTCTGATTACAGACCAGTTGTCTTCCTCTCTCATAAAGGAAAGTATCCAACGCCTGCGCCCGTCCCACATACCCGGCTGGGAAGGAACTTTCCGTTTGCTGGAAGGAAAAGGCGGTTTGTATTCCTTTGTATCTTCCCATGCTGCCAACGTATTTGGGTTGGCTTGCCTAAGCAGCCTGCTGTACCGCAAAAGATGGTTCACCGTTTCTATCTATACCTGGGCAACACTCGTTTCGTACAGCCGCATATACGTAGGTAAGCATTTCCCGTTGGACGTCCTGTGCGGAGCCCTGCTGGGACTGCTTGCCGGTTGGTTTGTTTTTTGGCTATACAACCTGGTTCTTCATAAAATCGAACGCCATGCGGTGCATCGTAGATCACACAACTGATCCCTACCTGAATCTGGCCGTAGAAGAATACCTGCTTACTACGCAGCAAGAACCTGGTTTTCGTTTGTGGCGGAACATTCCTTCCATCATTGTGGGAAGGAACCAAAACACCCTCTCCGAAATCAACCTCCACTATGTGAAAGATCACAACATTCCCGTAGTCAGACGCCTGAGCGGAGGCGGCGCTGTTTTTCACGACCTGGGAAACATCAATTATACGTTTACAGACAGGTACGTTCCCGGCATGGATACAGGCAGCACATTTGCCCGCTTTACACGTCCCATTCTGGAGGTCTTGAACACATTAGGTGTTAAGGCAGAACTGGAAGGCCGAAACGATCTGGTAACGGACGGCCGCAAGTTTTCCGGGAATGCCATTGCCCGGTACAAAGACAGGATCCTGATGCACGGCACGTTACTTTTCAGCGCCAGTATGGAAGACCTCTCCCGGGCCCTGCAGGTTAAAGACCGGGAAGAAACCAGGGGCGTACGCAGCCGGCCGCGCAGTGTCTGCAATTTATCAGAATTCCTCCCACCGGAAATAACAGCCCTCCATTTCATGGAATTGCTTAAAGAGCACGTAACCGGTTCTATGGCCGGCAAGCCCTCCGACAGGCCCCTGCAGCCGGAAGAATACAAAGTAATTGAAGCCTTGTGCGAGACCAGGTACAGTACGTTTTCCTGGAATTACGGCAGCCGGCACAAGTGGGAATTCCTTAGGAAGAAACGCTTCCCGGGAGGCAATGTGGAAGTATGCTTCAATGCCCCCCACGGAACCATTGAAAGCATCAAAATATACGGAGACTATTTTTTCTTTTCTCCAACAGAAGAAATTGAAAAAGCACTGCAGGGATGTCCGCGTACACGTGAAGGCATTGCAACCTGCCTGCAACCTTTTGTGTGGGACGATTATTTTCGCAACATCCCCCCCGAAGGACTCTACGAACTATTCCTCTGACTGCTGTTCCAGCAATTCCAGCATTTTTACAGCACACAAAGAAACCGGAGTTCCCGGACCAAAAATGGCCACAGCTCCTGCATCGTACAATTCCTGGTAATCCTGCGCCGGAATTACACCGCCTACAATAACCAGGATGTCTTCGCGCCCCATTTCTTTCAAGGCATTCACCACCTGAGGAACCAATGTTTTATGACCGGCAGCCAAAGACGATACACCAATAATGTGTACGTCGTTTTCCACTGCCTGACGGGCTGCTTCTTCCGGTGTCTGGAACAAAGGTCCTACGTCCACGTCAAACCCTATGTCTGCATAACCGGTTGCAACAACTTTGGCACCGCGGTCGTGACCGTCCTGCCCCAGTTTGGCAACCATGATCCGCGGCTGCCGTCCTTCCCTTTCTGCAAAGCGGCGTGCCATTTCAGTGGCCTTTGTAAAGGACGAATCGTCCTTTGATTCTGCTAAATATACACCTCTGTTCATACGTATTACGGCTTTATAACGTCCGGCTACCTTTTCACAGGCATCGGAAATTTCTCCAAGCGTTGCCCTGTTACGGGCTGCTTCAACAGCCAATTCCAGCAAATTGCCGGATTGTTCTTCTGCTGCCCGGGTTAACGCCTGTAAGGAAGCTTCTGTTTTTGCAGAGTCCCTGTTCTTCTTCAGTTCCTGTAACCTTTCAATTTGCGACAGACGCACCATGGTGTTGTCAACATCCAATATTTCAATAGGATCCTCTTTATCCAGTTTGTACTTGTTCACTCCCACCACAACCTGTTCCCCGGCGTCTATCCGTGCTTGTGTACGGGCTGCCGCTTCTTCAATCCTCAACTTGGGAATCCCGGTTTCTATGGCTTTGGCCATACCGCCCAAATCTTCAATCTCCTGAATTAATTCCCAGGCCTTATGAGCCATCTGGTGCGTCAGGCTTTCCACATAGTACGAACCTGCCCAGGGATCAATACTCCGGCAAATCTCCGTTTCGTCTTGCAGGTAAAGCTGTGTATTACGAGCAATCCGTGCAGAAAAATCCGTAGGAAGCGCAATGGCCTCGTCCAGGGCATTTGTATGCAGGCTCTGGGTATGTCCCAGGGCAGCAGCCATAGCTTCTGTACAAGTACGGGCTACGTTGTTAAAGGGGTCCTGTTCGGTAAGTGACCATCCGGAAGTCTGGCTATGGGTTCTAAGCGACAGGGATTTGGGATTTTTGGGATTAAAGCTTTTTACAATTTTAGCCCATAGCATACGGGCAGCGCGCATTTTGGCAATTTCCGTAAAATGGTCCATCCCAATAGCCCAGAAGAAAGAAATCCTGGGGGCAAAATCATCTACACTCATGCCCGCCTTTACGCCCGTACGCAGGTATTCCAAACCGTCTGCCAGGGTATAAGCCATTTCTATCTCGCTGGTAGCCCCGGCTTCCTGCATATGGTACCCCGACACAGAAATGGAGTTGAACTTGGGCATGTTGTGTGCCGTATAGGTAAAAATATCTCCAATGATACGCATAGAAAACTCAGGCGGATAAATGTACGTATTCCGCACCATGAATTCTTTTAAGATATCGTTCTGGATGGTTCCCGTAAGCTCTTCCAGGGTGGCTCCCTGCTCCTGACCTGCCACTATATAAAAAGCCATAATAGGCAATACGGCTCCGTTCATAGTCATGGAAACAGACATACGGTTTAGCGGTATCTGATCAAAGAGCACTTTCATATCTTCCACGGAACAGATGCTTACCCCGGCTTTACCCACGTCTCCCACAACACGCGGATGGTCGGCATCGTACCCGCGGTGTGTTGCCAGGTCAAAGGCTACCGAGAGTCCCTTCTGCCCTGCCGCCAGGTTTCTGCGGTAAAAGGCATTCGATTCTTCGGCCGTGGAAAACCCCGCATACTGTCTGATTGTCCATGGTTTAAGAAGGTACATGGTGCTGTAGGGGCCCCTCAGGTAGGGAGGAAGTCCTGCCGCATAGTGCAGGTGTTCCATATTTTCAAGGTCTGTTGCTGTATAATATGTTTTCATAATCCCAGTTCTTTTTGGTATTGGAGGAGTGTCTCCAACAGGTTGCTGCGAACGCTGATAAAATGTTGAATTCCTTCGGCCATCAGATTTTCTTTACAAGGCGGCTCACCGGCTACCGTTACAATGGCTTGTTTGCCAAGTGAATGGAAAATAAGAGGCACCGCTGCTGCATATTCTTCGTCTGAAGAACAAGCTACCACTATGTGTGCACCTCGTTTGCGGGCCGCCTCAATGCCTTCCTCAACAGATGCGAACCTGTTGTTATCTACAACATTAAAACCTGCTACTCCAAAAAAGTTGGTTGCAAACTGAGCCCTGGCGCGGCACATACCCAGGTTCCCGAAAGTAAGCAGGAAGACAACCGGAATTTCCGGTGCCTGTTCTGTTTTCAAGCGCATTTTCTCAAAACTTGCCGAGGCCCTTTGCCATTTCTCTTCCGGAAGCGTAGCCAGACCTTCCGGTGCCTTGCCTAACGGATCGGGGTATTTGTTAATTCCCACCACCACTTCCCTTCCCGAGGCGATTTTTTCCATGCGCCTTTCGCGCGTAGCCCGGATGTGTTCGTGAACCCACTGAACGGCCTGCTGTGCTGCAAACCCTCCTTTCTGCAGGATTTCCTCTGTAAGTTTACGTGTTTCTTCCACTATAGAAACCGTCAGGTTTTCTACATAATACGATCCGGCTGCCGGGTCTGCTACCTTATTGAATCCGGCTTCTTCTTTCAGAATAACCTGAATATTTCTTGCCAGGCGGGTACTCTGAGCAGTTCCTTCTGTAAGTACACAGTCAAAGGGCAGCACTTCCATGGAATCCACTCCGGCAATGGCAGCCGACATAGCCCCGGTAGTACCCCGGAGCAGGTTCACATACATATCGTAAGCCGTCTGGTCCCAAAAACTGGTAGTAGCATGCACGCTGCCGGTCTGCTCTGAAATACCGTTCCACAATACCCTCATGGCCCGGAATTTTGCTATTTCCAGAAAATAATGCAACCCTATACCCATATGAAAATGGAGGGCGTGTGCTGCCTCTTCCCGGGAAAGTCCGTTTTCCGTCAGCAGGTCTATGTATTCTTTTCCAAGAGCCAGGCTGCAGGCAAGTTCCTGTACCACACCGCAACCCAGATTTTTCCATTTATAGCCCGGTACAGAAACAACACGTATTCCCGGATACGTCCGGCAGGCTTTCACCAATTCTGCCAAAGTACCTATGTCTTCTTTCCGGAGCTCCGTACCTTTAAAAAAGGCATCTCCCAGCGGATCAAAGGAAAAACGTGCCCGTACAGCAGACGGGTCAGTTTCAGACTCCTTCAGGTATTCCAGGAAAGCATACAACGTATCGGATCCGGAACAATCCATTCCTTCAAAAGACAATTCAACGGCCGGCACGTACACCCCTTGAAGCAAAACCGCTATATCCTGCTTTTTAAGTTTCCGGCCCGTTTCCAGACGAAAACCCACAGACTCGGCCCCTCTCTGCAAAGCATCCAGCACCAGGGTATTTACTTCTTTCAGGTTGTCCTTCACAACAAACGTTTGCCTTACAAGCCAGTTGTTGTCTTCTTTTGTGCCCCGTACAGGAAGCATTCCTTCCAAATCTTCGGCCCTGTAATAGGGACGAACCTTGAACCCATCAGGTGTTTTCCATACCAATTTTTTATCATAATCAGCTCCCTTCAAATCTTTAACAATCTGCTCTTCCCACTGCTGAGTGGAAACCGGTGGAAAATCTTTGAATAATTTTTCTGTCATATTATTGTTTAGAATAAATACTATCTATCACATCCAACACAGCAGGATCTGCAAGAACAGGGACCGTTACCTTCAGCAAAGGTTCCTCTTCCATGGCACGCTCCAGAGCTGCCAGCGCTCCTTTATTTCTTGCCCAGGCACGCCGGGCAATACCGTTGTTTACATCCCAGAACAACATGCTTTTAATTTGCCTGTCAGAGGTTTCACTGCCATCAATCACCAATCCAAACCCTCCGTTAACTACCTCTCCCCAACCAACACCTCCGCCGTTGTGCAACGACACCCACGTGGCACCACGGAATGCATCCCCTATCACATTGTGTACGGCCATATCGGCCGTAAGAGCAGAACCGTCGTAAATATTAGACGTTTCCCTAAAAGGAGAATCTGTCCCGGAAACATCATGATGGTCCCTCCCCAACACAACAGGTGCTTTGATACGTCCTTCTCTGATAGCCCGGTTTATGGCAAGGGCAATCCGCACCCTGCCTGTAGCATCTGCATACAAAATCCGGGCCTGAGAACCTACTACCAGGTGGTTCTCATCTGCCTTACGTATCCAATCAAGGTTATCCTGCAACTGGTGGCGTATGTCTTCAGGGGCCTCTGCCAGGAGCTCTTCCAAAACACCGGCGGCAATGCGGTCTGTTTCTTGTAAATCCTCCGGAAGGGACGAGGTACACACCCAGCGGAAAGGTCCAAATCCGTAATCAAAGAACAAAGGGCCCATAATGTCCTGTACGTAGGAAGGGTAGCGGAATTTTCCGTTGCCATCCAGAATAGCCGCTCCTGCCCGGGAAGACTCCAGCAGAAACGCATTCCCGTAATCAAAAAAGTACATGCCTTTTGATGCCAGCGTATTGATAGCCTGCACCTGCCGGCACAAGCTTTTTTTCACCTCTTCTGCAAACCGCTCCGGATCATGGGCAATCATGTCTTTGGACTTTTCCAATGTATGTCCCACCGGATAATACCCTCCCGAGAACGGGTTGTGCAAACTTGTCTGGTCCGAACCCAATTCTACCTGTATATCAGAAGTCGCCAGGTATTCCCACAAATCTACCACATTGCCCTGGTACGCCAACGATACAGCTTCTCCTGCCTTTTTGGCCTTTCGGATTCTTTCAGCCAACAATTCCAGGTCTTCGTATACTTCATCTACCCAGCCCTGTTCGTACCTTTTGGACGTAGCCCCGGGATCAATTTCAGCCACTACCCCAACAATACCTGCAATACGGGCTGCTTTAGGCTGTGCACCTGACATGCCCCCCAACCCGCTGGAAACAAAAAGCAAGGAACCTGTCCCTTCCTTCTTGAATTTTCTGGCTGCATTCAATAGGGTTATGGTTGTTCCGTGCACAATTCCCTGAGGACCTATATACATAAACGAACCGGCTGTCATCTGCCCGTACTGGGATACTCCCAGCGCATTCAGTTTTTCCCAATGATCCCGTGATGAATAATTGGGGATAACCATACCGTTGGTAATCACCAGCCTGGGAGCTTCTTTAGAAGACGGGAAAAGGCCCAGGGGATGGCCGGAATACAGAACCAGCGTTTGCTCCTCTGTCATTTCCATCAAATACTTCATACAAAGCCTGTACTGTGCCCAGTTTTGAAAAACAGCACCATTTCCCCCGTACGTAATCAGTTCGTGGGGATGCTGCGCAACGGCCTTATCCAGGTTGTTGTTGATCATTAACATAATGGCCGCAGCCTGGCGGCATACAGCCGGATAACGATCTATACTGCCTGCCGTTATAGGTTCCTGCGGCCGGTAGCGGTACATATAAATACGTCCGTATTCTTTCAGCTCCTTTGCAAATTCCGGAGCCAGCTCTGCGTGCTGTTCAGCCGGAAAATACCGCAATGCATTAGCCAGTGCCAGCTTTTTCTCTTCTGTTGTGAGGATATCTTTTCTGACAGGTGCATGAACAACACCCGTATCAAAAGGCAATGCCGGCGGGATACTGGATGGAATGCCTTCAATTTTCATAATCTGGTAAAATTATTGAAATTAACATGCAAATATACGGGATAAGCTTTGATTTACCATTTTTTTATCTACTTTTGCAACCCATAGCAAAAGGAGGTGTCTGTAATTATATGATCATTGTACCGGTAAAAGAAGGCGAAAATATTGAACGGGCTTTAAAAAAATTCAAACGCAAATTTGAAAAAACAGGTATCGTTCGAGAACTCCGTTCCCGTCAGGCTTTTAGCAAACCCTCCGTCATAAAAAGGGAACAAAGAAAAAAAGCCGCCTACAAACAACACTTACAGGACAACGAGGATTAATCCTCGTTTTTTTGTATATTTGTTTACGATGGAAAGGGACGGTTTTATAGAATTCCTAAGGGTACAGAAACGGTACTCTAACAGAACACAAGTAATTTATTATCAGGCAATTTCACACTTTTATGATTTCATGGGTTTCCACGAGGAAAACAACCCCATGGAACGTGTGGAACTGGCAGATCTCAGAGCCTATACAAGTGCTCTTATTGAAGAAGGACTCAGCCCGGCTACCATCTACCAAAAGCTTTCTGCCCTCAGCTCTTTCAGCAATTACCTGGTAAGCAAAGGAAAGCTCAAAGACAACGTGCTTAAGCTGCTCGTACGTCCCAAAAAGGGACAAAGGATTCCTGAATTCTATCCGGAACAAAGCATCAACAACCTGATTGACAACCAAGAGGAACCTCTCTCGCCAGTATCCCTGATGATCCACCTGCTGTACGCCACCGGTATCCGCCGGGCAGAGCTGGCGGGCATCCGTATGGAAGACCTGGATTTTGACAGATCTGTCCTGCGTATCCGGGGAAAGGGCAACAAAGAACGGCAAGTTCCGCTCCAACAAGATTTGGTCCGGGATTTGCAAGCATTTTCAGAGAGCAGGGACACGCCCTCGCCCTGGCTCTTTTGCCGAAAAAACGGAGAGCCGCTGGCCCTGACAACAATCAGTAAGATGGTACATAAAGAATTGTCCCGGGAACCCGGTTTTACAGGCAAAAAAAGCCCCCACGTCCTGCGCCATTCCCTGGCTACCCACTTATTAAACAGAGGGGCCGACCTGAACAGCATCAAAGAGCTGTTGGGACATTCTTCGTTGGCTGCTACACAGGTTTACACACACAATTCGTTTGAAGCATTAAAAAAAACTTATAAAAAAGCACATCCCAGGGCATGACCACCCCCGGGAGCTCATTAATTAACACTAAAAAATGGAGGTATATCATGAACATCAGAGTGGAATCCGTAAAATTTGATGCCGATAAAAAATTGCTTGACTTCATACATGAAAAAGTAGGGAAACTGGAACGATTCTTTGATGCCATCATTGGAGTTGAAGTCACTCTTTCACTAGTACCCGGTCATGAAAACAAAAAGGCCACCATTCGTGTACACCTTCCGGGAAACGACCTGCTCGTAGAACGGAACAACAGCACTTTTGAAGAAGCTATTGCCTCAGGTGTAGAGGTATTAAAAGAAAACCTTGTTAAAACAAAAGAAAAAATGCGCGGCGCATAACCTCCCGTACCCACATGCTGTTATCCGGAACTGACCAATACGGTTACCTGGCTGCTCCGGACACAATATCAAGAATTTCCGTAGTAATGGCTTGCTGACGGCTCTTGTTGTATTGCAACTTCAAATCCCGGAGCAAATCTTCTGCATTTTCAGATGCTGCTTTCATGGCAATAGTACGGGCAGCATGTTCCGATGCATGGGCATCCAGGACTGATCTGTACAATTTGTAACGCAATACACGCAAAAGCAGGGTATCCAGAAATTCTTCACTGTCCGGCTCGGCAAGGTATCCCTCCCATCCCCCCAAGTCGTGGACTTTTGTCTGGTATTCCTGGGGAAGAAGTACTCCCTGCTTGCCTTTTAATTCAGTATCCGGCATGCGGACGGCCGCCTGTTCCGGCAGGGCCTGAAAAGGCAGAAAGACATCCCGGCTAATCACCTGGGAGGCCATAGTTCTAAAATGGTAGAACACCAGTTCCGTCTTATCCGACTCTCCTTTCAGATACGCTTCTATAAGCGTACCGGCAACTTTTTCTGCAGACGGATACGTAAAATTGGTCATCATCGCTACCAATTGATCATCCACCCGGCACGATGTCTTTTTTGCTACTTCCAGCATTTTTTGTCCCACAGGATACAACGTGATGTGTTCCGGGGGCAGTGCCTCGTATTCTTTCAGGATACCATGCAGCATCCGTTCCATATTGGAATTGTACGCGCCACACAATCCGGTATCAGAAGCAATAAAGACAATAGACACTTTATTCACGGGACGGCTATCCGTTACAGCAGTCTGCAAGAGCTCATGCCGGGTAAAAAGACTGCCGTCTTCACAAGAAATACATCCTTCGTGGACAAGATCCAAAAGCATATTCCGCAAGCGTTCTTCATAGGGAAGCACGTACCCCAGCACCGTCTGTGCTCTGTGAAGTTTTGCAGAAGCTACTTTTTGCATAGCCTGCGTAATCTTCTGCGTATTTTGTACAGAACTAATCCTCCTTCTTATGTCACGTAAAGATGCCATACTTATCCGGCTATTTGTTCTGCCACACTTTCAATCAGATCTGTTATTTCTTTGTTAATCACTCCCTTGCTTAACGGTTCCAGCACTGTGTGGTTGTGTTTGGCTTCCAGAGTATTCAGGAATTTTTCTTCAAAATGCGGTATCTTATCAACAGGCACCCG
>DIRP01000015.1:1375-18094 GCA_002427525.1 Bacteroidales bacterium UBA5433 | reverse complement strand
CCGGGCATAGATACTTATGGAGCAGTGGGTTTTTCTGAAGAAGAAACAGAGGCGTATGTAGGATATTCCCTGCAGACGGTATCCTTTTACCTCAGGGGTACAAGAGCAGACGAAGTAGGTGTTTTTGTATTGTTTGATGGGGAGTTGGTGTTGGAAGAAATAGTACCTGATCCCAATTTCAATAATGTAACAGAAGTGGATCTGAAAATGTACAGTTTAGCCATCCCGGCAGGAAAGGAATTGAAAATAGGGTATTACGTGAAAGGGAGCGACAACGGCTATCCGTTAGCAGTGGACGACGGTCCTATGGTACCTATGGGTGCTTATTTAGGTATGGCCTTGATAGACTTGGATGGAGATATGAAAGAAGAATCGAATGGCAGACTGGATTATAATTTGATTTTGTCGGCTACGGTAGCTCCGAAGGACAATGAACTTTTCTCTATGGGTTACTATATGCTTCCTTTTGCTAAGGAACAGTACAGGGCTGGAGACAAGCTGGTTTTAACATTGAACGATGACCCGTCTGTTACAGGGGTAGAAAGGCCTTTGGATGTACAGTGGTTTTTTAATGAAATAGCGTATAGTACGGGTGATGTCATATCCTTGGAGGCGGGGAGTTATGTAATTAAAGCAGTGTTGTCTTTTGAGGAGTACACCCAAACCATTGTGCAGGAAATTTTTGTACTTTAACACGTAAATAGTTGAACTATGAAAACAGATATTGAGATTTCAAGTGCTTATAAAATGCGGGATATCAGGGACGTGGCTTCTGAAACGGGCATTGCCTGTGAAGATTTGAGCCTTATTGGCAACCACATTGCTAAAGTACCCGAAACTCTTATAGATGAAGAAAGAGTTAAGAAAAGCAACTTAATACTGGTTACAGCCATAACGCCCACCCGTGCCGGTGTGGGTAAGACAACCGTATCTATTGGTTTGTCTATGGGGTTGAACCATATTGGGAAAAAATCCATTGTGGCGTTACGTGAACCGTCCCTGGGACCGTGTTTTGGAATGAAGGGCGGGGCCGCCGGAGGCGGGTATGCTCAGGTGGTTCCCATGGAAGACATCAACCTCCACTTTACCGGAGACTTTCATGCCATCACCTCGGCAAACAACATGATTTCCGCGTTGCTTGAAAACCATCTGTTCCAGGAGCAGGACCACGGAATTTGCTTGCAGGAAATTGTTTGGAAAAGGGTGCTGGATGTCAACGACCGCACCTTGCGCGCCATCATTTCCGGAGTGGGAGCCAAATCAAACGGGATTACACGTGCTACGGGGTTTGATATAACACCGGCCTCGGAGATTATGGCAATCCTGTGCCTGTCTAAAGACCTGGATGATTTAAAGCAGCGGATTGGAAAAATTATTTTAGGATTCAAACACGACGGTACGCCGTTTTATGTGGATGATATGGGGGTAGCAGGTGCTATCGCTATACTCCTCAAAGACGCCATGCATCCCAACCTGGTACAAACGCTGGAAGGCACTCCGGCTTTTATTCACGGAGGCCCGTTTGCCAACATTGCACATGGATGTAACTCGTTGGTTGCAACTAAAATGGCCTTGACACATGCCGATTACGTGGTGACCGAGGCCGGGTTTGGTGCCGATTTGGGTGCCGAGAAATTCTTCAATATCAAATGCCGTAAAGGAGGCTTGCAACCCAAACTGACCGTTTTGGTGGCCACGTTGCAGGGACTGAAGATGCACGGCGGAGGAAATCTTGCGAAGTTGCAGGAAAAAGATCCGGACAGTGTGGAAAAAGGGCTTGCCAATTTGGAAAAACACGTGCAGAACCTGCACAATTTTGGCCAAAGCCTGGTGGTGGCTCTGAATAAGTATGGTACGGATACAGAAGAGGAAATAGCACTGGTCCGTGAGCGTTGTGAGAAACTTGGAGTTCCGTTTGCTGTGAACAATGCCTATGTAGAAGGAGGTGCAGGTGCAGCAGATTTGGCCCGGGTAGTTGTGGATACCATTCAGAATAAGCCTTCCGGGGCGCTACAATTTACGTATGCAGAGCAGGATAGCATAGAGGATAAAATTTGGAAAATTGCCCACGGTATTTACGGAGCAAAGAATGTTTTTTATTACGAAACAGCCCGTGAAAGTATGCGTCGCATAGAGGCTCTTGGATTGGTTCATTACCCCGTTTGTATAGCCAAAACCCAGTATTCTTTCTCTACAGATTCCAAAGCGTACGGGGTGGCCCATGATTTTGAGATGAACATCCACGACGTAATTATCAACAACGGAGCAGAAATGCTGGTAGCCATCGCAGGGGATATTCTGCGTATGCCCGGCCTGCCTAAAAACCCTCAGGCCAAGTTTATGGACATCAAAGACGGCGTAATTACAGGACTTAGTTAATGAAATTATGAAACAAAAACTTTTACTATTGGCTACCGGGCTGCTGCTTACAGCTTTTAGTTCACAGCTTTATGCTCAGACTTCGGTCAGAATGCGGGATTACGGAATCCGGACCGGTGTAATGCAGCCCGGACCACTCAATGCCATTACCGATGTGGCAGGCGTTAAGGTAGGTCAGGTCACATTGATTGAAGGTGACGGTATCCGCACCGGGGTAACGGCCATTATACCTCACGAAGGCAATATCTTCAGGGAAAAGGTACCGGCCGGTTTTTGGGCAGGAAACGGCTTTGGTAAGATTGCCGGCACAACACAGATAGTAGAACTGGGGAATATAGAAACGCCTGTTATTCTGACCAACACCCTGTCCGTTGCTGCGGGAATGGAAGGCCTGATATCTTATACGCTGGCACAACCCGGGAACGAGAAGGTGCAGTCGGTCAATGCAGTGGTGGGCGAAACAAACGACGGCGGACTGAATGATATCCGGGGGCGGCACATCACGCCGGACCATGTGCTGCAGGCATTGGCACAAGCTGCGACGGGACCCGTTGAAGAAGGTAATGTAGGTGCCGGAACAGGTACTATTTGTTTTGGTTTCAAAGGCGGCATTGGTACCAGCAGCCGGGTCTTGCCCCAAAGTCTGGGAGGCTATACCGTGGGCGTACTGGCACAAACCAATTTCGGTGGCGTTCTTCAGATAGCCGGCGTAAATGTGGGTGAGCGTCTGGGTCAATATTCCTATAAAAACCAACTAGAAAAGGCGGACGGGTCGTGCATGATTGTCATTATTACCGATGCCCCTTTGAGTGAGCGCAACCTGGAACGGTTGGCCAAACGAGGTATGATGGGCTTGGCGCGTACGGGAGGCATTGCTTCGAATGGCAGTGGCGATTACGTCCTGGCACTTTCCGTTGCTCCTGAAAACCTGGTTCGCAACACACCGCTCTACACGCCGTCTTACCTGCATAACGACGATTGCTCGTCGCTGTTCATGGCTGCTATCGAGGCCACGGAAGAAGCCATTCTGAACTCGCTTTTTGCAGCAGAAACCATGACGGGCATTGGTGGCCGGACGGTCGAAGCATTGCCTGCAGAGAAAGTCGCTGCGTTTTTTAAGTAGGGCTGCGGCTCGCTGTACCAAAAAAAACGGGGAGCCAATGTTTTCCTTTGCCGATACAGACCGTTTGCCGGTGTGTCTAACTGCCGTTGGTGCTTACTACCTTATAATTTTTCATACCTTTGCCGGGTCTTTTAACGTGTGGTCATGAGCAAAGCACAAATAATTCTGGAAGACGGAACTGTCTTTGGGGGGAGGTCGTTCGGTCATATAGCCTCTGCCAGTGGAACCGTTGTTTTTCATACGGGTATGACAGGGTATCCGGAACTGCTTACAGACCCGTCTCTTGCCGGTCACATACTGGTTTTAACGTACCCGTTGGTTGGCAATTACGGAGTTCCGGACAGAAGTACAGACCAGCAAGGTATCTCGCGCTGTCTGGAAAGTGAGAAAATTCAAATAAAGGGGCTGGTGGTTTTTGATCCCAGCCGCTCTTTCAGCCATTGGAGTGCGGATAAAAGTCTGGAAGACTGGCTGGCCGAGGAGAAGGTTCCGGGTATTTACGATGTGGACACCCGGGCGCTTGTACAGGTACTCAGGGAAAAAGGTCCTCTGAAAGGGAGGCTGGTGGCAGGGGGAGATAAGTCAGTGAATACTGTTGGCAGTGATAGGGGTAGTGGTATAGTTGGTAGTAATACGGGTGGCAGCACTACCGGTAGCTCAGCAGACAATCACCCGGTGGCCGGAGTCTCCTGCCGGGAAGTAATAACGTACCAAGGCAATCCGGGGGCAAAAAAAATAGTGCTGGTGGATTGCGGTGTGCGGCATAGTATCCTGCGCGACATGTTGCAAAGTGGCCTGACGGTGGTGAGGGTGCCCTGGGACTACGATTTCAGGCACCTGTCCTACGACGGGATTCTTATAAGTAACGGGCCGGGAGACCCCCGCCTGTGTGCTAAAACCATAGAACACCTCCGTTATGCATTGGCGGGAGAGAAGCCCGTTGCCGGGACTGGTCTGGGCCATTTGTTGCTGGGATTGGCAGCCGGAGGAAATGTACTGCCCATGAAGAACGGACACCGCGGGCACAACCAGCCTGTTCTTGATACAGAAACAGGAAAATGCATGATTACCTCGCAGAACCACGGGTATGTGCTGGAAGCGGAAAGTTTGCCGAGAGATTGGATACCTTCTTTTATCAACCTGAACGACGGGAGTGTGGAGGGCATACGTCACCAGTCCGGTCTTTTCTTTGCTACGCAGTTTGATTCAACAATTTATAAAAATCTTTGAGCCTATGAAACCGGATAAAATACTGTTGCTGGGCTCGGGTGCCCTTAAAATTGGAGAGGCGGGGGAATTTGATTATTCCGGATCTCAGGCACTGAAAGCCATTAAAGAAGAAGGCATAAAAACAGTCTTGATCAACCCCAACATTGCCACGGTACAGACTTCTGAAGGTGTGGCGGATACCGTATATTTTTTGCCCATCACCCCTTTTTTTGTTGAACAAATCATTAAAAAAGAACGTCCGCAAGGTGTATTGCTGGCTTTTGGCGGACAAACAGCTTTGAATTGCGGGGTGGCCTTATATCAAAACGGTGTTTTTGAAAAATACGGTGTGGAGATTTTGGGAACCCCAATTCAATCTGTAATGGATACAGAAGACCGGGAGTTGTTTGTACGTAAACTTGATGAAATACAGGTAAAAACTATTCAAAGTATGGCTGTACAATCTGTGGAGCAGGCTTTGGAAGCAGCCCGGCAGTTGGGATATCCTGTTATTTTACGTGCCGCGTATGCGTTGGGAGGTCTGGGATCGGGATTTTGTGATACCGATGCCGAGTTGCGGGTGTTGGCGGAGAAAGCGTTTGCTTATTCACCCCAGGTGCTGGTGGAAAAAAGCCTGAAAGGCTGGAAAGAAATAGAGTTTGAGGTAGTACGGGACAAATACGACCATTGCATTGCCGTATGCCATATGGAAAACTTTGACCCCCTGGGAATCCATACGGGCGAAAGTATTGTAGTAGCGCCTGCACAAACGCTCAACAGCCGGGAACTCGGCTTGCTCAGAGAAATTGCCATAAAAATTGTTCGTCATATTGGAGTGGTAGGAGAATGCAACGTGCAGTACGCCTTTGACGTAAGCAGTGACGAGTACCGGGTTATTGAAGTCAATGCACGGCTGAGCCGTTCCTCTGCGCTGGCCTCCAAGGCAACCGGGTATCCGCTGGCTTTCGTGGCCGCAAAGCTAGCTTTGGGCTTCGGCCTGCACCAGTTGAAAAACTCCGTTACCGGTTCCACCTCGGCTTTTTATGAACCGGCCCTGGATTATGTGGTTTGCAAAATTCCGCGCTGGGATTTAGGGAAATTTCATGGAATTGATAAGACCATTGGCAGCAGCATGAAGTCTGTTGGAGAAGTGATGGCTGTTGGACGAACTTTTGAAGAAGCCATTCAGAAAGGCTTGCGTATGATTGGGCAGGGTATGCACGGGTTTATGGAGAACCGGGACCTGGTTATTGCAGATGTTGACAAGGCCTTGCACGAGCCAACGGATATGAGGATTTTTGTGATAAGCAAAGCCATGCAAGCCGGATATTCGGTAGAGCAGATCCACGACCTGACCCATATTGATCGGTGGTTTTTATACAAACTGCAGGGTATTATAGAAACGGGCAGGAAATTGGAAGCGCTGTCCCTGCCGGTTGGTCGGGAGCAGCAGGTCAAGAACCCGGAGCAGCAGGCCAAAAACTGGGGCGAGGCAGAAATTGAATTGCTGTACGAGGCAAAGCGCAAAGGGTTTTCAGACTTTCAGATTGCACGGGCGTTGTGGAAAGACGCTATGACGCAAGAGCATCCGCTAACGGTGCGGCGTTTGAGGAAATCTTTTGGGATTACGCCGGTAGTTAAGCAGATAGATACCCTGGCGGGGGAATACCCGGCCGGAACAAATTACCTGTACCTGACGTATGGTGGGAAAACACACGATATAGCCTACGAGAAGGACGGCCGATCGGTTGTGGTTTTGGGATCCGGGGCGTACCGTATTGGCAGTTCCGTGGAATTTGACTGGTGTGGCGTTCAGGCCCTGAATACCATCCGTAGTGAAGGGTACCGGTCTGTCATGATCAATTACAATCCCGAAACGGTTTCTACCGATTACGACGTATGTGACCGGCTGTATTTTGACGAGCTTACCAACGAACGGGTGATGGATATTGTAGAGCTGGAAGCTCCCATGGGGGTGATTTTGTCCACGGGAGGTCAGATCCCCAACAACCTGGCTGTTATTTTAGATAAGCAGAACGTTCCTATCCTGGGGACTCCGGCACAATACATAGACAATGCAGAAGACCGCCATAAGTTTTCGGCCATGCTGGACCGTATAGATGTGGACCAGCCCGCGTGGAAGGAGCTTACCTCGTTGAAAGCCATTGAGGCTTTTGTACGCGACGTGGGATTCCCTGTTCTTGTCAGGCCGAGTTATGTGTTGAGCGGAGCAGCTATGAACGTCTGTTCCAACATGGAAGAGCTGGAGCGGTTCCTGAGGCAGGCGGCCAATGTGAGTAAACAGCACCCCGTGGTGGTCAGCCGGTTTATTGAGCATGCCAAAGAAGTTGAAATGGATGCAGTGGCGCGTAAGGGAGAAGTCCTGGCCTATGCCATAAGCGAGCATGTGGAATTTGCCGGGGTTCACAGCGGCGATGCTACCATTCAGTTTCCCGCTCAGAAGCTGTATGTGGAAACCCTTCGGCGTATTAAAAGGATTACCCGCAAAATTGCAGAAGAACTGAACATTACCGGACCTTTTAATATTCAATATCTGGCTAAGGGAAATGAGATTAAGGTAATTGAATGTAACCTGCGGGCATCCAGGAGTTTTCCGTTTGTGAGCAAGGTGTTGAAAATCAATTTTATTGAAATGGCCACCAAGGTTATGCTCGGTATTCCTGTAAATCTTCCGGAAAAGAATGAATTTGATTTGGATTATGTGGGTATCAAGGCATCGCAATTTTCATTCAACCGGTTGCAAAAAGCAGACCCGGTACTGGGAGTGGATATGGCTTCTACGGGAGAAGTAGGGTGTATTGCAGACGATACTCCGGAGGCTGTTCTTATAAGTATGTTGGCTGTCGGGTACAGAATTCCTGTTAAAGGTATATTGCTTTCTACGGGAACACCGCGTCAGAAAGTGGATATGCTCAATGCAGCAACGTTGTTGCATCAGAAAGGATACCGCCTGTACGCAACGGGTGGGACATACCGGTTCCTTAAAGAGAATGGAATTCCTTCGCACCGGGTTTATTGGCCGGGAGATTTGGGAAAAACCCCGCAGGCTTTGGACCTTATGCATGGAAAAGAGATTGATCTTGTGGTAAATATCCCACGCGACCTCTCGGCAGGAGAATTGGATAACGGATATAAAGTAAGAAGGGCTGCCATTGACTTGAATATTCCCTTACTGACCAATGCCCGTCTTGCCGATGCCTTTATTACGGCTTTTTGTTCTCTTACCCTGGAAGACATTCAAATAAAGAGCTGGCAGGAGTATTAAAATTTTTGCATTTTCCAAAATTACGTCTATCTTTGCAACCCGCATTTTCTGCGGAGATCGTTCATTTTATTGATAAACACCAAATTAACAACCAATGCCTGGATTAATTGGAAAGAAAATCGGGATGACCTCGGTTTTCGACAGTAACGGGAAAAACATTCCCTGCACTGTGATTGAGGCTGGTCCGTGTGTAGTTACGCAAGTGAGAACGGAAGAGAAAGATGGTTATGCCGCCGTTCAACTTGCCTATGACGAGAAAAAAGAAAAACACACCAGCGCGGCCCTACAGGGCCATTTTAAAAAGGCAAATACCACACCCAAACGCAAATTGGTGGAGTTTCCCAATGATTTTAAAAAAGAAATGCGCTTGGGCGACACATTGACCGTCAATGACATCTTTGATCCCAGCCTTATTGACTGGGTGGATGTTACCGGGATTTCCAAAGGGAAAGGATTTCAGGGCGTTGTAAAACGTCACGGCTTTTCCGGAGTAGGAGGTCAATCCCACGGTCAACACAACCGTCTCCGTGCCCCGGGGTCTCTGGGGGCTTCTTCCTGGCCATCACGTGTCTTTAAAGGCAAAAAAATGGCCGGACGTATGGGTGGAGAAAGAGTAAAAGTTCTGAATCTTAGGGTAATAAAAATTATCCCCGAGAACAATTTAGTAGTGGTAAAAGGTTCTGTTCCCGGTGCCACCGGTTCTTATGTAATATTGGAGGTCTAGCTGTATGGAAATTTCAGTATATAAAATAGACGGTCAGGATTCCGGGAAAAAGGTAGTCCTTGACGATACCGTATTTGGAATTGAACCCAACGATCACGCCATCTATCTGGATGTGAAACAATACATGGCAAACAAACGCCAGGGTACACACAAAACAAAAGAAAGATGGGAAGTAGCACATAGTACACGCAAAATTGTACGTCAAAAAGGTTCGGGAGGCGCTCGCCACGGAAGCTTGAAAGCCGGTATATTTGTAGGAGGAGGCAGGGTTTTTGGTCCCCAGCCCAGAAGCTACAGGTTTAAGCTCAACAAGAAGCTCAAACAATTGGCACGGCGTTCAGCCCTCACGTACAAGGCTCAGGAACAGGCTATCACCATTCTCGAACCCTTTACTATGGATACTCCGGGTACCAAAGCTTTTCTAACCATTTGCAGGAACCTGAATGTAGAAGGCAAAAAAATCCTGATGGTTCTTCCGGAAAATAACAACAACATTTACTTGTCGTCCCGTAATATCGAAAAAGTCAAGGTAGCCACCATTGATGAACTGAACACCTACGACATCCTGAATGCCCAGAACCTGATTCTGATAGAAGGAGTAGAGGCTATGCTCAACGAACAATTAGGGACAACTCAATCTGCTTGACGATGGATATTTTGATAAAGCCTTTAATAACTGAGAAGATGACGATTCAGGGCGAGAAATTGAATCGTTACGGGTTTATAGTTGACCGTAGGGCCAACAAACTGCAGATCAAAGAAGCAGTTGAGAGTATGTATGGTGTAACAGTAACAGATGTAAACACCGTAAATTACAAAGGGAAACGCAAAAGCCGTTATACCAAGGCAGGATTCCTTACCGGACGTGCCAATCACTTCAAGAAAGCGTACATAACGCTGGCAGGTGATGATAAAATTGATTTCTACAGCAATATTTAAGCTATGGCAGTACGTAAATTTAAACCGGTAACACCCGGTCAAAGACATAAGCTCATAAGCGCGTTTGACGACATTACCTGTTCCGTTCCGGAAAAGTCACTGTTGACTCCTTTGAAACAAACCGGAGGAAGAAACAACAAAGGTAAAATGACCATGCGCTACATGGGTGGCGGACACAAGCGCCAATACCGCACGATTGACTTTTTGCGAAATAAAGACGCCTATTCTGCCACGGTAAAGACTATTGAATACGACCCCAACCGCAGTGCACGTATAGCATTGGTAGCATACGCAGACGGAGAAAAGCGCTATATTATTGCGCCCAACGGACTGAAGGTGGGACAAATAATTGAATCCGGCCCCGGAGTAGCTCCCGAAATTGGCAATACATTGCCTTTGTCAGAGATACCCTTGGGAACACTGGTGCACAACGTTGAATTACATCCCGGAAGGGGTGCCGCCATGGCCCGCAGCGCAGGCTCTTATGCCCAGCTGAATGCCAGGGAGGGCAATCATGCAATTCTTCGCTTGCCTTCCGGTGAAGTACGTATGGTCCTGGTAACATGCCGGGCCACGGTAGGTACAGTTTCTAATCCGGACCACAGCCTGGAACAACATGGAAAAGCCGGGAGGAAAAGGTGGCTGGGCCGCCGTCCCCGTACCCGCGGAGTATCCATGAACCCTGTTGACCACCCCATGGGTGGAGGAGAAGGCCGTGCATCCGGCGGACATCCGCGCTCACGTAAGGGGTTGCCGGCTAAAGGTTATAGAACACGTAACCCCAAAAAGAATTCCAGTAAGTTAATTATTGAAAGAAGAAGGAAAAAATAACCGGATAAAATTTGTATCATGAGTCGTTCATTAAAAAAAGGCCCTTACATTGAAGCAAAACTTGAAACAAGAGTGCTTGCCATGAATGAAGGGAAAATAAAGAAAGAAGTACTTAAGACTTGGTCAAGAGCCAGTATGATCTCTCCCGACTTTGTTGGCCATACGGTTGCCGTACATAACGGAAACAAGTTTATTCCGGTATATATAACCGAGAACATGGTTGGTCATAAACTTGGTGAATTTGCGCCCACCCGTACTTTTAAAGGTCACTCGGGCAATCGTTAACAGTAAAAAAAGAGAACACTAATGGGAGCTCGAAAAAGAAACATGGCCGAACGCCAGAAAGAAATAAGGAAACAAACAGCTTATGCAAAGCTGAACAACGTTCCTACGTCACCCCGGAAGATGCGCCTTGTGGCAGATCTGATTAGGGGAGAAGAAGTAAACCATGCTTTGGATATTTTACGATATACAAAAAATGAACCTTCCGTACGCCTGGAGAAATTGCTAAAATCGGCCATTGCCAATTGGGAAGCAAAAAACGAAGGTGAAAGGAAGGAGCTTGAAAACGGCAACGTTATAGTTAAGACCATTACAGTTGACGGCGGAAGAATTCTGAAAAGAATTCGCCCTGCTGCACAGGGTCGTGCCGTTAGAATTCGTAAACGTTCAAATCACGTGACAATAGTATTGGATAAAAAACAACAAACAGTAAAAGAAGCATAACATGGGACAAAAAACTAATCCGATCAGTAACCGTATAGGTATTATCCGTGGTTGGGATTCAAGCTGGTGCGGGAATTATCCTGAGCGCCTGGCAGAAGATGCCAAGATAAGGGAATACCTGACAGCCCGGTTATCCAAGGCCAGCTTGTCACGTATTGTGATAGAACGGACCCTGAAGCTGATTACTGTAACCATTCACACCGCCCGTCCGGGAATTATTATCGGAAAAGGAGGACAGGAGGTGGATAAACTGAAAGAGGAACTCAAAAAGATTTCCAATAAGGAAGTTCAGATTAACATTTTTGAAGTGAAACGCCCCGAGCTGGATGCTACTATTGTTGCCAACAACATTGCCCGGCAGATTGAAGGACGTGTATCTTACCGCCGCGCCATTAAAATGGCCATGGCATCTACCATCCGCATGGGTGCAGAGGGTATAAAAATCTTGATTAGCGGTCGTTTGGGCGGTGCAGAAATGGCCCGTCGCGAACTGTTTAAAGAAGGACGTACGCCTTTGCATACGTTCCGTGCAGATATTGATTATGCCCTTGCCGAGGCACATACAAAAGTAGGTGTTCTGGGAATCAAGGTCTGGATCTGCAAGGGCGAAGTGTATGGCAAGCGTGATCTTTCACCCAACGTGGGAACGGCAGCAACAGCAGCCGGAGCCGGTAAGATGCATGAAGGCCGCGGAGGCCGTGACAGGCGCGACAGGAGAGGTGGTAGTGGAGGTGGTGGTGATCGCCGTGACGGAAGAGACCGCAGAGACAGAAGGGAAAGATCTCCCCGCTGACAAACAACCGGTATGTAAATAAAAAGCCCTCTGTAACGGAGGGTTTTTTATTGCCTTTTACTTCAAATTTGCTAATTTTGTATGTTATGAAAATTGCGTATTTATCTGTTTTCTACCCTTTCCGAGGTGGAATTGCTCAATTTAATGCCAATCTTTTCCGGGAACTGGAAAAGTCCCATCAGGTAAAAGCATACAACTTCAGCCGACAATACCCATCCTTTCTTTTCCCGGGGAAAACACAACATGTTCATAAAGAGGATAACGCGGTGTTTGTTTCTTCGGAACCGGTGCTGGACTCTATAAATCCGTTTTCTTACAGGCGGACTGCAAGGCGTATTCTCAAAGAACAGCCGGATTTGTTACTTATGAGGTACTGGATGCCGTTTTTTGCGCCTTCTTTGGGTAGTGTGGCACGCAAGCTCAGAAAGAAAGGATGCACCGTAGTATCTATTGTGGATAACCTGATTCCTCATGAACGCAATTTTATGGACAAACAATTGTCCGGATGGTTTCTGAAACAGACGGACGGATGTGTAGCTATGAGCCAATCTGTGAAAGATGACATTACGGTCCTCTGTCCCCGGGTACCTTGTCTGCTCAAGCCCCATCCTTTGTACGACCATTTTGGAAACCCGGAGGATGCCGCCTCTGCCAAGGCAAAGCTGGGATTGGATCCGGAATGCAGAACGTTGTTGTTCTTTGGATTCATCAGGGATTATAAGGGGTTGGATTTGTTGCTGGAATCGTTTGGAGAACTGGGTGACAGATACCAGTTGGTAATTGCAGGTGAAAGTTACGGAAGTTTTGCCAAGTATGAAGAAGCAATTAAAAAACTACCCAATCCTGCTGCAGTGAAGGTGTTCAACAGGTATATAGCAGATGTAGAAGTACCGGCCTTCTTCTCTGCGGCGGACGTTTGTGTTTTGCCTTACAAAACAGCCACACAAAGTGGCATAACAGCCATGGCATACCACTTTGAAGTACCTGTTATTGTGACGCCTGCCGGTGGGTTGGCAGAAGCGGTTGAAGGACCGGGAACCGGGCTGGTGGCACCGGGAACAGACCCTTGTTCTCTTACACTATCTATTAGAAAATATTTCAGCATGGACAGAAGTGTATTTGTTGAGAACATAAGAAAGGTAAAATCTGAATTGTCCTGGGAACAGTTTGCCAAAGACCTGACCGCGTTTGCAAGTGACTTAACCTAAAAAATAACATATATATGAAGAAAACAACATTAATAGTCTTACTGGGCTTACTCGTAGCCGGTGCATGTAATCCAATGAAAAACAATCCATTACTAGAGGAGTACAATACTCCTTTTAAAACACCTCCGTTCCATCTGGTTAAAACGGAACATTTTATGCCGGCAATCAAAGAAGCTATGGCACAACACCAGGCAGAAATTGATGCCATTGTCAATAACCAGGACGAACCAACTTTTGAAAATACCGTAGCTGCATACGACAGGGCGGGAGATTTGCTGAGCCGTGTAAGTTCTGTGTTTTCTACTCTTAACAGCGCCAATACCAACGAAAAGTTACAGGCGCTTGCCCGGGAAATGACCCCTTTGCTGACCCGGCACAGGAACGAAATTCAGTTAAACCCTGTACTTTTTGAAAAAATTGACAAACTGTATCAGCAAAGAGAAGAACTGGACCTGGACGCACAGCAACTGAGGACACTGGAAAAATATTACGATGATTTTGTACGTGGCGGAGCTGCTTTGTCTGAGGAAGATAAAGAAGAATTGAAAGAAATTAATACCGAGTTGTCCAACCTGAGTCTGCAGTTCAGCCAGAATCTGCTGGCAGAAACGAAGGCCTTCAAATTGGTTGTTGATAATGTAGAAGATTTGGACGGCCTGCCGGAAAGTAACATAGCTGCTGCTGCCAACCTGGCTACACAACTGGGTATGGAAGGGAAATACGTGTTTACACCGGACAAACCCTCCTGGATCCCCTTTCTGCAATACGTACACAACCGCTCTTTACGGGAAGAATTGTACAAAGGATATTACATGAGGGGCGATAACGGGAACGAGAATGATAACAAAGAAATAATCGGAAAGCTTGCCAACCTCAGGCTACGCCGGGCCAAGCTGCTGGGTTTTGACACGTACGCAGATTTTGTACTGGTTAACAATATGGCAGGAACACCGGAAGCCGTTTATTCATTCCTGCAACGGGTATGGAAACCGGCACTTAAGGTAGCCAAGGAAGAATTGGCTGCTATGCAGAAGATTGCCAACCGTGAAGGAGCCGATTTCAAACTGGAAAGCTGGGACTGGTGGTATTATGCAGAAAAACTCCGTAAAGAAAAATACGATCTGGATGAGCAGGAAATCAAACCGTACCTGAAATTGGAAAACGTAAGAGACGGTATGTTCTATGTAGCCAATAAACTGTATGGGCTTACGTTTGAAAAACATACCGACATTCCTGTGTATGATGCGGAAGTGGAAACATATGAAGTACTGGACAAGGACGGAAGCCACCTGGCTATTCTTTACCTGGACTATCCGGCACGTGCCGGGAAAAATGCCGGGGCCTGGTGTTCCGGAATGCGCAGGTACAAAAAACTGCCCGACGGTACAGAACAACTTCCCCTTGTGACCGTAACAACCAACTTCCCCGCACGGGTTGGCGATCAGCCGGTGTTGCTAAGCTGGGACGAGGCAGAGACTCTGTTCCACGAATTTGGCCATGCGTTGCACTCTTTCTTCAGCCGTGGAGATTACGGGCGCATTTGCGGTTCCATCCCCAGGGATATGATTGAACTTCCTTCCCAGATAGACGAACACTGGGCCATTCAGCCCGACGTCCTGAAGGTATATGCCTTGCATTACGAAACAGGTGAGCCTATGCCGCAGGAGCTGATTAACAAGTTGGTCAACAGCGGTCATTTTAACCAGGGTTTCATTACGGTTGAATTCATTGCAGCTGCTTTGCTGGATATGGAATACCACTCGGCAACAGAAGAAAAAGAGTATGATGTCAATACATTTGAGAAAGAATCCCTGAAGAAGTACGGCTTGATAGATGAAATCCTTCCCAGGTACCGTTCTACCTACTTCTCACATATTTTCAGCGGAGGATATGCCGTTGGTTATTATGTGTATTTGTGGGCAGAAATTCTGGATACAGACGCTTTCGGGGCTTTTGTGGAATCGGGTGATATTTTCAATCAGGAGTACGCAGAAAAATTCCGTAAATACATCCTGGCAGAAGGAGGCCTGGATGAGCCTATGTTACAGTACGTTCGTTTCCGCGGGAAAGAACCTACAGAAATTCCTTTGTTGCGCCATCGCGGTTTGCTAAAATAATACAGGCTTGATGAAAAAAACAGCATTTTTATTGGTAACGGGTCTTTGGTTGCTCCTTTCGTGCAGCCGGGACCCGGGATTCCTTTCCGTTCCTGTTGCCTCGCCACAGGCAGCAGGTATGGATGCGGAACGTTTGTCACAAGTTGACAAGGTGATTTGGGATGCCATTGAGGCAGAAGATATCCCCGGAGCCGTGCTGGCAGTAGTGCGCCACGGTAAGATGGTGTACCTGAAAGCGTACGGGAACCGGCAACTGGTCCCCGACACCCTTCCTATGACTACGGAAACAGTCTTTGATATGGCTTCTGTGAGTAAATGTGTGGGTACGACCTTAAGTATTATGCAGTTGGTAGAGCGGGGGCAGCTACGATTGATAGATCCTGTAGATATCTATATTCCCGGTTTTCAGCCGTGGACAGATCCGGAAACGGGCCGAAAGGTGCGGATTACCATTACAGACCTGCTTACGCATACGTCCGGATTGCCGGCTTACGGGCCAACCGAAGAATTGATAGAACGTTACGGCTCTCCCAGTCCTGAAGGACTGCTGGAATACATTTGCTCTTGTCCCAGAAATTACAAACCCCAAACGGGGCATGTATACAGCTGTTTGAACTTCATTACCCTGCAGCATGTGTTAGAGAACATCACAGGGATGACCCTGGCGCAATACGCTCAGGAAAATGTGTTTGATCCGCTGGGGCTGCAACATACTACATATATGCCGCAGGGAGAAACGCTGGCCCTTTGTGCACCCACAGAAGTACAAGAAGACGGACTTCCGCTCGTGGGGCAGGTGCACGACCCGTTGGCCAGGTTGCTGAACGGCGGCAATTCCGGGAATGCAGGGGTATTTTCCAATGCAGAGGATTTGGCTGTTATAGCTGTTGCCTTGCTCAGAGGAGGAGAATTTGGCGGACGCCGGATACTCGGCCCGTTAACTGTACGGGCTATGGAACGGGTACCGGAGGATGTCATGGCCTTTGGCAGGACTTTGGGCTGGGGCCGTGCAGGCTCCTGGAACGGCGATTTGTTTAATCCACAGACAGTCTATGGACATACCGGCTATACGGGAACCAGTATGGTTCTCGACCCGGAAACAGATACGGCCATTATTCTGTTGGCAAACCGCGTACACCCGTACGATGACGGAGCAGCCATAAGCATGCGCACCCGGGTGGCCAATATTGTGGCCGGATCCATCCTGAAGTAAAAAAAGCAGCAACTGTTCGGGACTTGTCCCTTTTAGTTTTGATTGTTAGTTCCGCCTTTACAATAGCGGCCTTTTTCGCCTCAACGTCCGCTTGCGTATTCTGTTACAGTTACAGTTCCGCCGGTTTCCGTGTTTTCTGCGAAGCTGCCGGCTGTATCGGCCCGGAAAATC
>DIRP01000015.1:0-1199 GCA_002427525.1 Bacteroidales bacterium UBA5433 | reverse complement strand
CCTTGCGGCGGGTCCCCTCCCTTTTCGGGAGCCAATGTTTTCCTTAGCCGATACAGACCGTCCGCTTGGCGCAAAGAAATTAGTGCGTCGCACTCAAGTGCCACCCTGCTGCATCACTCCGGAACCCTGCTGCCTCACCCCGGAACCGGGGATGCTTCCGGTTGCAGGCAACCGGTTTTGAAAGCCGAGGCATCCCCTTGTTCCGGCTGTGGCGCAGCTCTTCACAACAAGAACGACACGGTTTCTCGTGAGCACAAAATCTTAAAAACAGGATCGGAAAAACCAGAATCTTTCTCAAAGTGCCCAATCTCATATTGAAACGCACCAATCTCAAAGTTGTTTTGGGGATTATCTCTATTTGCAATATCTTTAAAGACAATAACCTAATTGCCATGGGCATTACCCCGGTAAAAACAATTTCTGTTGCACGTGCCTGGAATGACTTGCTGTCAGGCCTAGCCCTTTACCCCAAAGACGAATACAACAAACTGGACGAATTTTCTTACTCTGAAATAATTACAGTCGAGAAAGATTCAGAAATAAAAAAGGAAGCAACATATACTGCTCCTAACTTACCAGAAGGAGAATATGATTTAAGGGTAATAGTTGGAAATAAACATAATTCAATTTTGGGAATTTCTGATCGCTTGCCAATAAGTCTTTCTTCGGCAGAAGACTTAGTTCAAATAAATACTGACTCCTGTTATCTTTATGAATTATCAAAAGAGGAAGAAAAAACAGCGACCTCCTTCTTAATCAGAAGCAACGAGCCGGTCGCCCTGTCTTGTCAAATAAAAAACCTAATCCAAAAAGAAGTCAAAGTCCTGCCCGCCTATGAAATATATGAAAACAGTTTTTACGGAGAGAAAAAAGGCGAGCCAAATTATTTTGAAGAAATTATCCTGTCCCCGGAAGAAGAAAAAGTGGTTTCCTGGACGCTACCTGCCCCTGCTACTACTAATCTCCAAATAATTAAATTGTCTTTAAAAACCGACAGTGGTTACTCTAATAGTATAACCACCAAATATGCTCTTGCTTCTGAAGGCAAAACGGCTCGTATAAGCAATTTGTTTCTGGACAAGGCGTCATATGGTGTAAATGAAACAATAAATCTGACAATGCTCTGGTCTTCATCATTAAACAAAGATGAAGTTGTTTTAAAAGCATTAATCACTGATAAAAAAGGACAAGAGTGTTTG
>DIRP01000020.1:29037-58925 GCA_002427525.1 Bacteroidales bacterium UBA5433 | reverse complement strand
AACAGTATAATGCTAAAAAAGAATCTATTAATAGTGCAGCTTAACTTTTTGTCTCAAATTAGTTTGCAATTCCAAACCACTGCTTTATGTGGCGGAAATATTACTTCAGAGGGAAGTTCAAATGTTATTGTTAGAGGTGTTTGCTGGAGTACTTCAATTGAACCGACAATAAGTGACTTCAAGTCTGAAGATGGTTCAGGAATTGGTGATTTTTCAAGACAGATTACAGGGTTGCTTCCAGCAACAAAATACTTTGTTAGAGCGTATGCCACATCAAAATATGGAACCTCATATGGTATGGCAAAATCCCTTACAACTGAACCAGCAACAATACCTGTTGTCAACACACATGATGTTACTGCCATAACACACAATACAGCAATCTGTGGTGGCAATATTACAACGGATGGCGGTGTCCCAGTTGGGGCACGGGGTGTATGCTGGAATACCAGAGAAAATCCCACAGTCGGGAATTCAACAACATTAAACGGTACAGGGGTGGGAGCCTTTACAAGCAACCTCAACGGTCTTTCACCAAACGAGACCTATTTTGTACGAGCTTATGCTATAAATTCGGAGGGGACTGCTTACGGTGAACAGAGAACTTTCACTACACAATTTGCTCATCTTACGGTAAACACACTAGATATCACCGCCATAACACACACAACAGCAACCTGTGGTGGTAATGTTATAGCAGATGGAGGATCTGCTGTTACTGCCAGGGGTGTTTGTTGGAACACATCAGGGAATCCGACGTCGGCAGACTTTATAACAACTGAAGGAACTGGTTTGGGTACTTACATTAGCAATATTACAGGTCTTTCGCCAAATACCAGATATTATATTCGGGCTTATGCAACGAATGAAGTAAGGACTGCTTACGGGGAACTGAAGACTTTTATCACTGACATTGAAAAGGTAATCTCTACGGTTATTACAGGAAAGATTACAAATATTACCGCAATTTCAGTGGACTGTTTTGGCAATGTAACTGCAGATGGTGGTGCAGTTGTCACCGAACGGGGGTTCTGCTGGAACACATCAGCGCATCCTACAATATCAAATTCAAAGATGCAAAATGGCAGTGGTCTGGGCACTTATAGCAACACTATCATCAACCTTTCTCCCAACACCACATACTATATTAGAGCATATGCCACCAATTCTGTAGGAACTGCATATGGAGAAGAGAGGTCTTTTACTACATTTCCAAAACCCCCTACAGTTACTACTGGCGAGGTAACTAAGATCACAACCATATCAGCTGCTTGTTCAGGCGATGTAATTGCGGAGGGTATAACAGCTGTTACTGCCAGGGGTATTTGTTGGAACACATCAGGGAATCCGACTTCGGCAGACTTTATAACAACTGAAGGAATTGGTTTGGGAACGTTTACCAGTTATCTGACAGGTCTTTCTCCCAACACGACATATTATGTCAGGGCTTATGCAACTAATGATGAAGAGACTGCTTATGGGGTACAGGAATTTTTTAAAACATATGACGAATCTTATACTGATTCCAGGGATGGAAAAATATATGAAGGCATTACTATTGGCCATCAGGTATGGATGGCAGAAAACTTGGCTTATCTACCTGTGATTAGTCCACCTAAGGCAGGATCATATGTAATTCCATTGTATTATGTATATGGTTATTATGGCACAAATGTAGTTGAGGCTAAAGCAACAGATGAGTATTGTACTTACGGTGTTTTGTATAACTGGAATGCAGCAATGCTAGCCTGTCCCGAAGGCTGGCACCTACCAAATGATGATGAATGGACAATATTAGAAACATATTTAGCTAATAACGGATATAATTACGATGGTACCATAGGAGCGAAATACGATAAAGACGAAGGTTGTTTTAATGAGTGGAAAAAAATTGCCAAATCCATGGCAAGTGCAAGCGGATGGGGCTTCTCAGATGTTCCAGGTTCTGTAGGAAATACTGACTATCCTGAATACAGAAATAAATCCGGTTTCTCAGGTCTTCCGGGGGGCTTTCGTCATAGCAATGGGGAATTCGACAACATTGGTAGCTACGGCTACTGGTGGAGTTCTTCAGAGAACTATTCATATATCGCCAGGTTCCTGAACCTGTACTTCAATGACAGCTCCGTATTCAGGAACAGCGACTACAAGGGATTCGGGTATTCTGTTCGTTGTGTCAGGGATTAACTGTGCACAGAGGCTACCTCAGAGCGCAAAAGTACAATGTGCAAAGTAGGTAGCAGTCAACTATAATCAAGATAGGAGAGCTTCGAACACGTCTAAGAAGCGTATTTAATGAAAGGTGATACCCCCTACGGAGTCTTAGCATTGTCGCTAAAGGATAGAACAATTGTAAGTATCTGATAAAACACATATTGCATTAGTAGTAAGAGCTTTATACTTTTGTTTCCAAAGTAAAAGCCATGTCACTCGAAGAATTTTATCAACTAGAACAAGTTCTTCAGGCCTCCGGACAGAGCAAAAAAGAGTATTTGATTTCAAAGGGTATCAATATTTATATATACTCAGGCCAACTTCACTCAAATTGGCCTAACTTTTACAAAAATCACACAAACTTGTACAACTACTTGAAAGAATTAGGCTGATTTAGGTATATTGAACGGGTTTTATCGGGTGCTTACAAGGAAATGAAATCACGATTATTCTTGATAAAGAACAAGAGTATAACTCGCTAACTGATATGCTAAAAGCCAAAGATGGAGACTATACAGTTAAGTACCTTGGTATTTGGGAATCGGTTTACAATCTCAATTTTAATTATGGCGAATTTGCCATAATTAAAAGTCAGGTAGGTTTGAATAGCTACAAGCTAAGTGTAAAAGAGTGGGTCAAAAAAACCAATGCAGTAGTGATGATAGCGCTGTATGGGTACCGGCTGTAGCGCTTGTAAGGATACCGGCATGACGGGCGTAAGGGTACCTTATTAAAGTCCTGTAATTTTTATTGTACGAATGATGTTTTCTTCCTGTGCCCAATACACCGGTCGCAAATTGCGACCGATTCAAAATTTAACACTACTTCTCAAATTTCCCTATCTTTACCCTATACACAAAACCACCACACTATGAATATTTGCTGGATTACCATCTACGTTAGGGACATGGCCGAGTCCCTGAAATTCTATACGCAAACCCTGGGATTGCAGGTAAAACGGTCGTTTAGTGCAGGCGGGGGAACAGAAATCTGCTTTTTGGACGGCAAAGGAACAGACCTGGAATTGATCTTTGACCCCAACCGCAAAGAAGTAAGCTGCGCGGCCGATGTGTCGGTAGGGTTTCAGGTAGAATCCCTAGACAAAACAATGGCCGATTTAAAAGAAAAAGGCATCACCCAAATCACCGGCCCCATAGCACCCAACCCCTCCATCCGCTTTATCTTCGTCACAGACCCAAACGGCCTGAAGATCCAATTGGCTGAACAAAATTAATACAGTTGTAATCGGAGCTGACACCAAAAGGAAAAGGGGAACCTCGCACCCGAGGAGGGAGGGGCCCGATGGCGTAGCCATTGGGAGGCGTTCCCCGTTTCTTTTGGTGCAGCTCACACAATTTATTCTTATCTTTGCGCGTTATTTGCGTATCGCAGGAAAAAGCACCGTGAAAAAGAAAAAGCAGCTGCGCGTTTTCCGCACAACTGCCTGATCTTAAAAAAAGTCGGGGCGAAATGACTCGAACATTCGACCCCTTGCACCCCATGCAAGTGCGCTACCAACTGCGCCACGCCCCGCTTTTTAGAGCCGCAAATATACAGAACTTTTATGATATTTATAAATTTGTAAAGAATAAAATATGGAAACCATCAAATGCCTTATTGCAGGCAGCGGTCCGGCCGGCTACACAGCAGCCATTTATGCAGCCCGCGCAAACCTGAAACCCGTACTGTACGAAGGAGTATTGAAAGGAGGACAACTGACCACCACCACAGAAATTGAAAACTTCCCCGGCTACCCGCAAGGAATTGACGGAAACCAACTGATGGAAGACTTAAGGCAACAAGCAGAACGCTTTGGAACAGAATTCAGAACCGGCATCATCACAGAAACCACCCTGGACAAACGCCCCTTCTTGGTAAAATTGGACTGCGGCAAAGAGATTCTGGCACAAACCCTGATCATAGCCACCGGAGCTACAGCGCGCTACCTGGGCCTGGAATCCGAAGAAAAATTCAAAGGACAGGGAGTCTCGGCTTGCGCCACGTGCGACGGATTTTTCTACAGAGGCAAAGACGTGGCCATTGTAGGCGGGGGAGATACGGCCTGTGAAGAAGCCCTGTACCTGTCCGGCATGTGCCGTAAGGTGTACATGATTGTAAGACGCAATGTGTTCAGGGCTTCGAAAGTCATGCAGGAACGCGTCCTGAGCGCACCCAATATTGAAGTATTGTGGGAACACCAGACAAAAGAAGTACTGGGCGATGCCACAGGCGTTACGGGCGTACGGCTGGTACACAAATCCGGCAAAGAAAAAATCCTGGAAGTACCCGGCTTTTTCCTGGCCATCGGACACCACCCCAATTCGGAACCTTTCCTGCCCTGGATAGCTGTAAACGAAGACGGTTACATAGTAACGAAAGGAAAAAGTTCAGAAACAAACGTAGAAGGCGTATTTGCGGCAGGCGACGTGCAGGACCCGCGGTACCGTCAGGCTATTACGGCAGCCGGCAGCGGATGTATGGCAGCCATGGACGCAGAACGTTACCTCTCCATGCAAACTGGCCTGTAATTTGCTAAACTGTCGTATATTTGCTTGTTGAAGTTGCCCATGAAAAGAACACTCTTTATTTTTTTACTACTTGCTGTACTTGGTACATCGTGTGTGAATCAGTTTGAAGCACTCATGCGCAGTACAGATTACCAGTTAAAATTCAGGAAAGCCATTGAGTATTTTGAAGCCAAACGGTATGCAAGAGCACAGCCTTTGCTGGAGCAACTGCAAATGGTGTACAGGGGCACAGTCCAGGACGATACGCTGCAATACTACCTGGGGCTGAGCAATTACCATTTGAACGACTACGTTACGGCAGAGGATAATTTTAGGCAGTTTGTTGAAATTTTTCCACGCAGCCCGTTTACCAAATCGGCGCGGTTTCTGCGGTTGGATTGCCTGTACCAGAGTACGTACCGGTACGCACTTGACCAGCAACCCAGCCACATAACCATTGCAGCCATAGAGGAGTTTCTCTACGACTACCCGGGAAGTGAATACACAACAACCTGCCACAACATGCTGGACGATTTGTACCTGAGGCTGGACAGAAAAGCGTTTGAATCTGCCAAATTGTATTACACCATTGAAGACTACAAGGCTGCTTCACATGCACTTAAAGAAACATTGAAAGAAAACCCCGAAAACCACTACCGGGAAGAAATTATGTATTATATTGTTGCCGCACATTACCAGTATGCCGTACACAGTGTTCCCGAATCCCAACGAGAGCGTTTTCTGAACGTAATAGACGAGTATTACAATTTTGTAAGTGAATTTCCCGATTCAAAATATACAAAAGAAGTGGGTACTATGTTTAAAAAGGCACAGCAGGTTACCACAAAGAAAAACAATACAGAAGAATAAATATATACAATACTATGGATAGCATAAATCAACCTACGCCGGATACAACCATTACACGTGATGTTACCAGGCTGTCCGAAAAGACAGGTAATATCTACGAGACGGTTATGATTATAGCTCAGCGTGCAAACCAGATCTCTACAGAAATAAAAAAAGAGCTGAATGCCCGGCTGGAAGAGTTTTCCAATTTTACAGACACCCTGGAAGAAACATTTGAAAACCGCGAACAAATTGAAATATCGCGTCATTATGAACGCCAGCCTAAAGCTACGCTGGTTGCCATAAAAGAATTTGAAGACGACGAAACGTTTTACAGAAAGGCAGAAGTGCCGGAAGAATAACATTGCTATACTCCCTTAGCATATCCAACTTTGCCCTCATCAATGTTTTGGAAGTCGATTTCTCTGAGGGCCTTACCATCATTACCGGTGAAACGGGTGCTGGGAAATCCATTATACTGGGAGCGTTGTCCCTGCTGCTGGGGGAAAAGGCCGATGTGGATTTCTTACGGGACCCCGCTGCCAACGCCGTAATAGAAGCGTGTTTCAGAATCCCGGAAAAAGATCCGGACCTGGAACAACTGTTTGTTGATAACGGACTGGATTACGCAGACGAACTTACCGTACGGCGTGTTGTCTATCCTACCGGGAAAAGCCGGGCATTTGTAAACGACCAGCCGGCCAACCTGCCTCTTTTAAAGTCATTGGGTAACGTGCTGATAGACATCCATTCACAACACGAGAACTTGCTGCTCTCCAACTACGAGTACCCGTTACATATGGTGGACGCCTTTGCCGGACAATCATCGCGTACACAACAATACAAAACAATTCACCGGGAAGTAACCACGCTGGCGGCACGGGTGCGTTCCCTGCGGGCTTCGTATGAAAAGAAGCAGCAGGATACGGACTACCTGCAATTTCAGTACGACGAGCTGGAACAGGCCAAATTGGTGGCCGGCGAGCAGGAAGAACTGGAAGAGGAGCTGAAATTGTTGGAGCATGCCACGGACATAAGGCAGTCTTTGTACCGGATAACATATATTCTGGAAGAAGGGGAGCTGCCGGTACTGGCAAGTATAAAAGAAGCCGAACGATTGGCTGCGTCCATGGCGGAACACCACAAGGACTATAGCCAGATGGGCGAACGGTTGGAGCAGGCGCGGGTGGAACTGAAGGACCTGGCGCAGGAATGTACCCGGGCATTGGAACAAGTACGGGAACAGCCGGGCAGGATGGACAGTGTGGGAGAGCGGCTGGATACCCTCTATACATTGGAACGCAAGCACAACGTGCAAACGGTGGAAGAATTGATTGTCCTCAAAGACTCTTTTGCCCGGCAACTGGAAGCTGTGCAAAACGATTCCACCTTGCTGGAACAGCTGGAAGAGGAACTGCGCTTGCAAACCGGGGAAAGGAACCGTCTGGCAGCGACTTTGCACAAAGAACGAGCCGAGGTTCTGGACAAATTGGCTGCCTTGCTTTGCGCCCGCCTGGCGCTCCTGGGGATACCGGATGCGCAACTTACCTTTGACCTGAACCTGCAACCGCACTATGGACCGTTGGGGAACAGCAGCCTGCAGGTGTTTTTCTCGGCCAATAAAGATATGGCACCCCGGGAATTGAGCAGCATTGCGTCGGGGGGAGAAATGTCCCGCCTGATGCTGTGTGTAAAATCGGTGGTGGCCCAAAGTGCCGGGTTGAGTACCATTATTTTTGACGAGGTAGATATGGGGGTGTCCGGGAAAATTGCAGACAGCATGGGCGATATGATCCACGATCTTTCGGAAAATATGCAGGTACTGGCCATTACACACCTGCCGCAGGTGGCAGCCAAAGGCAAGACCCATTACCTGGTAAGGAAAGACCTGGTAGAAGACGTTACACAAACAAATATAGTGCAACTGGACGGCGAGGAGCGGATTCTGGAAATAGCCAGGATGTTGAGCGGTTCGGTTGTTACGCCGGCAGCTATTGAAAATGCCCGGGAATTAGTAAACAGAGTATCATGAGAGTTATTATTTTAGAAGATTACGACAGTGTTTCTGCATGGGCTGCCCGTTATATTGCAGACAAGATCAACGCATTTGCCCCTACGGCCGGTAAGCCGTTTGTTTTGGGGTTGCCCACGGGGTCTTCCCCCCTGGGAACGTACAAAGCCCTGATTTCCCTTGTACGTCAGGGGCAGTTGTCTTTCAAACACGTAGTGACGTTCAATATGGACGAGTATGTGGGGCTGGCAGGAGACCATCCGCAGTCGTACCGGCATTTTATGCAGGAAAACTTTTTCAAACACGTGGACATACTCCCACAGAACACCCACATACCCAATGGGATGGCAACCGATCTTCAGGCAGAATGTGAGGCGTACGAGCAGGCCATTCAACAGGCCGGAGGTATCCGGCTCTTTTTGGGCGGGGTAGGAACCGACGGACACATAGCCTTCAACGAACCGGGCTCGTCGCTTGTGTCCAGAACACGGATTAAGACGCTTACCACAGATACGGTCCTGGCCAACGCCCGTTTTTTTGATAACAACGTAGCACTCGTTCCCAAAACAGCCCTGACGGTAGGGGTGGGCACCATAATGGATGCGGACGAAGTGCTGATTCTTGTGAGCGGATCTTCTAAAGCCGAGGCGTTGCACCAGGCCGTAGAAGGAGCTGTTTCTCATATGTGGACCATCACAGCACTGCAGATGCACCGGAAAGCCCTGCTGGTTTGCGACACGCCGGCTACTGCCGGGTTGAAGAAAGAAACAATCCGGTACTTCAAAGATATTGAGAAAGACAACCTTTGATTACGGAAGCAATTCTATAGCATAGTTGGGGAGGTACCGTATTACCCGGACACCTGAATTGGAAAAACCGTGTTCACGGGTTTCCCGTACAAAAGACAAATCTGTTTGTAATAACGGCAGGCGCAGCGATGTAATGCACTCTTCAAAATCGGGTCCGTACAGGAACAGGGCTTGCAGGAAATAATACGTTACATCGTA
This sequence comes from Bacteroidales bacterium UBA5433, assembly GCA_002427525.1. GTDB lineage: Bacteria > Bacteroidota > Bacteroidia > Bacteroidales > UBA932 > DMER64. The sequence goes on along the minus strand of DIRP01000020.1, from coordinate 50,337 downwards.
TCCCTGAAAAGAAAACTGGGTAGGTTCTGCCTGGAATAAGGTGCGGTACCGGGCAACAAATTCTTTTACATTGGAAAGGGAATAGTCCACATAAGAAGAGAGAGGAAGTACTACCTTAAGTTCGTGCAATGCTGCCAGATCCAGGGTATTGAACCCATACCAGCGGGCCAGACCGAACAATTCAACAGGTACGTTTTCGTATGCCAGCAACAAGTGTAAATTGCGGATGGCATCGGATACAAAAGCTTCGTTTTGCGAAGCAATGACAATCTGGTTCCGGGGGTTAACTTCCAGAAGCTTTTTCAGCTTTCCTGTAACTTCACGACCTTTCAACACATCGTAAGAGAAATTTTTGTAGGGAATCAGGTTTTTGTCCAACATCTTTCTGATTCCCGGTGCTACCACTTGTTCTCCTTCTTCTGAAATGACCCACAGAGCGGCATGGTGCGGATCCAGGTATTTTAAGAGTGCTTCTTGTTGTACTTCCAGACCGGGTTGTACCTGAAAAAAATTGGGGAATGAACTTACCCAGACATCCGATTTGCTGTCCAGCGGAGAAACTACTTTGGTGTGGCTGTTTCGGAAATAAGCCAGCGTACTTCCAATGTCTCCGGAATAGACAGGGCCAATGATTACATGGCTTCTGCCCAGTGCTTCCAGCGACAGCAGCTCGTCGGCAGGTGTCTTGTTCCAGTCAAAAACCTGTACTACGGCCTGCATGCCCCGGTCCTTCATTTTTTCTACGGCCAGCAACATGCCCTGGTAAAACTCGGTAAAACCTGCATTTTTTTCCGGCTCCTCAAAAGGCAGAATAACAGATAGTACGGGATTGTAATCGCGAGGTCGTACAAAATCCCTGCAAGGGATCATTTTTTCGGTTTCCGGTTGGAGCAGTTCCGGGTCCGGCACCGTATCGCGGGGAATTGGTTGGGTAACGGCTTGTTGTTCCGGGTCCGGAATAAGCAGAATTTGTCCTCTTGAAATAGTTTCTGATGTGAGGTTGTTGAGGACGGCAATATCTTTGGGATCTACGTGGTATTTTCTTCCAATGGAATACAAGGTTTCCATCCAGCGCACTTTGTGCCGGATATACTGTTGTTCCTGCGCAAAAAGCGCCATAGAGAGGAACAACAATGCAACGGGTATCAGTCTGCGAATTTTCATAAACGGGCAAGCATGTTGCGGATGCAGCCTTCCATAGTATCGTATAAGGTGTTATCGTACGTAACAGGAGCAAATGGCATGCCTGTCAGGTGTTCGTACAATTCTATATACCGGTTGGATATACTTTGCAACACAGGGGGTGTAAGCGTGGGCATCACTTCTCCCGGTTGACCGCTAAATCCATTTTCCATAAGCCACTCCCGCACAAATTCTTTGGACAATTGCCTTCCTTCGTAAAAATACCGGGACGAGTCCGGGGTGTGGATTTCATCTATGAGGAAGATTTGGTCGTCCAATTTACCAAATTCGTATTTGGTGTCTACCAGGGTAAGGCCTTTTTCGGCAGCATATTGACGGCCTCGCTCAAAAAGGGCCAGCGCATAGGATTCCAGCTGCATGTAATCTTCTTCTTTGACCAGACCTTGTGCTATGATTTCTTCACGGCTGATATTCTGGTCATGGAAGCCCGCCTCGGCTTTTGTGGTAGGCGTTAAGATGGGGGTGGGGAAAGCCTGGTGTTCTTTCATGCCTTCGGGCAGGGGGATGCCGCACAGGGTCCTTTCTCCGGCTTTGTAGGCACGCCAGGCACTGCCGGTAAGGTGTCCCCGTACAATCATTTCTACGGGGAACGGTTCACATTTATAACCGACTGTGACCATGGGGTGGGGAGAAGCAATTTTCCAGTTGGGCAAAATATCAGAGGTTATGTCCAGAAACTGTCCGGCTATTTTATTCAGGATTTGCCCTTTGTACTTAACTCCCTTGGGAAACACAATATCAAAGGCAGATATCCGGTCTGTGGTAATCATGACCAGAATCCGGTCGTTTATCGTATAAACGTCACGCACTTTTCCTTTGTAAAAATGCGTTTGTCCGGGAAAATGAAACTGTGTTTGTAGTAGCGATTCCATAGTCCCGCCTATTTGCGGCTTTTGGCGTATTCCTTGTTAAGTCCTTCTACAACCTCTTTTGTTATGTCAAGAGATTTGGTAGCCTCAATAATGGTGTTGCTGCTTTCGTCTGTCGTCAGAATGATGTCGTGGTTGTTCATGATGCGGTATTCTGCCAGGAACGTCTTGAGTGCGTTCAGTACGCGGTTTAACATGACCTGGTTTTCTTCCGTCAACTCCATTTGCTTCTGTTGGGCATACTGTTCCAGTTCCTGCTGGCGTGCGGCCAGTTGGTTTTGCTGTGTTTCTGCCTGACTTCTGGTGATCAATCCTTTTTGGACTTTTTCCTGAAAGTTGTTCACATCGTTTTCAAAAGCACGCCCCTTTTTGTTCAGGTCGTCTTCTACAATACGGGCCTTTGCAGACAAGTCTGACTGGAGGTCAAGGAAAAAATCGTATGTGTTAAGCAATGAATCAATGCGAACGTATACAATACTTCCTGCAACTACTTCTCCCGCTTCCAATTCCTGTCTTTCAGCAACAGAGGTTTTGGCGCCGATTCCCGTAAAGTGCAATACATAAAGGACCGCAAGACCTACGGCCAGTACAATGGTAGTTATCAGTGATGACTTCTTCATAATAATAAGTATAAAAACGTGCAAATATAATTAAATAATAGCGAGTTCCCGCAGGTATATGGCAATGGTGTTTTCCAGACCCAGGTAAAGGGATTCGCAAATGATGGCGTGACCTATGGATACTTCCAGCAACCCGGGAATGTTTCTGTGAAAATAGCCTATGTTGTGCATGTTTAAGTCGTGCCCTGCATTCAGTCCCAGTCCGCACGCGGCTGCAGTTTGGGCAGCAACCACATAAGGTTCAATGGCTTGTTCCCGGTTTTTTTCATAACCGGCGGCATAGGATTCTGTATAAAGTTCTACCCGGTCTGCACCTGTTTGGGCTGCTGCACGGATCATTTCCGGAACGGGATCAATGAACAGGGAGGTACGGATACCGGCTTTTTTGAATACCGCAACCCATTCTTTCAATTCTTTGGCAAATGTAAGGGTATCCCATCCGGCATTTGATGTAATGACATCGTGTGCGTCGGGTACCAGGGTTACCTGGGTAGGTTTGACTTCCAGTACCAGGTCTGTAAAAGAGGGGATGGGGTTTCCTTCTATATTGAATTCTGTGGTTATTAACGGGCTGATATCCCGTACGTCCTGGTACCGGATATGGCGCTCGTCGGGGCGGGGGTGAACAGTAATACCTTGTGCACCAAACTGCTCGCAGTCTTTTACAGCTTGCAGGACATCCGGCATATTCCCTCCTCTTGCATTTCGCAGCGTGGCAAATTTGTTTACGTTTACGCTCAGTTTTGTCATTATTGGTTATCTTTGTTGCAAAAGTACGCCAATTGATTGGCAATACAAATATGAAGGTCGTTTTTTACAGGAAGGATTTAAAAAAGGACTGGCACCTGCCCACACGCAGTGGCATGACTTTTCAGATGTTGGGGGACGACCGGAAATTGCCGTCCGATACGGATCTTTTGGTTACGATTGGTGGGGATGGAACCTTTCTGGAAGCCCTTGAAATTGTTAAAGACTCCGGTATTCCCATTGCAGGAGTCAATTTTGGGAGGCTGGGGTTTTTAACAGGATGCGGTCCCGACTTCATAGAATACATGTATGATGCCGTAAAGGAAAAGGATTTTTTAACCACTACCCATACGGTGCTGTCGCTGACAGGACAGGAAAGCCCCTTGGGTATTTATCCCTATGCCATCAATGAAATCTGCATACAAAGAAATACTCCCGCCATGCTGGAGGTAGAGGTAATGATGGATAGCCAGCCGGTGGCAACGTACCGCGGAGATGGCATTATTGTAGCTACCCCTACCGGATCCACCGCCTATTCATTAAGTGTAGGGGGACCCATTGTTTTTCCGCAATCGGGCGTTCTTGTATTGTCGCCCATTGCTCCCCACAACCTGAACGTCAGGCCCATTGTATTTCCCGACCACGCCGGGTTGGAAATTCGGGTAAAAAGCCGCCTGCCCAATGCCCGCTTGTACCTGGACAACAGGTCTGTGGTAGTGGACCTCCCGTACTCGTTTAAAGTTAAAAAAGCACACTTTCATCTGACAAGCCTTTCTTTTGCCGGTAACGATTTCATTACCACGCTCAGGGAAAAATTGATGATGGGTTTTGATAAAAGAAACGGAGGGGAAGGGGATGCATAATGTAAAAGGAAAGTTGCCGGATCACGTATGTATTATTATGGATGGCAATGGCCGGTGGGCCCTGGCGCACGGTCTTGAACGGAATGACGGGCACCGCCACGGAGCCGAGGCAGTACGTGCTGTTACAGAATTTGCCGCAGAGATAGGGATACCTTACCTAAGCCTTTTTGCCTTTTCTGAAGAAAACCGGGGGAGGCCCAAACAAGAAACGGACGCTTTAATGTCTCTGATAATGGAATACATATATCAGGAGACGCCTACGATGAATAAAAACAACATCCGTTGTGTCTTTATTGGTGAGCGCCAACACCTGAGCCCGCTGGTGGTGGAACGCATGGACACGTGTATGGCAGCTACCGGAAACAACACCGGCATGACCCTGATTATTTTTATTAATTACAGTGGCAAATGGGATATAATGCAAGCGGTTAACCGCATGCTGGCAGCGGGCACTGTTTCCGTTCCCGGTATTCCCATGTCTTATGATTCTTTTTCAGGTTATCTTTCCACGGCAGGGATACCGGATCCCGACCTGATGATCAGGACAAGCGGAGAGATAAGGATCAGCAATTTTATGTTGTGGCAACTGGCTTATACGGAATTATATTTCACGCCTGTACTTTGGCCCGATTTTCGCAAGCCTGACTTCGAAGCTGCCTTAAAAGCCTACAGTACCAGGAAACGCCGGTTTGGTACCATTGAAGAATAATATTAAAAATTCGTTGCATGAAGCACCGCATAAAGCATCTGTTTTTTTGTATCAGCTTTTTTCTGGCAGCATTTCCTTTGCTGGCACAAGTTGAACAAAGTTCCGTAGTAGTTGATTATTCCAAACCTCGTGCATGTGCCATTGCCGGATTGACGGTTTCGGGTGTGAATTACCTGAATGCAGATCAGATTCTTTCCTTAACGGGATTGGCCATTGGCGATACCATAAACATTCCCGGAGAAGAATTGCAAAGCATAGTAAAAAGGCTTTTCATGCAACGTTATTTCTCCGATGTTGCCGTTTATGTTGACAGCCTGGTTAATGGGGCTGCCTACCTGAATATAAACATTGTAGAGCGGCCGCGTGTATCGCAGTGGAAGTACCAGGGCGTGAAAAAGGGAGAGCAGTCAGAAATTGAGGAAAAAGTACGTTTGAGAAGGGGAAGTGAGTTGTCTGACTACATCATCAAAACTTCCAGCGATATCATTCGCAAATACTACGTAGAAAAGGGATTCTTAAATGCAGAAGTGGTGGCTACCCACCAGGAAGATACCACCATAAAAAATGCCGTACAGGTAACATTTAACGTAAAGAAGAACGACAAGGTACGTATAAAGCAGATTAACTTTCTGGGAAGTGAAGAACTTTCTCTGCTGAAGATGCGGTTTGCCATGAAGAAAACAAAAGACAAACGTTTCTACAACTTCTTTTTCAGCAAGAAATTCAACGAAAAAGAATTCAAGAACGACAAACAGCTTTTGATGCAGAAGTTTCATGAATTGGGCTACCGGGATGCGCGGATTGTAAGAGATTCTGTTTACTACCTGGACGATAAAAACCTGGGCATTGACCTGGTAATTGATGAAGGGAAGAAGTATTATTTCCGAAACATTACCTGGACAGGAAATACCCAATATTCCGGGGAGATGCTCAATTCGGTGCTTCGTATTGAAAAGGGAGATGTGTACGACGTAGTTACTATGGAAGAGCGACTTTTCGGGGGCGGGAAATTGCAACAATCCAATATATCCCAGATTTACAAAGATCAGGGGTATCTTTTCTTTAGGATTGTCCCGGTAGAAGTGGCTATTGAACAAGATTCCGTAGATGTGGAGATGCGCATATTTGAGGGGAAGCCCGCCACGTACAACCGGATTGTTATTAACGGGAACAACGTGTCAAATGAAAAAATAGTGCGCCGTCAGGTCTTTACGCGTCCCGGCTACCTGTTTAGTCAGACTGAGCTGGAACGCTCCATCCGTGAGATTGCTTCTATGGGACACTTTGATCAGGAAGCCATCATGCAGATGGGTACCGGCTTTAACGTAGTACCTAACCAGGCAAACAATACGGTTGATATCCTGTACAACGTAACGGAGAAACCCGACAGCCAGTTTGAAATAGCAGGCGGCTGGGGAGGAAACACTTTTGTAGGTACTGTGGGGATTAGTTTTAACAATTTTTCTGTTAAACGGCTTTTTGACAAAGAGGCCTGGCGTCCCGTTCCGTTGGGTGACGGTCAGACATTGTCTATCCGGTTCCAGACAAACGGAACGTATTATATGGCACTGAGCGCTTCCTTTGTAGAGCCCTGGCTTACAGGGAAAAAGCCTACTTCATTCAGCTCAAGCCTTTATTATACCAGGCAGACGGCATCTACGTACTACTACCTGACCAACGACCAGTTTATGGAAGTTTACGGTCTTGGGATTGGGTTGGGTACCCGGCTAAAGTGGCCGGACAATTACTTTGTGTTTTATAACCAGCTGGATATAAAACGGTACAACCTGCAGCAATGGGGGTATTATTTTATGTTTACCGACGGTCAGTCAAATATCATTGACTATACCCTTACCTTGCAGCGAAATTCAACCGACCAGATTATCTATCCGCGCCAGGGGTCGGATTTTAAGTTCGGACTGCAGGTTACACCGCCGTATTCCCTGTTCCGCGATAAAAATACAGATTATGCTTCTATGACCTCTGCCGAGAGGTACCGTTGGATAGAGTACCACAAATGGACGTTTGACGCCAGTTTGTTTACCCGCCTTATTGGAGATCTGGTACTTATGACACGGGCCAATTTTGGCTACCTGGGGTACTACAACAGAAATCTGGGCTATTCTCCTTTCGAGGGGTTCATGCTTGGCGGTGACGGTATGAGCGGGTACAACACGTACGGGGCAGATATTATTTCTCAGCGGGGGTATTCCAATTATTCGTTAACTCCCACGAAAGATGATGCCTATACGGGGCGTGTATACACCCGGTTCACGGTAGAGCTCCGTTATCCTGTAATCTTACAGCCACAATCTACAATTTACGCCCTTCTTTTCCTGGAAGGAGGCAACTGCTGGGATGATATACGTAAATTCAATCCTTTTACCATCAAACGTGCCGCAGGTGTGGGGGTGAGGGTTTTCCTTCCCATGATTGGCTTGTTGGGGATAGACTGGGGGTACGGATTTGATAATGATTTCAGTGGGAAAAAGGGCGGATCAAACTTCCACTTTATGATTGGACAAACTTTTTAAAATTAATTGTTATGAAAAGAATGGTTTTGTTTTTAATGGCAAGCCTGATGGCAGTTACCCTGCCGGCACAGAAATATGCTGTAGTTGATTCTGAAAAAATATTGGAGTCGTTGCCTGAATATACGTCTGCACAAGAACAAATTTCACGTTTGCAGGAGCAATACCAGCAAAAATTGCAGGAAGAATACACCCGGCTGGAAGAGATATTTCAAAAGTACCAGACCGAGAAAGGCAACCTGAATACCCAGCAAAGAAAAATGCGGGAACAGCAAATCCTTGACCGGGAAAAAGAAGTGAAAGCTATGCAGGAACAGTATTTTGGACAGGAAGGCACTATGGCCAAAGCCTCTGAAACACTTTTTAAACCTATTCAGGAACGTCTGCAAGAGGCTATAAAATATATAGCAGACAAGAACGGATACAGCCTGGTACTTGACGTGTCAGCCGGAATGGGGATTGTACACTACGGTCCCGAGATTGATATTAGCCCTCTGGTAAAAGACAGATTAGAACAAGTCAGGTAATTTTTTGTACATTTGTAATTGATATAAATCTAAACTTATGAAACGTTTTGCAACCCTCCTGGTACTATTGACCGCTGTGACAAGCACAGTTGCTGCACAGACTTTGAAATTTGGACACATCAATTCCCAGGAACTTATTGGTCTTATGCCGGAAAGGGATTCTGCGCTGGTTAAGCTGCAGACTTATACCCACGAGCTGGAGGATACCATTGCAGAAATGCAGCAGGAGTACCAGACCAAATACAATACATACCAGCAGAGGCAGGCTACCTGGTCGGCTGCGGTTCTGGAATCTAAACAACGCGAATTGATTGAACTGCAACAGCGTTTGGAACAGTTTAGTCAGGGAGCCCAGCAAGAGTACCAGCAAATGCAGCAAGTCTTGTTTTCGCCCGTCTTTCAGAAAGCCAACGAAGCCATTGAAAAAGTAGCCAAAGAACAAGGTTTCGCGTTTATCTTTGATCTGTCTGCAGGCGGTGTCATTTATTACGATGCTAACATAAGTGTGGATGTACTACCGCTGGCAAAGACAGCACTGGGTATTCCGGCAGAAAAGGTAGCTCCCTCACAATTGCCCGGCATGGAGCAATAGAAACGGTTTTTTATGAACGGCGCAGCCATTGGAGTTCTGGATTCCGGCATTGGAGGCTTGACTGTTCATTCTTGCATTAAGGCGCTTCTTCCCCGGGAGCGCCTCATTTATGTTGCCGATACAGCTTATTGTCCTTACGGCACAAAGCCGGTTGAGGTTATCAGAAACCGGTCTGTGCTGATTGTACATTTTTTATTGGAACAGGGCTGCAAAATTATTGTAGTAGCCTGCAATACGGCCACGGCCGCAGCCATTGATACCCTGCGCACTACGTTCACCCAGGTGCCTGTTGTAGGCATGGAGCCCGCTGTAAAACCGGCCGTATTGCATACAAAAAGCGGGGTTGTGGGTGTGCTTGCCACGCGCGGCACGTTTAGCGGATCTTTGTACAACGCTACGTTGGCTGCTTTTGGCAAGCAAGTCCGGGTTTTGGAACAAGAGGGTGAAGGTTGGGTGCAAGCCGTGGAACGCGGTGCATTTGATACGCCCAAGACAGAAGCTATGGTCAGGAAAACCATTGAACCCATGCTTGCGGAAGGGGCCGACCACCTGGTGCTGGGCTGTACCCATTATCCGTTTCTTGTACCGGTAATAAGAAGAATTGCCGGGTCCGGCGTAGAAATAGTAAATCCGGCGCCGGCCATAGCACAGCGTGTGCAGTATTTGCTTTCAGAAAAAGGGTGGTTGGCAGGAGAGGGGGACAGGCCGGGAGAAGATTTGTATTATACTTCCTGTGAAGATACTAAAATGCTTCCCAAGGCTGTTCCAAATACAGCAAAAGGCGGTACTATAAATTGGAGGCCGTATACTTTTGAAAAGTGGGAGTAAATTTTCTCAATTTGTGGAATGCGGGTAAGGGTTCCTACAAATACAACTTGCGTTTTGTTGCAACTCTTGCAGACCATTACAGCCATACTCCCGATTACTTGTAATACCAGATTGATGATAGCCAGGGCCAGGTCTTCTTTGGTGGCTTGCATGGCTTCTTTTGTATACAGTGCGTGGGCCAGTTTTCCAAAATTGGCAGCCGTGAGGTCGGGTGGAAGGAAGTCCATTTTTTGGTCGGTCACATCCCGCATGAGCAAATCTACATGCGCCAGGTTTCCGTGGGAAGCCCAACGGACAATTTCGCTGACAGAACCGGTTCCCAGAATGCATTTTCCCAGCCCCGTGAGCGTTCCGCCTCCTACACCTGTTCCGCCCAGGTGGCGTATTTCTTTTTGTGTGGCATCTACGTAGGTGGTGCCAGTTCCCATATTGACAACAAGTGCTTGATCCAGACCGGATAAAGCCAGGCCTCCTTTCCCGATAGACGTTACTTCCGGTACAACCTGTACAGGAAGTCCTAACAGAGAGTCTTTTACCAGGTTGGCGTGTGTTCCTGTTGCAACAATGCGACGGATGGAAGTAAGGGGTATATTTTCTTTTTGCAGAAAAGTACCCAGGGCTTCGTGGAAATCCCCTAAATGGTCGTTGGTTTTGTATGTAAAAACAGCCTGAGGAAAAGGATGCTCCTTTCCCTCAGGCTTGCTAAGAGCCATTTTAGTTAACGTTGAACCAAAATCAAGGCCCAGTATGTACATGATTAGATGACTCCCTGTTCCAGCATGGCACGGGCTACTTTCATAAACCCGGCAATGTTAGCGCCTTTCACGTAGTTGATGTATCCGTCTTTCTGCTTGCCGTATTGGACACAAGCGGCGTGGATACTCGACATGATCTGGTGCAGTTTGGCATCTACTTCTGCTTCTGTCCAGCTCAGGTGTGTGGCGTTTTGACTCATTTCCAGTCCGGAAGTTGCAACACCGCCGGCGTTGACGGCTTTACCCGGAGCAAAGTTGACCTTTGCTTTCTGGAATGTTTCAATGGCTTCGGGGGTACATCCCATGTTCGAGACTTCAGCTACCATAAATACTTTGTTGGCTACAAGCTGTGCTGCGTTGTCGCCGTTCAGTTCGTTTTGGATAGCACAAGGCATGGCAATGTCCACTTTTACTTCCCACGGTTTTTTACCTGCATGGAATACAGAGCCGGGGAACTTGTCTGCGTAAGGAGCTACAATGTCGTTACCGCTTGAGCGCAGTTCCAGCATGTAGGCAATTTTTTCTTCGTTCAGACCGTCTTTGTCGTAAATGTAACCGTCGGGTCCCGAAATGGTAACTACTTTGGCTCCCAGTTCGGTAGCTTTTTGAGCGGCTCCCCAGGCAACGTTACCAAAGCCCGAGATGGCTACGGTTTTGCCTTTGATCTCGTGACCGAGCGTCTGGAGCATGTGCTGTACAAAGTAAACGGCTCCGAAACCGGTGGCCTCGGGACGAATCAGGGAACCTCCCCAGGTAAGGCCTTTGCCTGTAAATGTACCTGTGTGTTCATGTGCCAGTTTTTTGTACCAGCCGTACATGTAACCTACTTCCCGTGCTCCTACGCCAATATCTCCTGCAGGAACGTCTGTGTAGGGGCCAAGGTGGCTCCACAGTTCGGTCATGAAAGCCTGGCAGAAACGCATCACTTCGTTGGCAGAGCGGCCGCGGGGGTTGAAATCGGAACCACCTTTTCCACCACCCATGGGCAGTGAGGTAAGTGCGTTTTTAAAGGTTTGCTCAAATCCCAGGAATTTGAGGGTAGAGGGGTTTACTGAAGGATGAAAACGAATGCCTCCCTTGTATGCGCCAATGGCGTTGTTAAACTGGACACGGTAGCCTGTGTTTACTTCTACTTCTCCCTTGTCGTTTACCCAGGTAACCCTAAAGGTGAAAATCCTGTCGGGTTCTACAATGCGGTCAACGATGTTTGCTTTTTCAAACTCGGGGTGTTGGTTGTATACATCTTCAATACTTTCCAACACTTCGTGAACTGCCTGAAGGTATTCCTTCTCATGTCCGTATTTGGACTGGAGGCGTTCCATTACTTCTTGTACTTTCATTGTAATAACTTAAAATTAAATGTTTATTGAATGTGTTTTTATTCTACTACCCACGTATCTCCGCTGCGGAGCATGTCGTTCATGCAGTGGATTTGTGATTTGTTAGCTACTTCTGTGAGCTGGTCACGTACCATGTCGTCGTAGGTGCGGTCTTTCACCCGGCGGATAACTCCCAGGGCAACCGGAAGTTCCGGCCATTGCATTTCACACAACATCGTGTGTACTCCGTGGTTTTCTTCTTCTGCGTTATGGACAAGTATGTCGTCCCGGGTAATGCCGTTCTCGCCAATGGTAACTGATTTAAGTCTGATACCGTCCAGTATCAGCCCCTTGTCTTTGTTCTTACCGTAAATCATGGGTTCTCCATGTTTCAGCACAATGGTGCGGTCTGCACGCACCTCCTTATTAGTGATGAGGGAGTGGGTTTTGTCATTAAAAATGACGCAGTTCTGCAATACTTCAACCAAGGCTGTTCCGTCGTGTCGTGCGGCTTCTACCATGATACTGCTGGTCAGCTGCAATTCCATATCCAGTGTACGTGCAAAGAACGTACCGCGGGCACCCATGGCCAGTGCACCCGGATTAAAAGGATGCTCTACGGTTCCGTAGGGTGAGGTTTTGGTAATAGAGCCCCATGGAGAAGTAGGCGAGTACTGTCCTTTGGTAAGGCCGTAAATGCGGTTGTTGAACAGCACTATGTTAATATCAATGTTCCTGCGTATGGCATGGATCAGGTGGTTTCCTCCAATAGCCAGGGAGTCTCCGTCTCCGGTCATTTCCCAGACAGAAAGGGTAGGGTTGGCTACTTTTACGCCGGTGGCTATAGCAGCGGCACGGCCGTGAATACCATGGAAACCGTATGTTTTCATATAATAGGGGAAGCGTGAAGAACAGCCGATTCCGGATACAATGACGTACCTTTCTTTGGAATAGCCTAATTCTTCGCTGATTTCCGGCAAAGCACGCTGGATAGATGCCAGTACAGCGTGGTCCCCGCATCCGGGGCACCATTTCACTTCTTGATCTGATTTAAAGTCCTGAGGAGTGAATTTCATTTTAGTATTTTATTTATGGCGTCTGTAATTTCTGCTATGATAAAGGGTTGTCCCTGTATCTTATTATATTGCATATACGTGAACTGAGGGAATTTTGCCCTGAGGTAGTTTGCAAAATGGCCGCTGTTGAGCTCAAAAACAACAATCTTTTTAAAGCGTTTGAATACTTCTTCTGTATTCTGCGGCAGGGGGTTAATGTAATCAAAATGAGCAAGTCCCACTTTTGTTTTTGCTGCACGAAGTTGGCTTTCTGCACTTAACATATGTCCGTAGGTGCCTCCCCAACTGACCATTAACACGTCTCCTTCTTGCTCTCCAATGACTTCCAGCGGAGGAATCACGCGGGCCATCCGGGCTATCTTCTCGGCACGTTCCCGTACCATTTGTTCGTGTACCTGCGGGTCGGATGAGACGGCTCCTTGGTGGTTCTTTTCCAGGCCTCCTATACGGTGTTCCAGGTTGGGAGTTCCGGGGTGTGCCCAGCGGCGGACCAGGGTTTCCGGATCCCTGCGGAAGGGATAGAAGTACGGTTCGTCTTCGTCTAAATTTTCCGCAATAGGCGGGTTGATGCGCGGGAAATCTTTCATATCGGGGATTTTCCAGGGTTCGGAACCGTTCCCCAAAAATCCTTCCGAAAGCAGGATAACAGGCATCATGTGCTCCAGTGCGTGTTTGGCGGCATAGAAAGCAGCTTTAAAACAATGCGAAGGAGAGTGAGGGGCAATGATGGCCACGGGACATTCCCCGTTGCGGCCGTATAGTGCCTGGTTCAGGTCTGTTTGTTCTGTTTTTGTGGGGATACCCGTGGAGGGTCCGGCGCGTTGTACATCCACCACAACCAGGGGTAATTCTGCAATGACTGCCAAACCCAGGGCTTCTGATTTTAATGAAAGTCCCGGCCCCGAGGTGGTAGTTACGGCCAGCGACCCGGCATAGGAAGCTCCAATGGCGGTGCAAATCCCTGCAATCTCATCTTCACACTGCAGTGTTTTTACACCCAGGTCTTTGTGAAGTGCCAGTTCTTCCAGAATGGCTGTGGCAGGCGTAATGGGGTACGATCCGCAGAAAAGCGGCCGGCCCGATTTTTCCGAAGCAGCCATAAGTCCCCAGGCTACAGCTGTGTTACCGTTGATGTTGCGGTAAACTCCCGGCTCTTGCTTGGAAGGCTTAACAAGGTACGTGTCCGCAATGGCTTCAACGGTACCGGCATAGTTGTACCCATCCTGCAATACCCTAAGGTTCATGTCAATAAGATCCTGATTTTTCGCAAATTTCTTTTGGATGAAATTTTTGGTATGATCCATGGACATGTTGTACAGGTAAAAGCAAATTCCCAGAGCAAACATGTTTTTACAACGAGCGCCCGCTTTGGGATCAATGCCGATGGTATCCGCACTTTCCTTAGTAAGTGTGGTGATGGGAGGAACAATGATGTTGTGGTGTGTGATAAGCAGTTCTTGAAAAGCGTCGTCTGTTTTGAAACCTGCTTTTTCAAGACCTTTTTTATCGAATGTGTCAATGTCAACGATTATTGTGGCATTGGGTTTGAGCCATTTAACGTTAGACTTAAGTGCAGCGGGATTCATGGCAACAAGGACATCGCAATAATCACCCGGGGTGTATATAGCGCTGCTTCCTATATGAACCTGGTACCCCGATACGCCCGATAAAGTCCCCTGTGGGGCCCTTATCTCGGCCGGAAAATCGGGAAAAGTAGTAATGTCATTCCCAAAAAAGGCAGCTGTGTCGGCAAACAAAGATCCGGTTAATTGCATCCCGTCTCCCGAGTCGCCCGTAAAGCGAATGACAACATCCTGGACGTCGATTACTTTATGCGGCATAGATAATGTGGTATTTATTAAAAGTTTAATCTGCAAAGATATAAAAAAAATAAGGGCAAAGAGCCCTTATTCTTAAAATATGAAAGTAAAAGTCATTATTTTGGCAGTGTCCTTTCTTCCACCATTTTGTTGTACTCAGACATAGAAGTTACTAAAATGTCTTCAAACTCCCGTTGACCTGTTCCTGCAGGAATCAGGTGTCCGCAAATGACGTTTTCTTTCAGTCCTTCCAGCGTGTCTGTTTTGCCAAAAATAGCGGCTTCTGACAGCACTTTGGTAGTTTCCTGGAACGATGCAGCCGACATAAAGCTGGTAGTTCTGAGTGCAGCTCTGGTAATTCCCTGCAATATCTGGTTGGATGTGGCGGGGATGGCATCGCGGGCCTCAACCAATCTTAGATCTTTGCGCTTGAGGGTTGAGTTTTCATCCCTCAGCCTGCGGACCGTAACTATCTGACCTGCTTTAAGTTCTTCTGAATCGCCGGCGTCTGTTATTATCTTTTTATCAAAGATGGTATCGTTTTCCTGCATGAATTCCCATTTGTCAACCAGCAGTTCCGGCAGGAACCGTGTATCTCCCGGGTCAACAATTTCTACTTTACGCATCATTTGACGTACAATGACTTCAAAGTGTTTGTCGTTGATTTTTACTCCCTGATTACGGTACACACTCTGGACTTCGTTGACAATGTACTCCTGAACCTTGGTAGGTCCTTGTATAAGCAGGATATCGGTAGGAGAAACGGCTCCTTCCGATAAGGACATGCCTGCCCGTACGTAGTCGTTTTCCTGTACCAGAATTTGTTTGGAAAGAGGAACAAGGTACTTCTTTTCTTCTCCGGTTTTGGCCTGGATAATGATTTCGCGGTTACCTCGTTTGATTTTTCCCATCTGGACTTCTCCGTCAATTTCAGACACTATGGCCGGGTTGGACGGGTTCCGTGCTTCAAACAATTCGGTTACTCTGGGGAGCCCCCCGGTAATGTCTCCTGATTTTCCAATAGCACGTGGAATCTTCACCAGGATATCACCGGCTTTGATCTGTTGCTTCTCATTGACCATAATGTGGGCACCTACCGGCAAGTTGTACTGTTTCTTTTCTTCTTTGCCCATCATAATCCTAAGCGTGGGGTTGCGTGACTTGTCCCGGCTTTCGATGACCACTTTGTCCCTGTGCTGTGAAAATTCGTCCGTTGCTTCTTCGCGGTAGGTTACTCCTTCCAGCAAGCTGTCAAAAGCAACGGTTCCGTCAAATTCTGCAATGGTAACGGCATTGTAGGAGTCCCATTCACAAATGATATCCTTTTCTTTTACCTGGTCACCGTGTTTAAAATACAGCGTGGCACCGTAAGGAATGTTATAGGATGAAAGGGTAATGCGGGTGTTGCTGTCCACGATACGCATTTCTGCTGTACGTCCAATAACAATGGTCTGGGTTTCTCCGGTATCGGTAGTTTTTTCCAGCGTCCTGAGCTCTTCAATTTCCAATGTACCGTTGTATTTGGATACAATGGAGTTTTCCGAGCTGATGGTAGAGGCCGTACCTCCTTCGTGGAACGTACGCAAGGTCAGCTGCGTTCCCGGTTCTCCAATGGATTGTGCGGCAATAACACCTACAACCTCTCCTTTTTCTACCGGTCTGCCTGTTGCCAGATTCCTTCCGTAACATTTGGCACAAACACCTTTCCCCGATTCACAGGTTAATACACTGCGGATTTCTACTTGTTCAATGGGTAAGCTTGCTATTTTTGCCGCAATGGTTTCTGTGATTTCTTCTCCCGATTCT
Organism: Bacteroidales bacterium UBA5433; assembly: GCA_002427525.1. Lineage (GTDB taxonomy): Bacteria > Bacteroidota > Bacteroidia > Bacteroidales > UBA932 > DMER64. The sequence goes on along the minus strand of DIRP01000020.1, from coordinate 34,072 downwards.
ACCACAAGATTTCCCGTGAGCGGGTCAAATACATCGTGTACGCTGGTACGTCCCAGGATTCTGTCGTAGAGTGATTCCACCACCTGGTCTTTGTTTTTAATGGCCGTGGCCACCAACCCCCTGAGCGTACCGCAATCGTCTTCGTTGATGATCACGTCGTGCGATACGTCCACCAGGCGGCGTGTGAGGTAGCCGGCATCGGCTGTTTTAAGAGCCGTGTCTGCCAGTCCTTTACGAGCTCCGTGCGTGGAAATAAAGTATTCCAATACAGAGAGGCCTTCCTGCAAGTTGGCCAGAATGGGGTTTTCAATAATTTCCGCACTGGTAGAGCCGGATTTTTGCGGTTTGTTCATCAATCCGCGCATACCTGAAAGCTGACGTATCTGTGCTTTTGAACCCCGGGCTCCGGAGTCCAGCATCATATAAATGGGGTTGAAGCCTTCTTTGTCTTCTTTGAGCTGTTTCTCCAGAATGTCTGTCAGACGCACGTTCACACCCGACCAGATATCAATGATTTGGTTGTACCGTTCGTTGTTGGCCAGAAGACCAATATTGTAGTTGGCCATAACCTTTTCCACATCTTCGTATCCCTTCTTGATCAAAGCTGCTTTTTCTTCCGGTACAATTACATCGTCCAGATTGAAAGACAGTCCGCCTTTGTAGGCCATTTCAAATCCAATATCCTTAATGTTGTCCAGGAATTTTACCGTTTGGGCTACCCCTGTTGTTTTTAATACCAGGTTGATGATATCGCGTAAAGACCTTTTGGTAAGAAGTTCGTTGATAAAACCTACCTCTTTGGGTACTACCTGGTTAAACAGGACACGGCCTACAGATGTTTCAATGATATGGTTTCCCTTGGCCGGATCTGTTTCGTAAACAACAGACCCTTGGGAGGGATTGTCTTCATCGCGCAGGCTTCTGACCGTAGTTTTATTCAAGCGTAATTTGATACGTGCGTGCATGTCCACTATATGTTCGTTGTGGGCAATGATTACTTCTTCCGGACTGTAAAATGTCATGCCTTCCCCTTTCGCCTTGTTCCGCAACTTGGTAATGTAGTACAGTCCCAGCACCATATCTTGTGAGGGAACGGTAATGGGAGCTCCGTTGGCCGGGTTCAGGATGTTGTGGGATCCCAACATAAGCAATTGGGCTTCCAGTATGGCGGCATTGCCCAGCGGCAGGTGTACGGCCATCTGGTCTCCGTCAAAGTCTGCGTTAAATGCCGTACAGGCCAGCGGGTGCAATTGAATGGCTTTCCCTTCAATCAGCTTGGGCTGGAATGCCTGGATACCCAGACGGTGCAGGGTAGGTGCCCTGTTTAACAGTACGGGGTGTCCTTTCATGACATTTTCCAGGATATCCCAGATCATGGGATCTTTGCGATCCACTATTTTTTTGGCAGATTTCACGGTCTTGACTATACCCCGCTCAATCAGTTTTCTGATAATAAACGGTTTGTACAGTTCTGCAGCCATGTCTTTAGGCAGTCCGCATTCGCTCATGCTCAGTTCGGGTCCGACAACAATGACAGAACGTGCCGAGTAGTCCACGCGTTTTCCAAGCAGGTTCTGGCGGAACCGTCCTTGTTTTCCTTTCAAACTGTCCGACAGGGATTTAAGTGCCCGGTTGGCTTCTGTTTTAACAGCATTTGATTTTCTGGAGTTGTCAAACAGGGAGTCAACGGCTTCCTGGAGCATCCTTTTTTCGTTTCTAAGGATGACCTCGGGCGCTTTGATCTCTATCAGGCGTTTAAGCCGGTTGTTCCGGATAATGACACGTCTGTACAAATCGTTCAGGTCCGAGGTAGCAAACCGGCCGCCGTCCAGGGGAACGAGCGGACGCAAATCGGGGGGAATGACCGGTATAACTTTCATGATCATCCATTCCGGTTTGTTGATGTCTGCCGATTCGCGGAACGCTTCTACAATGTTGAGCCTTTTCAGGGCGTCCGCTTTCCGTTGCTGGGAGGTTTCAATGTCTGCCTTGTGCCGCAAATCGTAGGAAAGCTGGTCAAGGTCCAGACGGATCAGGAGTTTGTAGATGGCCTCGGCTCCCATGCCGGCAATGAATTTGTTGGGGTCTTCATCTTCCAGCATCTGGTTTTCTTTGGGAAGGGAGTCCAGGATGTTCAGGTATTCCTCTTCTGTAAGGAAATCCAGTTCATTAATCCCGTTTTCTGCCGTGATTCCCGGCTGAATGACTACATAACGCTCGTAGTAAATGATGGCTTCCAGTTTTTTGCCCGGGATGCCCAAAAGGTAACCGATTTTATTGGGTGTGGAACGGAAAAACCAAATGTGTGCAACAGGTACAACAAGGGAAATATGTCCAATACGTTCCCGGCGCACTTTTTTCTCCGTCACTTCAACACCGCAGCGGTCACACGTGATGCCACGGTAGCGGATGCGTTTGTATTTTCCGCAATGGCATTCGTAATCTTTTGATGGCCCAAATATGCGTTCACAGAACAATCCGTCACGTTCCGGTTTGTACGTACGGTAGTTGACCGTTTCCGGTTTTAAAACTTCTCCGTGCGACATTTCAAGGATTTGTTCCGGGGATGCCAGACCTATAGTGATTTGTTTGAAATCGCTTTTAAGTTTGATGTCTTTTTTATAAGCCATAATGTGTTTTTTATTTCAAGTTAACGCTGAGTCCCAGACCGCGTAATTCATGAAGCAATACGTTAAGAGATTCCGGAATACCCGGTGTGGGCATGGGATCTCCCTTGACAATGGCTTCGTATGCACGTGACCGTCCGGTCACATCGTCAGATTTTACAGTCAGGATTTCCTGAAGAATGTTTGCAGCTCCAAAGGCTTCCAGTGCCCAGACTTCCATTTCTCCAAAACGTTGTCCTCCAAATTGGGCTTTTCCACCCAAAGGTTGCTGGGTAATGAGTGAATATGGACCAATGGAACGGGCGTGCATTTTGTCATCTACCATGTGCCCCAGTTTGAGCATATATATGACACCAACAGTTGCGGGTTGGTCAAAATACTCCCCGCTTCCTCCGTCACGAAGGTATGTTTTGCCATATTTTGGAACGTTTGCTTTTTCTGTATATTCTGTGATTTCTTCCAGCGAAGCTCCGTCAAAAATAGGGGATGCAAAGTTGAGCTCCAGTTCTTGTCCGGCCCAACCAAGAACCGTTTCATAAATCTGTCCCAGGTTCATACGGGAAGGAACACCCAACGGATTCAGTACAATATCTACCGTGGAACCGTCATCCAGGAACGGCATGTCTTCATCACGTACCACTTTGGCAACAATGCCCTTGTTTCCGTGACGCCCTGCCATTTTATCGCCTACACGTATTTTACGCTTTTTGGCAATATATACTTTGGCAAGTTGCATGATACCTGTGGGAAGTTCGTCGCCAATGGTCAGGCTGTATTTTACACGCTTTAGTTCTGCATCCAGTTCTTTAAAGCTTAATAAGTAATTGCTTATCAGTTTTTTAATCTGGTTGTTGATATGCTTGTCGTTTGTCCATTTTGTGGGATTGATGTTCTCGTAGTTGATTGCCTCCAAGACCGCATGTGTAAACGGAGTATCTTTAGCAACAGCCGGTTCTCCGTACAAATTGGTAATCCCTGCAGATTTTTTTCCTTTAAGCAATGTTCCCAGCTTGTCCAGGAATAGGTTCCTGAGGTCGTCAAAACGTTTTTTGTATTGCTCGTCTGCCTGCTGTACCTGCATTTTTGTTATAGGTTTGGCTTTCTTTGAACCTTCCTTGATAACTCGTGAGAAAAGGCGTTTCTCAATAACAGTTCCGTACAGAGAGGGTGAAGCTTTTAAGGAGGCGTCTTTCACGTCACCTGCTTTGTCTCCAAAAATAGCCCGCAAGAGCTTTTCTTCCGGAGATGGGTCGCTTTCCCCTTTTGGGGTGATTTTACCAATAAGGATGTCCCCCGGCTCTACATTGGCACCAATGCGGATGATGCCGTTTTCATCCAGGTCTTTGGTAGCTTCTTCCGATACGTTGGGGATATCGCTCGTGAGTTCTTCCATACCGCGCTTGGTGTCACGTACTTCCATGACGTACTCGTCTACATGGATAGAGGTAAATACGTCTTCGCGAAGCATTCTTTCAGACAGCACAATGGCGTCTTCAAAGTTGTATCCTTTCCAGGGCATAAAGGCAACTTTCAGGTTGCGCCCCAGGGCCAGTTCTCCGTTTTTTGTACCGTAACCGTCTGTGAGAATTTGACCGGCTGTGACCTTTTGTCCTTTTCTTACAATGGGTTTCAGGTTGACGGAAGTATTCTGGTTAGTTTTCCTGTAGATAGGAAGTTTGTATACAGTTACCTCGGGGGAAAAGCTGACAAATTTTTCGTCTTCGCTTTTCTCGTAACGGATGTGGATTTCGTTGGCATCTACATAGACAACTTCTCCTTTACCTGTGGCCGTAATTTGTGTTCTGCTGTCGCGGATCACCGTGTCTTCAAGTCCGGTACCAACGATAGGGGCTTCCGGTTGAATAAGGGGGACAGCCTGACGCATCATATTAGAACCCATCAGGGCCCGGTTGGCGTCGTCGTGTTCCAGGAAAGGAATAAGGGAGGCGGCTATAGAGGCTATCTGGTTGGGAGCTACGTCCATCAACTGTACTTCTTCTTTGGAAACAACCGGGTAGTCTGCCTCGTAACGGCATTTGATACGTTCGTCCAGAATGTGCCCGTCGTTGTCCAGGTTGACGTTGGCCTGGGCTACCATTCTTTCTTCTTCTTCTTCTGCGCTCATGTAGACGTAGCCTTTGCCCGAGAGGTTGACCTGTCCGTCTTCTACTTTCCGGTAGGGAGTTTCAATGAAACCCAGTTCGTTGATACGGGCATAAACACAAAGGGAAGAGATAAGCCCGATGTTGGGACCTTCCGGTGTTTCAATGGGGCAAAGCCTGCCGTAATGCGTATAGTGAACGTCACGTACTTCAAAGCCGGCACGGTCTCTTGACAGACCGCCGGGGCCCAGTGCAGACAGGCGGCGCTTGTGCGTCATCTCTGCCAGCGGGTTTGTCTGGTCCATA
>DIRP01000020.1:0-28873 GCA_002427525.1 Bacteroidales bacterium UBA5433 | reverse complement strand
GCCAGCGGGTTTGTCTGGTCCATAAACTGCGACAGCTGGGAAGTTCCAAAGAACGAGTTGATGACGGAAGATAACGTTTTGGCGTTAATCAGGTCAATGGGGGTAAACACCTCGTTGTCCCTGACGTTCATCCTTTCACGGATGGTTCTTGCCATTCTGGAAAGCCCAACGCTGAATTGGTTGGCCAGTTGTTCTCCGACTGTACGGATACGCCTGTTGCTCAGGTGGTCAATGTCATCCACAATAGCCTTTGAATTGATTAGCTGAATCAGGTGGCTGATGATGGCAATGATATCTTCTTTAGTCAGTACTTTAATATCTGTTGGTGTGGTAAGTCCAAGCTTGCGGTTGAGGCGGTAACGTCCCACGTCGCCCAGGTCGTAGCGTTTGGATGAGAAGAACAGTTTGTCTATCACATCGTTTGCGGTTGCTTCGTCTGGTGGTTCCGAGTTGCGCAGCTGCCTGTATATGTACATAACGGCTTCTTTTGCCGAGTTGCAGGGATCTTTCTGTAAGGTGTTGTGGATGATGGCGAAATCTCCAATATTGGCGTCTTCTTTGTGAAGCAATATGGTAGCTGCACCCGAGTCCATAATCAGGTCAATATGTTCTTCTTCCAGAATGGTGTTTCTGTCCAGAACAATTTCATTCCGTTCAATGGAAACCACTTCTCCGGTGTCTTCGTCAACAAAGTCTTCAATCCAGGATTTGAGTACGCGGGCTGCAAGTTGCCTGCCCAGGCTTTTCTTCAAACTGGTTTTTGTGACTTTGATTTCATTGGCCAGGCCAAAGATTTCCAAAATGTCTTTGTCACTTTCAAACCCTATGGCCCTGAGCAACGTGGTGACAGGCAGTTTTTTCTTTCTGTCAATGTAAGCGTACATCACGTTGTTGATGTCTGTTGCAAATTCAATCCAGGAACCTTTGAACGGGATGATTCTTGCAGAATACAGTTTTGTTCCGTTTGTGTGTATGCTTTGTCCAAAAAATACTCCGGGAGACCGGTGTAACTGGGAGACAACAATGCGTTCAGAACCGTTGATGACAAAAGTTCCCCGGGGGGTCATATAGGGAATGGTTCCAAGATACACATCCTGGATAACTGTTTCAAAGTCTTCGTGTTCCTCGTCTGTGCAATACAGTTTGAGTTTTGCTTTCAGCGGAACACTGAATGTCAGGCCCCTGTCCAGGCATTCTTCAATGGAATAGCGTGGCGGATCAATGAAGTAGTCTATAAATTCAAGAACAAAATTGTTGCGGGTATCCGTGATGGGGAAGTTTTCCTGAAATACTTTGTACAATCCTTCATTTTTCCGGTTTTCCTGCGTTGTTTCCAGCAGGAAAAAGTCCTGAAATGATTTTAGCTGTACCTCCAGAAAATCGGGATGATCCAGGAGGGTTTTCGATTTTGCGAAGCTAATTCGCTGAGTATTTGCTTTTTGCGGCATTATCTAAGGATTAGTTGAAAATAAACATTTTAACGACAAAAAGGCTTAGAACCCCCAAAGGGGTCCTAAACCTGGTACCGTTCCCGTTTTGTGCGGGAAGTGAGTTTATTTAATTTCAACTTCTCCGCCGGCTTCTTCAATTTGGGATTTGATTTGTTCAGCTTCGGCTTTGCTTGTTTTTTCTTTTATAGGTTTGGGTGCTCCGTCAACAAGTTCTTTGGATTCTTTCAGTCCCAGACCTGTAATTTCTTTAACAACTTTAATGACTTGCAATTTTGCCTGTCCAGCGGAAGTAAGTATGACATCAAATTGAGTTTGTTCAACTTCAGCGGCCGGTCCTTCTGCTCCGGGAGCGGCAACTGCGGCTACTGCAGTAGCAGCCGGTTCAATTCCGTATTCGTCTTTGAGGATGTTAGCTAATTCAATAGCTTCTTTAATGGTAAGATTAGCAATGGCTTCTGCCATTTGTTTCAATTCTGCCATGATTGTTATAATTAAAATTTTGTGTTTACCTGTTAAAAAATTATTCGCGTTCTGCCAGTGTTTTAACAACTCCGGCTATGTTGCTTCCGGCCGATTGTAAGGCCGATACAAGTCTTTGTGCAGGGGACAGGATAAGACCGGCAATATCTCCAATGAGTTCTTCACGGGATTTGATGTGAATCAGTGCTTCCAGCTGGTCTTCTCCAATATAGGCACATTCCTGAACCAAAGCACCTTTCAGAACGGGTTTTCCGTTCTTCTTACCAAATGATTTGATAAGTTTAGCAGGTGCATTGACATTCCGGGTGAACATAATAGCCGTGGAACCTTCCAATAAGGGAAAAAGCAAGTCTGTTTCTTCAACACTTACTTGTTCCAGCGTACGTTTGAGCAGGGTGTTCTTAACGACAACCAGTTTGATGTCCTCGGCAAAACAGGCACGACGAAGCTCAGATGTTTTCTGGGCATTCAGTCCTTCCATATTTACCAGATAGAAATCAGGAGTCTCTTTAAGTTGAGCCGCCAAACTTTCTATGATAAGTTCTTTTTGTTCTTTCTTCATAATACACAATTCTTATTCTGCGGCTGTTACGGTTTTTATGTCAACAGCAATACCGGGTCCCATGGTGGAAGACAGGTATATACTTTTAACATAGGTTCCTTTAAGTGCCTGAGGTTTCAATTTAATGATGGTACTGAGGAATTCCTGTGCATTTTCCTGCAACTTTTTAGGTTCAAAGGAAACTTTGCCAATGGCGGCATGGATGATTCCGGTTTTGTCCACTTTAAAATCGATCTTACCGGCTTTGACTTCTTCTACTGCTTTGCCAACGTCCATGGTTACTGTCCCGGATTTGGGGTTGGGCATCAGCCCGCGCGGACCCAGGATACGGCCAATCGGGCCGATTTTTGCCATAACAGAGGGCGTACAGATGATGACGTCAACATCTGTCCAGCCTTTTTTGATTTGTTCTATGTATTCATCAAGTCCAACATGGTCTGCTCCGGCACTTTTTGCTTCTTCTTCTTTATCGGGAGTACAAAGTACCAGAACACGAACCTCTTTTCCTGTTCCATGCGGAAGAGTCACCACGCCACGTACCATCTGGTTTGCCTTTCGGGGGTCAACGCCCAGACGTACTGCCATTTCTACCGAAGCATCAAACTTGGTAAAACTGGTTTTTCCCACGAGCTCACAAGCGTCTGACAGCTTGTACAGCTTTTCGGGTTCCACCGCGGCATATACTACTTTTTGGTTTTTAGTCAGTTTACTCATCTTTGCATAGAAGTTTAGTTAACGTCTTCCGGGAATTTACCGCGTACGGTTATACCCATACTGCGTGCGGTACCGGCAACCATACTCATGGCAGACTTCAAGGTAAAGGCATTCATGTCTTCTATCTTGTTTTCTGCAATGGCACGCACCTGATCCCAGGTAACAGAAGCTACTTTTTTGCGGTTGGGTTCGGGAGAACCTCCGGCAACTTTGGCAGCTTCTTTCAATTGAACAGCAATAGGGGGTTGCTTAACGATAAATGTAAAAGATTTATCGCTGTAAACAGTAATGATGACCGGCAGTACTTTGCCTGCCCTGTCTTGTGTCTGCGCATTAAATTTTTTGCAGAAATCCATTATGTTTACACCCTTGGAACCCAGGGCCGGACCTACCGGGGGAGAAGGGTTGGCAGCACCGCCTTTAATCTGTAATTTGATTAATCCGGCAATTTCTTTAGCCATAATGATTGATTGTTATTCTTTTTCAACCTGAACAAAACCGAGCTCAAGCAACGTCCTTCTACCAAAAATCTTTACCATTACCTTAAGCTTTTTCTTTTCTTCCTGGACTTCTTCTACCGTTCCAATGAAACCGTTGAAGGGTCCGTCTATAACTTTGACAGTTTCTCCCACAAGATAAGGTGTGATATTCTCTTCATCCCTTTCTGCCTGTTCATCAACCCTACCTAAAATTCTGTTTATCTCTGACATGCGAATGGGAACAGGTTCCCCTCCTTTGACAGATCCCAAAAATCCCGAAACGTGTGGGACGCTGGTTATAATATGTTGAATTTCAGGAGTAAGCGCAACTTCAATTAAGATGTAACCGGGGTAAAAAATGCGTTCCTTACTGATTTTTTTACCGTTTTTTACCTGGTAAATTTTCTCAGTAGGGATCAATACCTGAGAAATATGATCTTCAAGCTTCAGGCGTTTAACCTCGCTCTCGATGTATTCCCGGGCCTTCTTTTCTTTCCCTCCGGCGGCTCTTATGACATACCATTTTTTTGCACTTTCTGCCATTTCTCTATGTGATTTACACTATTAATATAAAGCTTTATAGAGAAATTCCATCAAATTCCTAAAAGTGAAATCCATGGCAAAGATTACCAGAGCAAAGATGACCGAGGCCACCATAACTATAATTGCACTGTTTTGCAGTTGATTCCAGGATGGCCAGCTCACTTTGTGAACCAGCTCGTTGTAGGAATCTTTAAAATACGTTCCTATTTTGCTCATGCTTTGTTCGTTTACAACAAATAGAGGTGGAAGCTTCTCTTGTTGTTGAAATTGTTACATACAGGATCGTAACAGCCTGTATTGGCAGGGGCAGAGCGATTCGAACGCCCATCAACGGTTTTGGAGACCGCTATTCTACCCTTAAACTATGCCCCTTGGGTTACTTTCTATATGCTGCAGGGAATCAGTCACCTACTTTGGTAATCTGACCGGCACCTACAGTACGGCCTCCTTCGCGGATAGCAAAACGGAGTCCTTCGTTCAGAGCTACGGGGTAAATCAGTTCCACGTTAATGGATACGTTGTCACCCGGCATAACCATCTCGATTCCTTCAGGAAGGTGTACTTCACCGGTAACGTCTAATGTACGCAGGAAGAATTGGGGACGGTATTTGTTGTGGAAAGGAGTATGACGTCCACCTTCATCTTTTCTGAGCACGTAAATTTCTGCAGAGAAGTTCTTATGCGGGGTGATAGTCCCGGGACGGCAAATAACCTGTCCGCGTTTTACTTCGTTTTTGTCTACACCACGGAGCAACAGACCTACGTTGTCGCCGGCTTCTCCTCTGTCAAGGATTTTGCGGAACATTTCCACACCGGTAACAACACTTGTTCTGGGTTTTTCACCAAGTCCTACGATTTCAATCTGGTCACCTGTTTTGATAACACCTGTTTCAATACGACCGGTGGCAACGGTACCGCGCCCTGTAATGGAGAAAATGTCTTCTACCGGCAGGATGAACGGTTTTTCATTGTCACGAAGGGGTACGGGGATGTAGCTGTCTACAGTTTCCATCAACTCCATGATCTTATCTTCCCATTCAGCTTCGCCGTTAAGAGCACCTAACGCTGAACCGCGAATAACAGGAGCGTTGTCTCCGTCAAAGTTGTATTTTGACAAAAGATCGCGTACTTCCAGTTCAACCAAATCCAGCATTTCCGGATCGTCTACCATGTCACATTTGTTCAGGAAGACCACAATTCTGGGAACGTTTACCTGGCGGGCCAGCAGAACGTGTTCGTTGGTCTGGGGCATGGGGCCGTCAGTAGCAGCAACTACAAGAATAGAACCGTCCATCTGGGCGGCACCTGTGACCATGTTTTTAACGTAGTCAGCGTGACCGGGGCAGTCAACGTGCGCATAGTGGCGTTCTGCTGTCTGGTATTCGACGTGTGACGTATTGATGGTGATACCGCGTTCTTTTTCTTCAGGAGCGTTATCAATGGAATCAAATGAACGTATTTCGGACAGACCTCTTTTGGCCAATACTTGTGTGATGGCGGCTGTCAGAGTAGTTTTTCCGTGGTCAACGTGACCAATGGTCCCGATGTTTACGTGGGGTTTATCCCTTTTGAAGGTTTCTTTTGCCATAATGTAATAATTTAATAACTCAATAATGAAATTCTGAGCCGGTGATGAGATTTGAACTCATGACCTCTTCCTTACCAAGGAAGCGCTCTACCCCTGAGCTACACTGGCTTTGCGTTGCAAAAAAAGAGCGGAAGACGAGGTTCGAACTCGCGACCCTCAGCTTGGAAGGCTGATGCTCTACCAACTGAGCTACTTCCGCATGGTGGGAGGGGCAGGATTCGAACCTACGAAGACGTTCGTCAGCAGATTTACAGTCTGCCCCATTTGGCCACTTTGGTACCCTCCCAAATATAACACATTCTGTCAAATAACTAATGAGCCGATAGAGGGATTCGAACCCACGACCTGCTGATTACAAATCAGCTGCTCTGACCAACTGAGCTACATCGGCAAAAACATCCCTGCATTTTGGAGCGGCAAAGATAAACGATTTCCTTAAACTACCAAAAAAAAACAGCAAAAAACTCATGCAACTGCTATGATAGTTAAGTAGTAAAACTACCGGACAAGGTCTTCAAGGGCTTGCGCAATACTTTGAACATCATAGCCACACTCTTTGTACAATTGCTGCAGGCTGCCGTGCCGGATAAAACGGTCCGGAATTCCCAATCCCGTTACTTTGCTGATGGCATGGCTTCTGCCGGCCATGTAGGCAGAAACAGTACTGTGTAAACCACCTATCAGGCACCCGTCTTCCAGGGTCACCACCTTCGCGAAATTGCGGGATACATAATCCAGCACTTCTTCATCTGCCGGTTTCAGAAAACGCATGTCGTAATGTTGTACCGAGATGCCTTTTTCTACGACTTTGGCAACGGCTTCTGCCCCCATAATTCCGGCCGATCCCAGGCTAAGCAAGGCGATATGGGTACCTTCATTCAAAAGTCGTGCCTTGCCGGGCTCTATATACCGGAACGGTTGCCTCCAGTCTTTCATTCCAGCTCCTGTACCCCGGGGATACCGGATGCTGGTAGTTTTGTACCTCTTGTCCTGTGCCGAGTACATCATGTTTCTGAGTTCCACTTCGTCCATAGGGGCAGCAACGTACATATCGGGTATGCAGTTGAAATAAGCCAGGTCAAAGGCTCCCTGGTGAGTAGCTCCGTCTTCTCCCACCAGCCCTCCGCGGTCCAGACAGAATACAACTTTAAGTCCCTGGATGGCTACGTCGTGGATTACAGAATCATAGGCACGCTGCATAAAAGTGGAGTATATGTTGCAATAGGGAAGCAATCCCGAAGCGGCCAGCCCGGCAGAAAAAGTAACGGCGTGCTGCTCGGCTATCCCCACATCAAAACAACGTTCCGGCATTTCTTTCATCATGATGTTTAACGAACATCCGCTGGGCATGGCCGGAGTAATGCCTACAATATCCGGATTGGAACGTGCCAGTTCCAGGAGCGTGTGTCCAAAGACTTCCTGAAATTTGATCTTTTTCCCGCTGTCCGGAGTGCATTCGCTGACCCTGTTTCCTGTTTCTACATCAAACAGACCGGGTGCATGCCATGTTGCCTGGTCATTTTCTGCAGGAAAAAAACCTTTTCCTTTAATGGTGTGGACGTGCAGGAGTCGGGGGCCTTTCAGGTTTCTGATTCTTTTGAATGTGTTGACCAGGTGTATTACATCGTGCCCGTCCACAGGGCCAAAATACCGGATACCCAAAGGTTGAAACAAGGTGCTGTTCTTTACAAACAGACGTTTGCCTGCTTTTACCAATCGTTGTATTCCGTCGCGTATAGAGCTTGTACCCAGCGCTTTCCAGGTTTTTAATTTCAGCCTGTTGTAGCGGGAAGATGTAGTAAGTTTAAGCAAGGAATTGTGCAGTCCTCCCACACTGGGATCAATGGCCATTTTGTTGTCATTGAGAACAATAAGAAGGTCTGTGTCACTGGCTCCGGCGTTATTCAGTCCTTCATAAGCCAGTCCTGCCGTCATGGAACCATCGCCAATAACGGCCACGGCTTTTTCCGAGCTACCACGCAGGGCAGCAGCGGTTGCGTAGCCCAGGGCTGCCGAGATAGAAGTGGATGAATGGCCTGTGCCAAAAGCATCGTACGGACTTTCATCCATCCGCGGGAACCCGCTTAATCCTTTGTAACACCTGTTTTTCAGGAAAGCCTGGCGCCGTCCCGTCAGGATTTTATGTGTATAAGCCTGGTGTCCCACATCCCATATAATCTTGTCGTGAGGAGCGTCGTAAACATAGTGGAGTGCAACGGTCAGTTCTACCGTGCCCAGACTGGCTCCCAGGTGTCCCGGATTGCGTGAGCAACATGCTGTGATGTACGTTCTTATTTCATCACACAAGGCGGGAAGCTGGTCGGGTCTTAGCTTTTTAAGATCTTGCGGGTTGTTTATTGTATCGATGAGACTAGCCATGGTTGAAAATTTCTCTGACAATAGTTTGTTCCCTGTCGGGCCCCACAGACAGGATTTTTACAGGAAGTCCCACACTGTCTTCAATAAAGCGGATAAAGTGCAGAAATTCAGCAGGCAGTTCTTCTTCGCTGCGGATTTTGGACAAGTCTGTATCCCATCCTCTGAGCTCTTTATATATAGGTGTAACAGGAATGTGGGCATCGTAAGGAACCCTGTCGGTTTCTTTTCCGTCAATCAGGTAAGCAACGGCAACTTTCAGGGTACGGAAGCCGTCCAGGACATCGGATTTCATCATAATCAGGTCTGTTACGCCATTTAAGGTAATGGCGTACTTCAGGGCTACCAGGTCAAGCCATCCGGTACGGCGGGATCTTCCGGTAGTTGAACCAAATTCTTTTCCTTTTTCCCTAAGTTTTTCTCCGTCTTTGTCAAAAAGTTCTGTAGCAAATGGCCCGCTTCCTACCCGGGTACAATAGGCTTTGAATATGCCAAACACCCTGCCGGTTCTTGACGGAGCAAAGCCGAGTCCCGTGCACGCTCCGGCGCACGTGGTAGAAGAGGAGGTCACGAAGGGGTACGTACCAAAATCAATATCCAGCAGGGCACCTTGTGCTCCTTCTGCCAGAATGCGCTTGCCTTGGGTAAGGGAGTCGTTGATGTAATATTCGGCCTCTATCAGTTGAAAGCCTCTCATATAATCAATGGCCTGGAACCAGGCTTCTTCTTCCTCTTCGGCACAGAAGGGGTAGTCAAATTGTTTCAGAAAGACCAGGTGCTTTGCTTTGAGTGCATAAAAGCGGTCTGTAAATTCGGGTGACAGGATATCGCCGGCCCTCAACCCGTTTCTTCCCGTTTTATCCATGTAGGTTGGGCCTATGCCCTTGAGGGTGGATCCGATTTTTGAAGCTCCTTTGGCGTGTTCGCTGGCGGCATCAATGATCCGGTGCGTAGGCAGAATTAAGTGGGTTCTTTTGGAAATCATCAGCCTCTCTTTAACCGGTATGCCTTCGTTTTCCAATGTCCTGCATTCTTTTTCAAAAATTACCGGGTCCAGCACAACACCGTTGCCAATAATGTTATGCGTTCCTTCACGAAAAATTCCGGACGGTACCGAGTGAAGAACATAAGATGCTTTGTTGAAATGAAGCGAGTGGCCTGCATTGGGTCCTCCCTGAAAACGGGCAATGATGGGATACTGTGCAGCCAGGTAATCTACAATTTTGCCTTTTCCTTCGTCACCCCACTGCAACCCAAGAACAACGTCTACGTTCATAGAGATTTAATAAAATAATGAGTAAAACCTATTTACAAAAATACTACAAATTTTGCATACTTGACTTATTATCCTATCTTCGACTTTCTTTTTAATCTTAAATTAACATATGAATAAAGCTGAAAAATTGCTGAAGGATAAAGCGCTTGTCAGATGGGGCGTACTTATCCTTCTGGCTTCCATGATGTTTTTTGCCTATATGTTCATGGATGTGCTCTCTCCTTTGAAAAGCTTGTTGGAAGAGACACAGGGCTGGACCTCGGAAAACTTTGGAATTGTTACAGGCTCGGAATATTTCTTAAATGTTTTTGCCTTTTTCCTGATTTTTGCCGGGATTATCCTGGACAAAATGGGTGTTCGTTTTACGGCACTTTTGTCTGCTGTAGTCATGCTGGTAGGTGCGGCCATCAAATATTACGCGCTTACAGATGCCTTTGTGGGATCGGGGCTGGAGGCCTGGTTGAATTCCTGGTGGACTACGTTGCCGGCATCTGCCAAGATGGCTTCTGTGGGGTTCATGATTTTTGGTTGCGGGGTAGAAATGGCCGGAGTTACTGTATCAAAAGGTATTGTCAAATGGTTTAAAGGCAAAGAACTGGCCCTGGCCATGGGAATTGAGATGGCCATTGCCCGGCTGGGTGTGTTTGCCGTATTCAGGATATCGCCCAGAATAGCCGAAAGTATGGGGAATGTAAGTGCTTCCGTTTTGCTTACCATGGTGCTTTTGCTTATAGGATTGCTGGCGTTTTCCGTTTATTTCTTTTTTGACAAAAAACTGGAACAGCAGATGGGCCTGCAGGGTGATGAGCCGGAAGAAGAATTCAAGATCAGCGACCTGGGGAAACTGTTTACAAGCAAGGCTTTCCTTATTGTATCCGGCTTATGTGTTCTTTATTATTCGGCGATATTCCCGTTTCAGAAATACGCGGCCAATATGCTGGAATGCCGGTTGCAGATTTCTGCCAAGGAGGCCAGCGATATATTCTCCTGGTTCCCCATAGGGGCCATGGTGCTGACTCCCTTGCTGGGGGCGTACCTGGATAATAAGGGGAAGGGGGCTACTATGCTTATCATAGGTGCGGTGCTTATGTGCTGCTGTCACCTGACTTTTGCCCTGGTGCCCGAGGCTTATTTTACTCCGGTTGTTGCTTATACAGCCATTATTGTACTTGGGGTTAGTTTTTCTCTTGTCCCGGCTGCTTTGTGGCCTTCCGTTCCCAAACTGGTAGAAGACCGGTACCTGGGCTCTGCGTATTCTGTTATTTTCTGGATACAGAATATTGGCTTGTGGGCATTCCCGCTGCTGATTGGTGTAGCCTTGGACCGGACCAATATAGGGGTGACCAACCCGCTGGAATACAATTATACAGTACCCATGCTTATTTTTGCCTCACTGGGAGTGTTGGCGTTTGTTCTGGGAATATGGCTCAAGAAAGAAGACCGTTCCAAAGGGTACGGTCTGGAATTACCAAATATTTCTAAAAACTAAAAGATGAATAAAAGTGTAGCTTTATTAAAGGATTCCCGCTGGGCCCGGTGGGCTGTCCTCCTATTCCTGTCGCTGGTTATGTTTGCTTCGTATTTCTTCGACGACCAGTTTACGACCATAGGCCATATTTTTAAAAATCCCGAGATACTTGATTTATCCTGGTCTTCTGCAGACTATGGCTTGTACGGAGGAGCCTATTCGCTCCTTTGTGTATGGGGAGGGTTGATTGTGTGCGGTATGTTGCTGGATAAATGGGGCGTGCGTATTACAGGAACCTTGTTTGTGTTGCTGATGGTGGGAGGGGCTGCCATTGTGATGTACGGCATATCGTCTGCATTCCATGACAGTGCATTGTACCATTTTATGGCCCGCCACTTTGCTAAGCCTTCTTTGGCTTTGGCCTATGCGGGTTGTTCGATTTTTGGGCTGGGAAGTGAAATAGTGGGAGTGGGGGTAACACGATCTATAGCCAAATGGTTTAAAGGTAAGGAAATGGCCCTGGCCATGGGATTGCAATTGTCGTTGGCTCGTTTGGGAACGGCTACGGCCTTGATAGTGGTGCCACGGATTGTAAACCTGGATTTGAGTTACATACCTTTTGCAGAAACCAGCAAACCGGCCATCGTAGGATTTACCCTGCTGTTGTGCGGGTTGTTTGTTTGGAGTATTTTTCTTGCCTTTGACAGAAAACTTGACAAACAAGCGGCTGCAGTGGAAGCCCTGTCCAATGAAAAAAGTGCAGAAGCGGATAAGTTTAAATTTTCAGACCTGTTTAAAGTGCTGGGGAACAAGCATTTTATTCTAGTAGCGCTCTTGTGTGTGTTTTTCTATGCCTGTATTATTTCTTTCCGGCGTTTTGCCACGTCCATTATCATTCCCAGGTTTGGTATTGAAAGTGAGCTGGCTTCTTTGATGGTGGCACTCATACCTTTTACTACCATGATCTTTACGCCCATTTTTGGCTTGCTTGTTGACTTTAAAGGGAAAGCTACCAAATGGATGATTTTGGGGTCGGTTTTGGTGCTTCTTTCCCACTTGATTATTGGATTTGCTCCGGAAGGTGTTCCCGTTTTTGGATATCTTGGAATAGCCATTCTGGGGATTGGGTACTCACTGGTGCCTGCAGCCATGTGGCCCTCGGTACCTAAAATCATTCCCGACAAAAATCTGGGTACGGCGTATTCGCTCATTTACTGGATCCAGAACATGGGTATGCTGCTGGTCCCCATTTTTGTAGGACGGATCATTGAAAATAACATAAATGATGAATTAAGAGGGGCGCTTCATTCAGAGATACTGTTCATTGGGCTGGCACTCGTTGCCATAGTAGTGTCTGTGATGCTAAATCGCTCTTCCAACAGCCATCCGGAATTAAAACTGGACGTTCCCAACAAAGTTAAAAAAGCCGGTTAGAACGGCAGATCGTCTATATCTTCAGGACCGGGATCTGTAGAAACGTTGTTTTGAGGTACAGGTCTGGCAGTCGGAGAAGAAGCAACAGGAGAAGAAGCGGCAGGATTGTCGCTTCTTTTGCCTAATAACTGCATGCTGTCAGCTACAATTTCTGTAGTGTATTTTTTTTGTCCCGATTGGTCTTCCCAGCTGCGGGTACGGATTTTACCTTCAATATATACCTGGGTTCCTTTGCGGACAAAACGTTCAGCTATGTCGGCCAGACCTCGCCACAATACCACATTGTGCCATTCTGTCTGTTCTTTTAACTCTCCGTTCCGGTCTTTGTAGCGTTCAGATGTAGCCAGGGTAATGGTAGCCACAGAAACTCCGCTTTCCAGATGGCGGATTTCAGGATCCTTCCCTACATTTCCAATTAACATTACTTTATTCAACATAGTATTAGCATTTATTTTATTTGACTTGTGTGTAAAGGTACAACCTTTTTCTACAATCCCAACAGCCTGCGCATGGCGCCCGTATCGGGTTCCAGGCCTGTCATGATTTGGAAACCTTCCACCGCCTGGTGGTACAGCCAATGGTAGCCGCTCAGGTAGCAGGCTCCGGCTTGCAGCGTGGCTTTTTTTGCAGGAGCCTGTGTATAAGAGGCATCCAGAACGGTATGGTTTTTCGTCAGATTCCGTAGCAATTCCTCTTTTTGTGCTACGGGGATGGTGTTTACAACAACAGAACAGGCAGCCAGCAGGTCCGGGACACTGTCCAGAGAAAACAACCCTTCCCGCGGTGTTCTGTTGGCTATGAAAACCCGGGCACCTGCCTGTTCCAGCGCCAGGGCTGCTGCTCGTCCGGCACCTCCGGCTCCCAGTACAAGGGCTTGTCGGCCTGCCAGGGTCACACCGGTTGCCCGGAAACTTTCAGAAACTCCTGTTACATCTGTGTTCCATGCAGACCAGGTTCCGTTTTCTTTCCGCAGCAAATTGGTGGCGTTCGTTTGCAAAACCTGGTCAGATACTTGTTGTGCACATGGTATGCAGTCTGTTTTCAGCGGCATGGTGATGTTGGCTGCCCGAATGCCCAGGGTTTCCATCTTGTGCATGGCTGTTTGGCCTCGGTCGGCTTCAACAACCAGGTACGTTCCCGGTGGAAGTTGGGGGTATGCAGCACAAAAGAGCCGGGGGCTCATGCTTTTCCCTACCGGGTGTCCTATGATGGCAAAAGGTCCCAACATGTGTAATTATGGTGTGTTGCGCTGCCGCAGGGCCTCAAAACATAAAACGGCAGCCGTTACGGAAACATTCAACGAATCTATAATCCCTTTCATGGGGATTTTTACCTGGCAATGAGCCCGCTCCCTCCAAAAATCTTCCAGGCCTTTGTCTTCGGAACCGAGTACCAGCGCCGTGGGTTTCTTGTACCGGCAGGCATCGTAGGCGGTATCTGCCTGGCAGGTAGCCGCCACCAATTGCACGTTGTGCAAAACCAGCCAGTCGTAAGCTTCCTGCGAAGTACAGGTGAGGGTGGGTACGCTAAAAATCGAGCCCAGGGAAGCCCTGATGGTGTTGGGATTGTACAAATCTGTAAGGGGGTCGCAAACGAGTACGGCGTGTACGCCGCAGGCATCTGCCGTTCTGAGGATGGCTCCCAGGTTGCCCGGTTTTTCCACGGCTTCCAAAACAAGGACCAAAGGGGTCTCGGGCAAATGAATGTCTTCCGGGCTCAGGCTTTTTCCGTACATGACGGCCAATACCCCTTCTGTTGTACCGCGGCGGGCTGTTTTTTGATATACTTTCGGGTCCAATTCCTCTGTATGCCGGGCATGTTCCTTTATCCGGTTTGTTTTTTCGGCATCCTTAAGAATCTCGGGGCAGATAAAAAGGGTATGTATGGAGAATCCGCTGCTAAGGGCAACTTCCAGCTCGCGCAATCCTTCAATTACAAAAAGATTCTCTTGCTGCCGCAGGCGTGATTTCTCCATGAGCAGGCGCAGGTACCTGACCTTTGGGTTTTGGGCCGAGGTTATCATTCCTATGTTCTTTTTGTGTTATTCCGGGCGCATTTGCGGGAAAAAGAGCACATCCTGGATGCTCTGGGAGTTGGTCATCAGCATACACAACCGATCAATGCCAATGCCCATGCCCGAAGTGGGGGGCATGCCAAATTCCAGCGCCCGGATGAAGTCCATATCAATGAACATGGCTTCTTCGTCTCCTTTTTCCTTGAGCTTCAGTTGTTCCCTAAAGCGTTCCAGCTGGTCAACGGGGTCGTTCAATTCTGAATAGGCATTGGCCAGCTCTTTTCCGTTTACAAACAATTCAAAACGTTCTGTCAGGTTGGGGTTGCTGCGGTGTTTTTTGCTAAGCGGAGAGGTGGCTATGGGATAGTCTGTAACAAAAGTAGGTTGGATAAGGTGTTTTTCGCAGTAGGCTCCAAACAGGGCATCTATCAGCTTCCCTTTGCCCATAGCCGGCTCTGCGTAAACATTCAATTTGTTGCATATGCTGCGCAGTGCTTCTTCATCCATGTCGGAAACGTCCACTCCCGTATATTCCTTGATGGCATCCAGCATGGTGATACGTCGGAAGGGTCTTTTCCAGTCAATGATGGTATCGCCCAAAGGAACTTTTGTAGTTCGGTGCAAGGCGAGGGCCACTTTTTCTACCAGCTGCTCTGTAAAATTCATCATCCAGAAGTAGTCTTTATAGGCTACGTAAATTTCCAGAACTGTAAATTCCGGGTTGTGTGTACGGTCCATGCCTTCGTTCCGGAAATCCTTTGAGAATTCATATACTCCGGGGAATCCGCCTACAATAAGTTTCTTCAGATACAGTTCGTTGGCAATGCGTAAATAGAGGGGAATGTCCAACGCGTTGTGGTGCGTTTTAAAAGGACGGGCATTGGCTCCGCCCGGTATGGGTTGTAAAATAGGAGTTTCTACTTCCAGGTAACCAAAGCTGTTGAAAAAGTCGCGCATGGTATTGACAATTTTTGTGCGGCTTATAAAGGTGTCCTTCACGTGCGGGTTTACAATCAGGTCCACGTAACGCATCCTGTAGCGCTGTTCCGGGTCTGTAAAAGCATCGTAAATGCGGTCTTCCTTTTCTTTGACAATGGGGAGTACCCGCAGGGATTTGCTCAGCAGCGTAAGCTCTTTTGCATGAACCGATATTTCACCTGTTTTTGTGATAAAAGCATAACCGGTTATACCTACAATATCGCCGATATCCATCAGTCTTTTAAAGACAGTGTTGTACAACGTCTTATCTTCCTGAGGACAAATCTCGTCCCGTTTAACATAGACCTGAATTCTGCCGGTGTGGTCCTGGATGACCATAAAAGAGGCGGCTCCCATAATCCTGCGTCCCATAATCCTGCCGGCCAGGGTAACGTGTTTAAAATTTTCTTTTTCCGGGTCGTAGCCTTCCAGAATTTCGGTTGCTGTGGTGTCTACCGGAAATTCCCGGGCAGGGTAAGGGTTAATGTTTAATTGCGCCAACTCGTTAAGGGCGTCGCGACGTATTTGCTCTTGCTCACTGATATGAAGATTCTCCATGTTTGTTGTATTTCTTACACCTGCAAAAGTAATCATTTTTTTCCTTGCTTAAGGATAAAATGCCTACCTTTGCCGGATTAAAATGGCTTTGGACAAACAATGGATAGTTAAAGAACCGGGTAATCCGGCACTGGTAAGAAATCTGGCTTCTGAGCTGGGTGTTGATCAGGCATTGGCTAACTTGCTGGTTCAAAGAAATGTTTCGAATTTTTCACAGGCCAAATCTTTTTTCAGACCGCAATTGGAAGATTTGCACGATCCTTTTCTGATGAAAGATATGGACAAGGCTGTAAAACGTCTGAGAAAAGCCATTCAGGAAAGTGAAAAAATACTGGTTTACGGCGATTACGATGTGGACGGTACAACGGCTGTAGCTCTGGTGTATTCTTGTTTGCGCAAAGAAACTCCCATGGTCTCCTACTATATTCCGGACCGCTATACCGAGGGGTATGGAATATCTTACGTGGGCATTGACCAGGCAGTAAATGAAGGGTGTACTCTTATTATTGCGTTGGATTGCGGGATTAAAGCCATTGAAAAAGTAGCGTATGCCAAGCAAAAAGGCATTGATTTTATCATCTGCGATCACCACTTGCCGGCGGGTGAATTGCCCCAGGCGGTTGCCGTGCTGAATCCCAAAAGGAACGATTGCCATTATCCCTTTAACGAACTGAGTGGCTGCGGGGTTGGTTTTAAATTTATGCAAGGGTATTGTATAAGACAGAATATCCCCCTGACAGAGCTGTATCCTTTTTTGGATTTGCTGGTCGTTAGTATAGCGGCAGATTTGGTTTCCATAACCGGAGAGAACAGGATTCTTGCCCATTACGGACTCAAACAATTGAATGAAGCTCCCCGCAAAGGGTTGCTTTCCATTATAAAATTGGCAGGGCTGGAGAAACACCAGATTACCATGGACGACATTGTTTTCAAAATTGGTCCCCGGATCAATGCGGCCGGACGTATGGAATCAGGTAAAATGGCTGTGGATTTGCTTATTTCACGTACAGATGATGCGGCTTTACAAATAGGTCATACCATAAACGACCACAACGACGACCGTAAAAACATTGACCGGAAAATTACACAGGAAGCACTGGCTATGGTCAAGAATATGCCGGGTTTGGATCAAAAAAAATCCATTGTGCTGTACAATCCCAAGTGGCATAAGGGGGTAGTAGGCATTGTGGCTTCCCGTTTGGTGGAGAACTTTTACCGTCCTACCATTGTGCTAACCAAATCCAATGGATCCATTACCGGTTCTGCACGCAGCATTGCCGGATTTGATCTGTACGAAGCCATTGAAAGTTGCAGTGACCTGCTGGAAAATTTTGGCGGCCATATGTACGCAGCAGGATTAACCATGGGAGAGCATCATTTGGAGGAATTTGACCGGCGTTTTGAAGCGTTGGCATCCGAGAGCATTACGGAAGATATGCTCAAACCGCAGGTAAGTATTGATACGTATCTTGATTTTCGTCAGATTACCCCTAAGTTTTTCCGCCTGCTGAAACAATTTCAACCTTTTGGACCGGGCAACGAGTCCCCCGTATTTGTTACAGAGGATGTGTACGACAACGGGAATGGACGTTTGGTGGGTTCGGATTCGGGTCACCTGAAATTGGAGCTAATCCAGGAAGACGAACCGTACCGGGCCATATCGGGGATTGCTTTTAACCAAAGCCAGCATTTTGATCATTTGCACAACGGCAATCCTGTGGATATATGCTATTCTGTGGCAGAAAATTACTACCGGGGAATTGCCAACCTCCAGTTGCGGATTAAAGATATTAAGACGCGGGACGTAATTGTTTAAGGAATCAGGCGTTCGTGCGCCTGTTCATACCACTTTCTTCTTTCTTCATAGAGTTTTTCGGGAGGATAGCTTTTTGCTACCGGCCACCTGTCAGGTTCCCGCCGAATGCGTTCCAGCAGGGTTTCCAGGGGGGTGTCAATGAAAACCACATGGCCGTGCGTTTTCATAAACTCCAGGTTGTCAAAGAAACAGGGGGTTCCTCCACCGCAGGCAACTAGTTGGCCGGGTTTTCCGGATGCCATCCAGTGGGCCACTACTTTCCTGAGCAGTTTTTTTTCTTCCCTGCGGAAAGCCTCCTCGCCTTTTTCTGTAATGTATTTTTCCGGTGTCATACCTGTTTCCCGGGAGAACTCCCGGTCCAGGTCAACAAAATTTTTGCCGGATGCGGCTGCATGCTTTTGTCCCAGGGTACTTTTACCGCAGGCCATAAAGCCAATATAGAAGGTGAGTCCCATGGTTTACAGCAGGGTCATCTGATAGCCATCCGGTTCCCGCCCCGAAGGATTTTTCTCTTTACCGGGCTCTTTTTTATCAGGTTCTTTTTGAGCAGGTGCTTCTTCGACGGGGCCTTCCAGCTCAAAATCCATTCCGTTTTCCTCTTCGGGTCCGTTTTCCGGCTCTTCCGGTGCAGGTTTTGGGTCAATAAATGCAATATGCTCTACCTGGAAGGTGGTGATTCTTTTCCCTTTCGCCCTGAAACTTTTACTTCCAATAAATGCTTCCCCGTCCAGGATGAGTACGTCTCTTGTGGCGTGTTTCCCTCCAAAGGTGATTTGAATTCTGGGATACGGGTCTCCGGAAATAGCTACCAGCCTGGATCCTTCTGCGTCGCCAATAAAAGACTGAGGCAGGTTCTCGGAAGGTTCAAAATTAAAGCGTTTCAGGTAATAAGCTGCTGCTCCCGCATCGTAGTAGATGGCGCAATAGATTTTTTCGGTATCCAGTTTTTCAATAGTCAGGATTTCTTCCTGGTAGCGGTTGCTCAGGTCAAACCCGGTAGTGAAAAATGTTCCTGTGCTGTTTATAGCCAACAGGCTGTCGCCGGCTTCAAATTCACCCAGGTACAAACCGCGGTTGTCGTGGTTGAGCCGTTGGACGTCTTTGTCAAACCAGATTTTCTGTCCACCCATGGTGGCAATGCCTTTTTCTTTCAGGGTGATTTTATGTACAGGGTGGTGGCTTAAGATGTTTCCCCGGCTGCTGCGGCTCCTGACGGCAAGATCCAGAAACGAATATTCAAAGATCAGTTTCTTTAATTTGGGGCGTGCTTTTAGGAAAACCTTAATCGTTTCTGCTTCTCCGTTGGGATTGACCGTTAACCACAAAATTTGCGACCCCGGTTTTTCCTGTGTGACGTTGTAGTCCTTGTCCCGCGTGTAGCCGCTTACCGGAAAGCGTTTTACATATACTTTCCCGTTTTTGCCATCCCGGTAGGCTACGTTGTAGATGGTCCGGGTGTCTTTCTTTTTTATGATTCCCGCATACAGGATGTCTTTGCCCACGTACTGTTTTTCATCAACCAGGCGGATGGAGTACGTGCCGTCTCTCAGGAATACAATGTACTCATCCAGGTTGGAACAATCACAAACAAATTCTGCGTTGTCGTCTTTTTTCAGGTCGGTTCCCACAAAGCCGGATTCTTTGCTTACGTACAGTTTGCAATTGGCCAGAATTACTTTGGAAGCTACAATGGTTTCAAAGTTTGTGATTTCTGTTTTTCTTGGGAACAGGTGTCCGTATTTTTCTTTCAGGTCTTCAAAGTACTTGATGGCATAGCGTGTCAAATGTGCCAGGTTGTCTTTTACCTGCGCCATTTCTTTGTCAAGAGACCGGATGTGTTCCTCGGCTTTTTTGATATCAAAACGGGAAATTTTCCGGACGGGTTTTTCAACCAGCTTTTCTATTTCTTCAAAGGTTATAGGTCTTCTTAGGCGGTCCTGGTAAAGCAGCATTTCTTTTTCTACATCGGTAAGCTGATCTTTCCAGGATTTTGCATCGTTTTCCAGAATGCGGTATACTTTTTCCTCGAAGAATATTTTTTCCAGAGAAGAAACATGCCAGCTGTCTTCCAGCTCGGCAAGGCGTATTTCAAGTTCTGCCTTCAGCAGGTTGCGGGTTCTGTCCGTACTGTAACGGAGGATATCTTCCACAGGCAGCACAAACGGTTTATCATCCATAATGACACAGGCATCCGGCGATAAGGTGGCTTCGCACCGGGTAAAGGCATACAGGGCATCAATGGTTTTGTCCGGTGATACGTCGCCCGCCAGGTGGATGAGTATCTCTACCTGTTCTGCTGTGTTGTCGTCAATCTTTCTGACTTTGATTTTGCCTTTATCATTGGCGGTAATGATGGAGCGGATAAGGCTTTCTGTTGTTTGTCCGTACGGCAGTTCTGTGATGGCCAGTGTTCTTTTGTCCAGTTTTGTTATTTTAGCCCTAACTTTTACCCGGCTTGTTAACCTGCCGACTCCTCCGTTGTAATTGCTGCAATCCACAAGCCCTCCCGTCATAAAATCTGGATACAGTACAAAGGGTTTGTCTTGCAGGTGGGCTATGGAAGCATCTATCAGTTCGTTGAAGTTGTGGGGCAGGATTCGTGTGGAAAGACCAACAGCAATACCTTCTGCTCCTTGTGCCAGCAACAATGGAAATTTCACGGGCAGGGCTTCCGGTTCTTTGTTTCGGCCGTCGTAAGAAGAAGTCCACAGGGTTGTTTTGGGGTTGAAAACCACATCGGAAGCAAACGTGCTCAGCCGGGCTTCTATGTAACGCGGTGCAGCGGCCGGGTCTCCTGTAAGTACGTTGCCCCAGTTTCCCTGGGTATCAATTAAGAGGTCCTTTTGTCCCAGCTGAACAAGTGCGTCTCCAATAGAAGCATCTCCGTGCGGGTGGAATTGCATGGTATGCCCAATGATGTTGGCTACTTTGTTATAACGTCCGTCCTCCATCCTTTTCATGGAGTGCAGGATCCTTCTTTGTACAGGTTTTAATCCGTCTGTAATGTGGGGTACGGCTCGTTCCAGGATGACATAAGAAGAATATTCCAGAAACCAGTCTTTGAACATGCCGGTAAGCCGGTATTTTTTGTCCCCTTCTTCGCCCAGTATACGTAAATACTGCAGTTGCTCTTCACTCATCATGTTCTAATTCCCCGTCATTCTTAAATTATTGACTATAAAATCTCTCCTTTGAGGCGTGTTGTCTCCCATGTAAAACCGCAACAATTCGGGGAGCCTGTCGTCTTTATCCAGACGTACTTTATCCAGACGTATATCTTCTCCAATAAACTCTTTAAATTCTGATGGAGAAATCTCACCCAGACCTTTGAAGCGGGTGATTTCAGGATTGGGACCCAACGCGGCTACAGATTGATCTTTTTCCGCGTCGGAGTAACAATAATGTGTTTCTTTTTTATTTCTCACCCTGAAGAGGGGCGTCTGTAAAATATAAATATGACCGTGTCTGACCAGTTCCGGGAAAAATTGCAGGAAAAAACTCAGCAGCAACATCCTGATGTGCATCCCGTCCGGGTCTGCGTCTGTGGCAATGACAATGTTGTTGTAGCGCAGGTTGTCCAGATCTTCTTCAATGTTCAGAGCTGCTTGCAACAGGTTAAATTCTTCATTTGTGTAGATTACCTGTTTGTTCTGTCCGTAAGTGTTTTCCGGTTTCCCTCTTAGACTGAAAACAGCCTGGATGTTTGGATCCCTGCTTTTTGTAATGGAACCGCTTGCCGAGTCTCCTTCTGTTATGAAAAGCGTGCTTTTCTCTGCTTTGGGGTCTTTGTCTGTATAATGAACCCGGCAGTCGCGCAACTTTTTGTTGTGCAGGCTGATTTTCCGGGCAGTTTCTCTTGATTTCCGGCGTACAACGCTTACGGCTTTCCGTTCCTTTTCGTTTTCGATGATTTTTTTAAGCAGGATGTCGGCCGTTTCCGGGTTTTTGTGCAGGTAGTTGTCCAGTTGTTCTTGAACAAAATCTGATATGAAACTGCGAACCGTAGGTCCGCCTTGTGCTATTTCTCTGGAATCGAGTATGGTTTTTGTCTGGTTGGCAAATTTTGGTTCTATAAGCCGGATGCTGATAGCCCCCACAATGGATTGACGGATGTCTGAAAGTTCAAAATCTCTTTTCAGAAAATCCTTGATGGTTTTTGCAACAGCTTCCCGAAAGACAGACAGGTGTGTTCCGCCTTGCGATGTGTTTTGGCCGTTGGCAAACGACATGATACTTTCCCCGGTGTCGTGGGTGTGGGTAATGACCATTTCAATATCATGGCCCGTAAGGTGGATGGGCGGGTAAAGGGTTTCCTCTGCCATGCTTTCGGTCACCAGGTCCAGCAGCCCGTTTTTTGAAATAAAATCCTGTCCGTTGAGTTGCAGTTTTAGCCCTTTGTTCAGGTAGGCGTAATGCTTTAGCATTTCTTCCACAAATTCCAGGTGGATGGAATAATCCGGGAACATCAGGGGGTCCGGTGTAAAGCGTACCAGTGTTCCGTCTTTTTCTTCTGTTTTTGTTTCCCCTTCTTCCAGCAAATTTCCTTTGGAAAAACGACCGAAGTGGCTTTCTCCGTTTCTGAAAGATGCTATGTAAAAGTCAATGGAAGTGGCATTTACGGCTTTTAGTCCCACTCCGTTTAGCCCGACTGCTTTTTGAAAGGTCTTGTTGTCGTATTTGGCTCCGGTATTCATTTTGCTGGCTGCATCCAGTACTTTGCCAAAAGGAATACCCCTTCCGTAATCACGTATGGTTACTGTGTTGTCTTGTATAGCAACCTGAATTGTTTTTCCATTCCCCATGGCGTATTCATCCACCGAGTTGTCGATCACTTCCTTAATAAGTACGTACAGGCCGTCGTCGGGGGTGCTTCCGTCTCCGGATTTTCCGATGTACATCCCCGGCCTTAGCCGGATGTGGTCGTTCCAGGTTAAGGTTTGAAAATCTTTTTCTGTATAGGTTGCTTCAGTTTTTGACATAAGGGCACAAAGATAAAAAATCCCGTGGAAGTAAATTCGTTAATTAATGATTACATTTGCAAATTGTATAAAAATAACAAAAAACACAAATAACTTCGTATGAAGGGAAGAATTTCTCAAATTATAGGTCCCGTGGTAGACGTTTCATTTCCCAACGAAGGAGCTGCTTATGTACGTTTGCCCGGTATATACCATGCGCTTGAAGTGCAACGTCCGGATGGCAAGATTGTGGTTCTGGAAGTGCAGCAGCACATTGGGGACAATACGGTACGTACGGTAGCCATGGACACCACGGACGGCCTGTCCCGGGGATTGGAAGTGCTTACTACGGACGGTCCCATTACCATGCCCACAGGCGGTCATGTAAAGGGGCGCCTGATGAATGTCATTGGGGAAACTATTGACGGGCTGCGTCCGCTGGATAAAAAAACAGGTTCTTCGCCCATTCACAAAGCTCCGCCAAAATTTGAAGACCTGACTACCTCTCAAGAAGTCCTCTTTACAGGTATCAAGGTGATTGACCTGTTGGAACCGTATATGAAAGGAGGGAAGATTGGCCTTTTTGGAGGGGCAGGTGTGGGAAAAACGGTGATCATCATGGAGTTGATCAACAACATTGCTAAAAGGCATAAAGGTTTTTCCGTTTTTGCGGGAGTAGGTGAACGTACACGGGAAGGTAATGATTTGTTGCGAGAGATGATTCAGTCGGGTGTAATCCGCTATGGAGACGCGTTTAAAGAAAGCATGGAGAAGGGAGAATGGGATTTGTCAAAAGTGGACTACAACGAGCTGCCTAAGTCCCAGGCAACCCTTATCTTTGGGCAGATGAACGAACCTCCGGGAGCCAGGGCTTCCGTTGCCTTGAGCGGACTGACGGTGGCAGAGGCTATGCGGGACGAGGACGAGGAGATAAAGGATATTCTGCTGTTCATAGATAACATTTTCAGGTTTACACAAGCCGGATCGGAAGTTTCTGCTTTGCTGGGCAGGATGCCGTCGGCTGTAGGATACCAACCCACACTGGCTACCGAGATGGGAATTATGCAGGAAAGAATTGCATCTACCCGTAACGGGTCCATTACTTCTGTTCAGGCGGTGTATGTGCCGGCCGACGACTTGACAGACCCGGCTCCGGCTACTACATTTTCGCACCTGGATGCCACTACGGTGCTGTCCAGAAAAATCACGGAAATGGGGATTTACCCGGCTGTGGATCCGCTGGAATCTACTTCGCGCATTCTGGATCCGACCATTGTAGGTGAAGAACATTACAATACGGCGCAAAGGGTTAAGCAAATCCTGCAACGTAACAAAGAATTGCAAGACGTTATTTCCATCCTGGGGATGGAAGAGCTCTCGCAGGAAGACCGCCTGACGGTTCACCGGGCAAGAAAAGTACAACGATTTTTGTCCCAGCCATTTACAGTTGCGCAGCAATTTACGGGCCTCCCCGGTGTTATGGTTTCTATTGAAGATTGCATTAAGGGTTTTAACATGATACTGGACGGAAAAGTTGACGATGTTCCGGAAAATGCTTTTCTTAACGTAGGAACTATTGAAGAAGCCATTGAAAAGGGTAAAGCACAGTCATGAAACCGTATGTTTTTCTGCAAATAATTTCTCCGGAAAAGACGCTTTTTAAGGGAAATGTTACCGTGGTAAGGTTTCCCGGGAAAAAGGCTCCTTTTGTTGTTTTAAAAGACCACGCTCCCATTATGTCTTTGCTGGAACAAGGAGTTATTTCATTTGAAGGAGAGTTTGGAAAGAAGAACATCCCGGTTGCAGGCGGTTTTGTGCAAGTGAAAAAAAACAGGGTCTATGCTTGTATTGACCCCATAATATCAGACGTATGAAGAACAGGATTGCATTTGTTTCTCTGGGATTTCTGCTGTTGATAGGAGTTGTGTGGGGATTGGTGTTGTATTTATTTATTCCGTCCTGGTGGTTTCCGGCTTATCCGGCCATACCTGCTGCTTTTGTTGCGATAGACCTTTTGGAGAACTTTTTTCTAAAGGCAGATGACAGTCAACAACAAAAATGGATGAAAAGTATTGTCATACAACGTATAACGCGTTGGGGAATTCTCCTTGTTACCCTGGTGCTTTTGATAGCTCTGGCTCACCCGCCCAAACTTTCCCTGCTGGTTAGTTTTATGGCGTTGTTTTTGCTATATTCTGTGCTGTCTGTTCTGCTTTTGTATTCAGAAATCAGAAAAAAAAAGTAAAGTGATATGACAAAACGTGTTGTTACTGTGGGGCTGTTTCTGGCAGTGTTTTTGTCTATTGCTTTTCCCGCCCTGGCCGGTGAGAAAAAAGAAAGGCCACCGGTGGATGTCCGGGAATTGTTGTTGGGGCATTTGGAGGACAGTTACCATTGGCACTTTTTTGATATAGGAGAAAAAAAGATTGCGTTGCCTTTGCCGGTACTTGTTCACAGCAAAGAACGCGGCTGGTTTGCTTTTCTTTCTTCGCGCCTGGAAGAAGAGGGTGGTTATAAGGGTTTTACGTTGTCCACAGAGGGAAAAACAAAAGGGAAGGTGGTGGAAACCGATAGTACGGGGAAGGTGGTCAGGCCCTTTGATATATCCATTACAAAGAATGTGGTGGCGCTTTTCTTTTCTTGTTTCCTGCTTATGTTTATTGTGCTAAGTCTTTCCCGTTGGTATAAAAAGCGGGAACATGCCGGAGAGCTCGATGCTGTTCCCGGTGGAATCAAGGGAGCTCTGGAAATGTTTATTATGAGCATACACGACGGAGTAATAAAGAGTTGCGTGGGAAAAGATTACCAACGGTACTCGCCGTACCTGCTGACGTTATTTTTCTTTATTATCCTGAATAACGTCCTGGGGTTGATACCCATATTTCCGGCAGGTGCCAACCTGACGGGGAATATTGCGGTGACTATGGGATTGGCTCTGTGTACGATGGTAGCTATAAATCTTTTCGGAAATAAAGAATACTGGAAAGAGATTTTGTGGCCGGATGTTCCTATTTTTATGAAAGCTCCGATTCCCATCATGCAGGTGATAGAGTTCTTTGGGATTTTTACTAAGCCTATGGCATTGATGATCCGTCTTTTTGCCAACATTTTTGCCGGACATATTATTATTTTAGCGTTAACTTCGCTTGTTTTCCTGACGGTGGCCATGGGACCCATCCTGAATGCCTCTATGAGTGTGGTTGCTGTGCTGTTTTCTGCACTTATGCTGGTGCTGGAATTGCTGGTGGCTTATATTCAGGCGTATGTATTTACCATGCTTTCGGCTATTTTTATTGGCCTTTCCCGCCAGGAACCGCACAAGAAAAAAGAACACAAACTTAAAACTGAAAATATTTGAATACCGATAAATTAAATGATTATGTTACTTTTTACTGTTTTGCAAGCATCGGGTCTGTATCCCGTAATAACTAAACTGGGTGCCGTTTTGGGCGCTGCAATTGTTGTTTTGGGTGC
Organism: Bacteroidales bacterium UBA5433; assembly: GCA_002427525.1. Classification (GTDB taxonomy): domain Bacteria; phylum Bacteroidota; class Bacteroidia; order Bacteroidales; family UBA932; genus DMER64. The sequence continues at coordinate 2,704 of DIRP01000020.1, read as the reverse complement.
CTCTCATGGCATCAGCAAGATTGGAATCTCTGCCATGGAGGCCATAGCGCGGCAACCGGAAGCAGCTGACGGGATCAGGATGTCCATGATTATTATTGGGGCTCTTGTGGAAGGTGTGTCCCTCTTTGCTATCATTGTGTGCCTGTTAGTGGCCCTGTAAAAGAGAAGTTGTTATGGATTTGATGATCCCCGACTCCGGATTGTTGTTCTGGATGCTTCTTGCTTTTGGCATCCTGTTCGTAATACTGGCCCGTTTTGGCTGGCCTGCTATAACCGGAATGGTGGAACGTCGTAACGAAAGGATTGACAAAGCGTTGGCAGATGCAGCTGCTGCACGGCAATTGCTGGCCACCTTAAAGCTGCAGGAAGAGAAAATCCTGCAGCAATCCCGGGAAGAACAGGAAAAATTGCTGGAACAATCCAGGGCCCTGCGTGTGCAACTGATTGAGGAAGCTAAAGAGGCAGCAGAAAAAGAAGGTCAACTTCTTTTGGATAAAACACGGGAACAACTGCGGCTGGAAAAAGAAGAAGCTTTGCAGGAAATCCGCCTTCAAGTTGCCTCACTTTCTATTGAAATTGCTGAAAAACTATTACGCGGGCAACTGGAACCGGAAGCAAAACAACGCGACTTGATTGACCGGTTGGTTGACGAAACCTTAAAACCCCGGGCTTGACCTGTAACTGAAGGTTGATGTATGTATGAATGAAGGATTGATAGCATCCCGGTATGCGGGCGCTTTACTGCAGTATGCTATAGAGCACCAGGCGGATACGGATTTGTACCACATGATGAAACAGGTGGCGGATTGTTATTTGACCGTACCTGATCTGGAACGGACTTTTGGAAACAGGACCCTGGATGCGGAAAAAAGGAAGGCACTTTTTTTGGATCTTTTTCCCGACTACAATGCCCAATCGCTGGATGTATTGTCTAAATTTTTAGATTTGCTTATCAGTCAAAAACGGGAAAAAGCCATGCATTCTGTCAGTTTGCAGTATGCAGACAAATACCGTGACCGGCATGGAATCTTATACGGAGTATTTACGACACCCTTGCCGCGGGATAGCGGGATGTTGGAAAAAATCAGGAAACTGTTGAACCCCGCTAGCCCGGAAAAGGTTGAACTGGAATGGAAAGAAGACCCGGACCTGATAGGCGGTTTTACACTTACACTGGGAATGAACGAATGGGATGCCTCGTTGAGAACCCGTTTGCGTGAAGTAGGGAAGTCTTATGGATTAAAGGAGTTTTATTGAAATTGTTATGTCAGATTTAATCAAACCTGGAGAAGTAACAGATATACTGCGCATGCAGCTGGAAGGGCTGGACAACCGGCCGGCTTATGAAGAAAAGGGCATTGTCCTGCAGGTCAGTGACGGAGTTGTTCGTATTTACGGATTGCACCATGCCGAGGCTAACGAATTGCTTGCCTTTGATAACGGAGACATGGCTATTGTTATGAACCTGGAAGAAGACAATGTGGGAGCCGTTTTGCTGGGATCAACCAGTAAGGTAAGGGAAGGGGACAGTGTGAAGAGGACAGGTACCATAGCTTCTGTTCCGGTCCGTGAAAAAATGCTGGGCAGGGTTATAGATCCTTTGGGAAATCCGTTGGACGGTAAAGGTCCAATAACGGGGCCTGTTTTTGATATGCCGTTGGAGCGAAAAGCGCCCGGCGTGATTTTCAGGCAGCCCGTTTCCGAGCCTTTGCAAACCGGCATAAAATCTATAGATGCCATGATTCCCATTGGGAGGGGACAACGGGAGCTGATTATTGGGGACAGGCAGACGGGAAAAACTGCTATTGCACTGGATACCATCATCAACCAGAGGAACAACTACCTGGATGGAGATCCCGTATATTGTATATACGTTGCCATTGGTCAAAAGGGCTCTACCGTTGCCTCTATTTTAAACACCCTGGAAAAGCACGGGGCTATGGATTATACGGTCATTGTTTCGGCAACGGCCGGCGATCCTGCGGCGTTGCAATATTTTGCTCCTTTTGCGGGCGCTGCTATAGGAGAGTATTACAGGGATACAGGAAGGCATGCGTTGGTTATCTACGACGATTTGTCAAAACAAGCTGTTTCTTACCGGGAAGTATCGCTGATTTTACGCAGGCCCTCGGGAAGGGAAGCGTACCCGGGAGATGTGTTTTATTTGCATTCCAGGCTGTTGGAGCGTGCAGCGCGGATTGTTGACCAGGATCAGGTAGCCGTTCAAATGAACGACATCCCTGAGTGCCTGAAAGGGAAGGTCAAAGGAGGCGGGTCGCTTACGGCTCTTCCCGTGATTGAGACACAGGCGGGGGACGTCTCGGCTTATATTCCCACCAACGTTATTTCCATTACCGACGGTCAGATTTTCCTGGATACGGACTTGTTCAACCAGGGGTACCGACCGGCTGTGAACGTGGGTATATCTGTTTCCCGGGTGGGAGGAAACGCACAGTTGGATGCCATGAAACGTGTGGCCGGAACATTGAAAATTGATCAGGCACAGTATAGGGAACTGGAGTCATTTACACGCTTTGGGGGAGATATGGATGCTACCACGTTGCACATTCTTGATAAAGGACAGAAAAGTTCGTTACTGCTGGTTCAGAAACAGTACAATCCGTTGTCTGTAGGAAAACAAATTGCCTTGCTGTATTGTGGAACAAAAGGCTTGCTGGGCCGGGTGCCTGTTGATAAGATACCG
>DIRP01000022.1:53205-53377 GCA_002427525.1 Bacteroidales bacterium UBA5433 | reverse complement strand
TGCTACTTACTACCCTTCATGAAAACAGCGGAGCAGCACCAGAATGTGCCGGCGGAGCAGCAACAAAGTATGCCGCGAGGGAGCAACGGGATGTACCGATAGAAGAGCAACGAAATATGTTAGCGAACGGTCTGTATCGGCTAAGGAAAACATTGGCTCCCGAAAAGGGAGG
>DIRP01000022.1:0-53000 GCA_002427525.1 Bacteroidales bacterium UBA5433 | reverse complement strand
GGATTTTCCGGGCCGATATAGCCGATCGCTTCACTTGGTTATGGGTTGTGAGTGCCGTCGGGCTACTCCAAATGCTGTCACCACCCTTCGTGTAAGAGGTTTGCCGTCTCGGGAAGGAAGGAAAAGGAAGGGGAAGGAAGGAAAAGGAAGGGAAGGAAGGGGAACGCGTCTTCACGGAAGGAGCAGCGGGTGAAATGAAAAACCGGCGGGCAGATGGCCGGATTACAAAAACAAAAGGCTACCAAATACAGGCAGCCTTTTGTGTGGCGGTGAGGGAGGGATTCGAACCCTCGGTACCCTTGCGAGTACGTCAGTTTAGCAAACTGGTGGTTTCAGCCACTCACCCACCTCACCGGACCAACTTTTGTTTCCTTTTTTAGGGGAAGCAAAGGTAGTGAATATATTTTATTTTGCAATCTGTTCCCGCATGTCGGTATCGGCCTGGATGTTCTTCATGCGGTAGTAATCCATGATGCCTAAATTGCCGGAGCGGAAGGCTTCTGCCATAGCCAGGGGGATTTGTGCCTCGGCCAGGATGACCTTGGCCCGGGCTTCCTGTGCCTCGGCTTTTTTCTCCTGTTCCAGAGCTACGGCCATGGCGCGGCGCTCTTCGGCGCGTGCCTGGGCGATGTTTTTGTCTGCGTTGGCCTGGTCCATTTGCAAAACGGCTCCAATGTTCTTACCCACGTCAATGTCGGCAATATCAATGGAAAGGATTTCAAAGGCTGTTCCGGAGTCCAGTCCTTTTTCCAGTACTACCTTGGAGATGTAATCGGGATTTTCCAGCACCGTTTTGTGCGAAGCGGACGATCCAATGCTGGATACAATGCCTTCGCCCACACGGGCCAGAACGGTTTCCTCGCCGGCACCTCCAACCAATTGCTTGATGTTGGCCCTTACGGTTACGCGGGCTTTGGCAATGAGCTGGATACCGTCTTTTGCCACGGCAGAAACAGGGGGAGTATTGATTACCTTGGGGTTAACAGACATCTGGACAGCCTCGAATACGTCGCGGCCTGCCAAATCAATGGCGGCTGCCATTTTAAAATCGAGCGGAATGTTGGCTTTATCTGCCGAGATCAGGGCGTTTACCACCTTGGTTACGTTTCCTTTCGCCAGGTAGTGGGCTTCCAGGGCGTTAACGTCCAGGGTGAGCCCGGCTTTTGTGCCGGTAACCATGGCCATGACAATGGTGCCGGGAGGGACTTTCCTCCACCGCATAAGCACCAATTGAATGAGGTTGATTCTTACGCCGGATATCAGGGCCTGAAACCACAGATTAACAGGGAAAAACCACAAAAGAATGAATAAGCCAATGATTCCAATGGCAATCCAAATTAACGTTGCTCCTATCATATCTTCTTTTTTTAATTGTTTTCTATTTCCAGGGGAACTACAAATATACTCAATCCTTCAATATATACGACCTTAATAGGGGTTTTGGCCTGGATGAGACCTTCGGAAGAACGAACCTCTACCGTTGTGTTCCCAAAACGGCCGTTACCTGCCGGATTCAGACGTGTAAGGCTGATACCTTCCATCCCCACCGAGATACCTTGTTCTTCCGGGCTGGATAAGGCTTTTTCTTCTATATTTTCTTTGAGGGTAATTTTCCGCCACGTTTTGGAACGAAGCGTGAAAAACAACAGGATACCGCAAAGTACGAGTGTTCCAAACAATACAATAAATCCAATGGTTGTTCCAAATTTCATGAAAGCCAGCACAATGCCGCCTGCAAAACCGGCCAGCCCCAGAATACCCGCAATGCCAAAACCCGGTATGACGGTCAATTCTGCAAAGAGCAACAGGAGGCCTAATAAAATAAGTGTAATTACCAATCCCATATCTCTACTATTTAATGAATTACATAAAATGGTTTAAGGGGTTACTTCTTGGATACGCACAAAGATAAAACCTTTTTCTTTCAGGGCTTTTGCCAGCTCTTCCGCTTGCGCGCGTGAACTGAAAGGACCTATAAAATGCTCCGCTGCATCGCCCTTTGCCACCCGAATGATGTCTTTATTTGTGAGCTCATTTACCGCAGCTAAAAGTTCAGTCGCTATTTCTCCTGTTCCCAGATACACCTGGTATATACCGGTGTTTTCCGGAGCCGTTTTCTTTTGTGCTTCTCTTTGGCGCCCTTCCTGCACAGAAATGGATTTTCTTTCAAAAAAGGCTACAACCAGAGCACCGGAAACCCCTTGTTTTCTAACAGTTGCTAAGGCCCGGGATGCCTGGTTGTAGGTCTGGAACTGGCCTGCATAATATACATATTTGTTTCCTACTCGTACTTCAAACACAGGGCTTATGCCTTTGAGCTGGCTAAGAGTTACTTTTCGTGAAACTGTAAATAATTGGATTCTGTAATACAGACCTGCGGGTTCGTTTTCCCAGGGAACAATCACGGCTTGTTTTTCAATACGGAATGAAAGGTCTACTGGTGGTACAATGGGAGCGGGTGCCAGAAAAACATGACCATCCAGGGTTCCTGCATCTTGCTTAACAGGAGAAAACAGGGCTGTTTTTGCCTGTGCGGTACCGGATAAGGTATTCGCCTGCGCACTAGTTGTACCACCGGTTTTTTCGCTGGCAAAGGCTTGAGTTTCCGGTACGGCCAATACTCCGTGCCAAAGGAACATATCTTCAATGGCCTGAGCCGCTTTTTGGGTATCGCGCAGGGATTGCTGTAATTCCATAAGCCCAAACTCTTCATCTCGTATGTGGCTTGCAAAAACGGATTTGTCCTCTTCCCGGGAAAGAGAGGTATACATTGCGCGCAGGCTGTCCAGTTTTTGTTCATGTTTTTGTACCAGCCCGGCCAGGCCTCTTATGGTCTTATTCAATTCTGCGTAATGCCGGGTAGCTTCCCGTGTTTTCTGCAAGACGGAGTCGGAAACGGCTGTGCGGTTGTTGGTTGAATCTGCCACGCGGCTGCCTGTTGCGCGGTTATCCGTTGCGTGGCTGCCTGCTGCACGGTCCGACGTTCCGGTATTTGTGCCGAGGTAGTTGCTCTGCGGGGCAAGGGCTGCAATTTCTCTAAGTTCCTGCACCGAGGAGGGGCGTATTTTGACAGGACTGACCTCGTGTTCAATTTTATACAGAATCAATGAATCTGCGGGGGCATTTCTGTCGGAAACAAAATAGAAATACCGGAGGTCATCCGATAACATATACAACATGTCGTTCGAAGAAGATGAAAAAGGAATTCCCATATTTTCCGGAACGCTCCATGTTTGGTTGTTTTCATCGCGGTAGCTTACAAACAGGTTGAATCCCCCCAGGCCGGGGAGTCCGTCCGAGCAAAAATACAGGGTGTTGCCGTCTGCACTTAATACGGGGTACATTTCATTACCCGGCGTATTGATGTCTGATCCCAGCCGTACCGGAGGTGTCCAGGTAACAGCCGTGTCTGAAGTGCGTTCAGTCATATAGATATCCCAGCCGGTACCGGATAAAGTGTCACGGGCAGTAAAAACCATACGGTGCAGGTTATCCCGGTAAAACAAGGGAAATTTCTTTTCTCCGTTGTCGTTTACATGTTTCAGGAGTTCGTCCGGCGGATAAACCCAACAGCCCGAAGGAGCCAGATCGTAATACAGCGGGAAATCCCGTGCAGGAACAACAGCTTGTCCCAACACGTGCGGGCGCACTACATAGTTGCTCATAATGAGTCCGTTTTCACAATAGACTTTGTGCTGCTCTGCCCGGCTTATGAGCAAAGAGTCATCGGATGCTCCAATAACCCGTGAAAAAGCCTCAATGGCACGTTCAAACTCGTACTGAAGATGCAGCCGTTCTCCTTCCTTAAGCAGGTCCTCGGCGGACTGCGTCTGGGCGTAAAGAACAGAGGCTGCTGTGCATAAAGCAACTGTTAAACCTGCTATTATATAATGCCTCCTGATCATATTTGGTAGAAATACGAACTACAAAGTTAATTATTTAGGGAAAAAACATTACATTTGTTCCCTATTTTACCTGACTTATATAAATTAATAATATTTAGACTATGCAAAGCAAAGGAGCCATTCGGCTGGTGGTAATACTTATTTCTCTGGCCTGTATTTATCAGTTGTCTTTTACTGCAGCTACAAGGATACAAGAGAGCAAAGCAACAAGTTATGCAGAAAAAGCGGCTATTGCAATTCAAGACACTCCGGAATACAAAAATATTGACGAATTGGATCAGGCTTTTTTCCTGGATTCGCTCAGAAATGCAAAACAAAGTTACTACATTGATTCCATAACACCTGAAAAGGTGTTCATGTGGTTCACATACAAAGAGATAAAAGAGAGAGAAATCAATCTGGGGCTTGACTTGAAGGGTGGAATGAACGTGATGATGGAAGTAAAGCTGGAAAGCCTTATCCGCGCCTTGTCCGATTACAGCCTGGACCCTGAATTTAATAAAGCCCTTGAAAGAACAAACCAAAAAGTGGCAGAAGGATCCAGGTCCGACTATCTTTCTTTGTTTGTTGAATCCTGGAACGAGGTGGCTCCGGGTGAACGTCTGTCCAAAATTTTTGGAACGTACGATATGCGCGAACGGATTAAGCCGGAAACCTCTAACGATGAAGTGGTCCGGATTATCCGGAGCGAGGCCGAGTCTGCCATGGCAAACTCGTTCAACGTCCTGCGGAACCGTATTGACCGTTTTGGTGTGACCCAGCCCAACATCCAGCGTCTGGGAACGACCGGCAGGATTTTAGTTGAACTGCCCGGTATTAAAGAACCGGAACGTGTAAGGAAACTGCTTCAGGGAACCGCCTCTTTGGAGTTTTGGGAAACGTATGAGAATTCCGAGGTTTTCCCCGCCTTGCAGGAAGCCAATCAGGTATTGCGTGAATACCTGGGTGATTTGGAAGTTGCTCCCGCAGAAACAGCAGAGGGTGAAGACGAGGCAGACGACTTGCTGGCGCAATTGGCCAAAGAAGATTCTTTATCTGACGATATGGTTGTGTGGGCCAAACAAAATCCACTCTTTAATTTACTGAATCCCAGTGTGTACAACGGACAGTTGGCCCCCGGTCCCTGTGTTGGACGTGCGCATTACCGTGATACGGCCATGATTAATACATGGTTGGAATTGCCTCAGGTTCAGGCTGTGTTGCCGGCAGATGCACGTATGTTGTGGTCGGTTAAAGCCGATAAGGTAAGCGATGTTTACTACGAGTTGATAGCCATAAAAGTAAATACGCGCGATGGCAGGGCTCCGCTGGACGGCGGGGTGGTAACCGATGCCCGCAAACAATTTGACCAGACCCGCGGTGGTACTCCCGTGGTAGATATGGGAATGAATGCAGAAGGGGCCCGTACCTGGGCACGTATGACGGCAGACAACATTGGCAAGGCCATTGCTATTGTGCTGGACGACATGGTATATTCTTATCCGCGTGTACATACAGAAATCACCGGAGGTCGCTCTCAGATAAGCGGAGACTTTACTTCGGAAGAGGCAGATGACCTGGCCAACGTGTTAAAATCGGGGAAACTTCCCGCTCCCACCAGTATTGTGCAAGAAAGTATTGTAGGGCCGTCGCTGGGAACACGCTCCATTAGTTTGGGGCTGATATCTTTTGCCATAGCCTTTTTGCTGGTGTTGGTTTATATGATTCTGTTCTACAACAGGGCCGGAGTTTTTGCATCTATAGCTTTGCTCTGTAACTTGCTGTTCCTCTTCGGTGCACTCGTGTCTTTTGGGGCCGTGCTTACGTTGCCGGGTATTGCGGGGATTGTGTTAACATTGGGTATGGCGGTTGATGCCAACGTGATTATAAACGAATGGATCAAAGAAGAGCTGCGGGCTGGCAAGGCGTTGCGCCTGGCTGTGGCAGACGGATACAAGAATGCGTATTCGGCTATTCTGGACGGGAACTTTACCACGCTCATTACCGGTATTATTCTTATGATATTTGGTTCCGGACCGGTACAAGGATTTGCCACTACGTTGGTAATTGGTCTGATTACTTCCCTCCTGACTTCTATATTTATTACCAGGTTGCTCATAGACAGCCGCCTGTCAAGAGGAAAGAATATCACATTTGATAACAAGTTTACACGGAGTTTTCTGCAAAACACAAAGATCAAAATTGTAGAAAACCGTAATAAATATTACATCACGGCTGTAGCCATTATGGTTGTAGGGCTGGGTTTTATCTTTATTAAAGGTTTTACTTACGGAGTGGACTTTACAGGAGGCAGGACGTACGTGATACGGTTTGACCAGGAAGTTTCGGCAGAGGCAGTGCGTGAAAAAGTTACGGAAGCTTTCCAGGGAGGGGTGGAGGTGAAAGAGTTTGGCGGAGGCAGCCAGATGCGTGTAACTACAAAATACAAGATTGAAGATGAAGGCTCAGCGGCAGATGCAGAAGTGGACGAAATGCTCTACCTGGCCCTGGTGGATTTCTATGCAAACGATATGTCTTTACCGGAGTTCCTTTCTACTATAGATAACCCTAATGGAATTATCAGTTCGGAAAAAGTGGGACCCACCGTGGCCAGTGATATAAAACGAGATGCCACCATAGCTATCCTGCTCTCGTTCCTTGCCATATTTGCCTACATTGCTGCACGTTTCCGCAATTGGTCCTGGGGTATAGGAGGACTCATATCCCTAATATTCAACACTATATTTGTTCTCTCCTTCTTCTCTATATTCACAGGGATACTGCCCTTTACGCTTGACGTGGACCAGCAGTTTATTGCAGCGGTACTGACCATCATTGGGTATTCCCTGAACGACACGGTTGTGATCTTTGACAGGTTACGTGAGTACAGAACATTGTATCCCAAACGGGATGTGCAGGAGAATGTTAACGAGGCGCTCAACTCTACTTTGTCGCGTACGGTGAATACATCAACCACCACACTTGTGGTGTTGCTGGCCATTGCCATTTTTGGCGGGGAGGTAATTCGCGGATTTGCCGTTGCCCTGGCTATTGGAGTTGCCATTTGTCCCTTTACATCGGTGTTACTTGCCACACCTATTGTATTTGACTTATGGAAGGCTGGAAGTAAAAAGAGTGCAAAAGAAGCTCAAAAAGCAACTACCAAACGTAAAAAATAAATAATAAAACCATGAAACCAGTAAGATTCCTGGTGATGGTACTTGGTTGCGTAATGTGCCATGTGGCATTGTATGCACAACAAGTTCCTGTCACCTATGAAAAAGACATTGAAGACATTGCCCTCAGGGTTCAAAAACTCTGGAACGTCCCGGCTATGGCCGTAACAGTTGTTAAAGACGGAGAAACTGTATTTGCTGAAGGTATAGGTCATTTGAGAGCTGAAAAGAAAGCTCCGGCTGCCAACAAGTACACGTTGTTTGTTAATGCTTCTACCAGTAAAGCCTTTACAGCAGCTCTAATGGGTATTATGGTAGATCAGGGGTACGTAAAATGGACAGACCGGGTAATAGATCACCTGCCCGATTTTCGGTTGTACGATCCATGGGTAACAGAAAATTACCTGGTTAAAGACATCATGAACCACAAAACCGGTTTTCAGGCACAAGCACTGGATGTTATACCGGCTTTGGGTTATGGCAGAGACGATTTGTACCGTATGTTTAGCCTGGTCAGACCTACTTATGGTTTTAGAGAAACGTATGCTTATTGCAACGCGTTATATACTGTAGCAGCCCGTATAGTGGAAAAATATACCGGACTCACCTGGGAAGAAGCCTTGGAAGAGTATATTTTTAAACCGTTGGAAATGAACCATACGCGTACCGGTAAAGACTCCTATTTTACGGCAGAGAATTTTGCATACGGATACCGCTTGCGTAAAACAGACAACGGATTGCAGCTTACTCCGCGGGACGACAGGGACGATGCTTATGCCTGGCTGCAGGCCGTTTCGCCGGCAGCGTTTGTTATGTCCAATGCACACGACATGGGGCAGTGGATGAAAATGTGGCTGGGTAATGGCACGTACAAGGACAAGCAAATCCTTTCATCTCGCACAGTACAGACTATTTTCAGTCCGGGAACCATTTGTTCCTGGGACAACAAGCGCGTGATACTTTATGCACAAGGGTGGCGTATTGAACAGGGAGTGCAAGGGAAATTAATCAACCACACAGGCCTGGCAGGAGGTTATACGGCATGGGTAGTATTGGTACCGGAACTGAACCTGGGTGTAAGCGTTCTCATGAACCAAGGGACAACTGCATCTCCGCAAACTGCTATAGCAAGGCAAATCATTGATTTGTACAGGGGGGTTGAATCAGACTGGATTACTGAGCTTTACGATGAGTATATGCAGCCCTCGCCTGAACGTAAACCAAAGGTTGAAGAAGAATTTGTTAAACCATTTGAAAACAAGGTGTATGCCGGCCTTTATTTCAAGGATATATTTGGAGAAGTACGTGTGTACGAACAAAATAATTTCTTATATTTAGCCATCAACGACGTAATTGCCCAATTGGTACATAAAAACGGCAACACATTCCGTTTCGATGCCCGGGACGAATCGTTTGATATTACCTTTGATGTGGACAATGCGTTAGGAAGGGCCCAAAAATTTACCATTGATTTTGGAGATGACCTGGGGCCTTTTGTAAGAATATATAAATGAGCAAAAGGGCCAACATAGCAGTAATCATGGCAGCCGGAAAAGGAACCCGGACAGATGCCGACGTGCCTAAACAATTTCTTCCTTTGCAGGGAAAACTTGTTTTGGAGTGGGCGGTTGATGCTTTTGATTCACACCCCGGAATTGACCAGGTGGCTATTGTTGCGGCCCGTGAGGAGGTATCCAGAGTACAAGAGATTATAGATAAAAATGATTGGAAAAAGGTAACTAAAATTATCACAGGCGGAGAACAGCGCCACCAATCATCATATGCTGCGGTGCAGGCTTTTTCCAACCGGCCGGATGATAACCTGATTTTGCATGATGCTGCCAGACCGTTGGTCAGCCGGCAGATTATAACCCATGTGCTGGAAGCACTAAATAAATACCGTGCTGTAGGCGTAGCTGTGCCCGTTACCGATACGTTGTTTTTTACCGGACCGGGCGGCGATCATATTGTTCGGGTCCCGGACAGGAGTTTGTTCCAAAGAGCTCAGACCCCTCAGGCCTTTAGAATAGAAGTGATACAAAAAGCATACGGTTACGCTATGGACGACCGGGGTTTTTCTGCAACAGACGATTGTGGCGTAGTCAGACGTTATTTGTACAGAGAGAAGATTTATATTGTAAAAGGAGAAGAAAAAAACACCAAGATTACGTATCCTGAAGATATGCAAATCATGGAAAGGTGGTTACTCCACTGAATAGTCAATTCCTTTTTTGTAAAGCCAGTCTAAGAATTCCGGAGTAAGGTCAACACGGTGCGAACGGGAAAAGAGTTTAACACACATGTTTTCGTTCTTGTCGTGAAGTTTTAAGTGGATGGTAACCTTCCCGGGGTTATCAGACAGTACCTTTACCAATTCCTTTCTGAACGCATCTGTTATTTGCTCTACCTGCAGGTTTAATATGAGCGAGTGGAGCGATTCGCGTGCATTGGCAAGCAGTGATATCTTTAGTATTTTAACTTCTTTTTCTTTAGGACCGGAATCAATTTTCTGGTCCCGGCTTCTTGTTCTAAATCGCTCCTGAATGGAACAATTCATCAGGAGGATTTCGTTTTCACGCATATAAGGAAGGTACTGTTCGTATTCTTTTCCAAAAAGTGTGAACTTTATGGTGCCGCTGTAGTCTTCTACAGTGCAGGTGCCCCAGGGGCGGCCGGTGGTTCTTGCCAGGGCCGTGGTAACGTTTGTTACAATACCGGCAATATGTACTTCCCGGGGAACGAAATTTTCAACAGACTGGCTTTCATCAAGGATTTCCAGCACCTGTTGTATCGTGTGTGAGGTGAAATGACTCATCTCAAAACGAAAGTTGTCCAACGGGTGTGAAGACAAGTAAATGCCCACCATTTCTTTTTCTTTTTTCAGAAAATCTTCCTGAATTTCAAGGCTCAGGGACGGAGGTGCCGGTTTTTCCGGAGGTGCCAGCGAATCGGAACCTTCCCCAAACAAGCTCGCAATGCCTTTATTTTTCTCTTCCTGAAGACGGTCTCCGTAGCAGATTATACTTTCCAGGAACGTTCCGTCTTTGTTGCACGGGAGGAAATATTGTTCTCGTTTAATGGAGGAAAAGGTGTCAAAAGCTCCGGCATAAACAAGACTTTCCAGCACTTTTCTATTGCACGTAGTAAGGCTTATCCTTTCAATGAAGTTGTAGATGTCTGTATAAGGCCCGTTTTCTTTTCTGTTCTCTACAATGTTTTCTACAGCTCCATACCCTACTCCTTTTATCCCGGCCATTCCAAAACGGATGTCTCCTTTTTTGTTGACTGTAAAATCGTGCATGGACTCATTAATATCGGGTCCCAAAACGTTCAATTCCATACGCCTGCACTCGTCCATGTATTTAGATACTTCGGTAATGTTATCACGGACTCTGGTAAGTAAGGCAGCCATGTAATCTGCCGGGTAATTGGCCTTTAAATATCCGGCCTGGTAGCTGAGCATGGAGTAACTGGCAGCATGTGATTTGTTAAAAGCGTATTGAGAGAAAGCTGTCCAGTCAACCCAGATTTTTTTTAGTACGTTTTCAGCAACACCTCGCTCCTTACCACCGTTCAGGAAGTCTTTTTTAAGCTTTTCCATTTCTTCCGGTTTTTTCTTACCCATGGCCCGGCGAAGCGAATCTGCCTCAAACCCGCTAAAACCGGCCAATTCCTGCGACAGGAGCATGACCTGTTCCTGATAAACGGTAATGCCGTACGTTTCTTTCAGGTATTTTTCCATCTGCGGTAAATCGTAGGTGATTTCCTTACGGCCGTGTTTCCGGTCAATAAAATCGGGTATGTAATCCATGGGGCCGGGGCGGTAGAGGGCTGTCATGGCAATCAGGTCTTCTACGCAGGTGGGCTTTAGTTCACGTAACCATTTGCGCATCCCGTCGCTTTCAAACTGAAAAATGCCTATTGTGTCTCCCCGGCTAAACAACTCAAATGTGGGACCGTCTGTAAGCGGAAGGTTGTTTACATCAATAGTAACACCATGATTTTCCCGGATGTTTTCAACAGCTGTTCGCAAGATGCTGAGCGTTGTAAGTCCCAGAAAATCCATCTTTAACATACCTACTTTTTCAATTTGCGATCCGTCAAATTGAGATACCAGGGTGTCTTTTCCGGTTATTTTATCTTTGATGACCGCCAGCGGAATGTGGTTGGTCAGGTTGTCGGGGCCAATAATTATAGCACTGGCATGTACTCCTGTATTGCGGACAGAGCCTTCCAGTTTTTGTGCATATTCCAGGGTTGTCCGTACCAGAGGATCCTCAGATTTCAGAGCCTCCTGCAGTTCCGGTACGTATTTTATAGAATTTTCTATGTTTACTTTTTGTGGTCGGTCATCTTTTTCCGGAAGGCGGTCCGGAATGAGTTTGGCCAGGCGTTCTGCCTCGGCTAAAGGCAGGCGTTGCACACGCGCTACGTCTTTTATGGCACTCTTAGCCGCCATGGTGCCAAAAGTAATAACATGGCAGACCTGGTCTTTGCCGTATTTTTCTTCTACATACTCCAGAACTTTTGCCCGTCCGTCGTCTGCAAAGTCAATGTCAATATCCGGAAGCGTTACCCGGTTCCGGTTTAAAAACCGCTCAAAAAGAAGCCCGTAGCGAATGGGGTCAACTAATGTAATGCCCAGGCAATAAGCAACCACACTTCCGGCGGCCGAGCCTCTGCCCGGCCCCACCCATACGTCCATACGGCGGGCTTGGTGTATGAAATCCCTGACAATGAGAAAATAATCCGGGAAATTCATCTGTTCAATGGTTTGTAGCTCAAAGTCCATTCTTTCTTGCAGCTCCGGTGTTATTTCCCCGTACAGGCGCCGGGCTCCTTCATACGTCAGGTGTTTTAGGTAGGCATTGGAGTGGGGAAAATCTTCCGGAATAGGAAAGTGAGGCAGAATAGCACTTCTGTCCAAGGTGTACGTTTCAATTTTATTTGCAATTTCCACCGTTGTTTCCAGTACCCGGGGTACATCTGCAAAGAGTTCCGACATTTCGCGGACAGACTTCAGGTATTCTTGTTCTGTATAACGTAATTTGCGGTTTTGGTCTGTTACGTCGTCGTTGGTAGAGACACAAATAAGTCTGTCGTGGGCCGGGGCATCTTCATAATTGACAAAATGGACGTCGTTGGTAGCCACCAGCTGAACCCCGTGTTTTGCTGCCAATGCTATAAGATGGGGCTCTATTTGTTTTTGAAGGGCGTAGGTACTTTGAGCATTGGGGTTGGTTAGCAGGGTTTTGTGACGTTGCAACTCAATGTAGTAATCTTCGCCAAACAGGTTTTTGTAGTTGACAATCAGTTCAGAAGCTTCTTCCAGCCGCCCGGCTTTTACCAGGCGGGGCAGTTCTCCGGCAAGGCATGCGCTCAGGGCTATCAGTCCATGGCTGTACTGTTTGAGCAAACTGTGGTCTATGCGGGGCTTGTAGTAAAAACCGTCTACCCACGCCTGCGATACCAGTTTTATCAGGTTTAAGTATCCTTCGTGATTTTTGGCAAGCAGTACCAGGTGGCACGTGGTGGCCTCTTCTGTATTTCTTTTTAAGTGACGGCCTTCCGGAGCTACGTACACCTCGCATCCGACAATGGGCTTGACGGTAGGGTGTGCTTTGGCTACGTCCAGAAATTCCTTTACGCCAAACATATTCCCGTGGTCCGTTATGGCCAGGGCGGTTTGTCCGTCTGCCTCGGCTTTTTTAAAGAGGTCCGGAATAAACGCGGCTCCGTCAAGAATGGAATATTGGGTATGAACGTGAAGGTGAACGAAGGAGGACATAAAGAGTTACATTTTTTGAATCAGCGACTTTCCGGTCATTTCTTTGGGTAAGGGAATTTCCATTAAATCAAGTATGGTGGGGGCAATATCTGCCAATATACCGTCTTTTACAGATGCAACCCCGTTGTCCACTACGGTAAAGGGAACCCGGTTCAGGGAGTGGGACGTGTTGGGAGACCCGTCCGGATTGATGGCGTTGTCTGCGTTGCCGTGGTCTGCCGTAATAAGTACGGAATAGCCGTTTTCCACGGCTGTTTCTGTTACTTCAAATGCCAGGCGGTCAATGACCTTTACGGCTTGGCAAATGGCTTCATAGACGCCGGTATGGCCCACCATGTCTCCGTTGGCAAAGTTGAGGACCACCAGGTGGTATTTTTGTTCTCTGAGTGCTTCTTTTGCTTTTTCAGCAACCTGTGGGGCACTCATTTCCGGTTTAAGGTCGTACGTGGCCACTTTGGGAGAGGGTACCAGGATTCTGTTTTCCAAAGGAAAAGTTTCTTCCCGGCCTCCGGAAAAAAAGAAGGTTACGTGAGCGTATTTCTCTGTTTCTGCTATGCGTAATTGATGCAACCCCCGGTCACTGATAATCCGGCCAAGGGTATTTTCAACTTTTTCTTTATCAAAAAGTACGTGAAGCCCCCGGAATGTGTCGTCATAGGGAGTAAGGCAGCAATAATACAGGGGTATGGTGTACATGCCGTATTCCGGCATGTTTTCTTGTGTGAGAACGTGGGTGATTTCACGGGCCCGGTCGTTCCGGAAGTTGAAAAAGATCAGGGCATCGTTTTGTTCAAGAGTTCCTACAGGAATACCGCTTTCATCCACACATACAATGGGTTTTATAAACTCGTCCGTAATTCCCCGGCGGTAGCTCTCGGCAATGCCTTCTGCAGCATTGCGGAACGGAGTGCCTGTAGCGTGAACAATCAGGTCGTACCCTTCTTTGACCCGGTCCCAGCGTTTGTCCCTGTCCATGGTATAATACCGCCCGATAACACTTGCAATTTTTCCGGTAGTCTGTTCCAGATGTGCCTGCAATTGTTCCACAAATCCTTTTCCGCTGCGGGGATCGGTATCGCGGCCGTCCATAAGGCAATGTACATACACTTTGGACAGGTCGTATTCTTTGGCAATATCCAGAAAGGTAAAAAGGTGCTCCATAGAGGAGTGTACCCCGCCGTCAGAAACAAGCCCCATCAGGTGGAGTGCCTTGCCGGAGTGTTTAACATACTGAAAGACAGCCTGTACTTCTTTGTTTTCCCGGATGGATCCGTCCCGGCAAGCCCTGTTGATTTTCACCAGGTCCTGGTAAACAATACGTCCTGCACCTATATTCAGATGGCCTACTTCCGAGTTCCCCATTTGGCCTTCCGGAAGGCCAACATCTTCGCCGCAGGCGCTCAAGGTACTATGGGGGTACAACTGACGTAATCTATCAATATGTGGCTGGCCTGCAGTGTAAATAGCATTGGTGCGGTTGTGTTTTCCTTCACCCCAGCCGTCGAGTATCATTAAAAGAACTTTTTTCATAAAGTACGTTGTAAGCTTACAAAGGTACGAAAAGATTTTGTGTACATTTGTAGCATATTATGAGTGTAAAACAGACAAAAAAGTATTCCGGACGGAAGAAAAAATCCGGAAACAGAAAACAACAAGGAGGCATAAATCAGGCTGAATACGAAGGTGTGCTGAGCATGACCCGGGAGGGGTATGCCTTTCTTGCCGTACAAGTAAAGGAGGGGCAAAAGCCGGTAGAGGATGTTTTTATTCCTGCCAGAAAATTGAACGGAGCGTTGCACGGGGACCTGGTACGCGTTGCAGTTTACGCTGCAAAAAACCGGCAGGATAAAAAACTGGAGAGACAGGTACTTTTTATAAAAGAGCGTTCTTCCAGGCCGTATGTGGGAATTCTGCAAATTGTCGATAAACAGGCGTATGTGATTACGGAGTCTAAAAATATGCCGTACGACATTCATGTGCAGAAAGGGACTCTCTCCGGAGCACGTAACGGACAAAAAGTTGCGGCTTTGGTGACGGATTGGGATAAAAGAGGCAATTTTCCTATAGGGAGAATAACAGATGTGCTGGGGACTCCGGGGGAAAACCAGACAGAAATGCACGCTATTTTGGCCGAGTTTGGGTTGCCTTACCGGTTTGACAAAAAAGTAGAAGACCTGGCTAATGAGCTCAGAGATACTATCTTGCCGGAAGATATACAAGGCAGACGTGATTTTAGGAAAATACCGTCTTTTACTATAGACCCGGCAGATGCCAAAGATTTTGACGATGCTTTATCTTACCGCAAAACGGGTAAGGGAAAAGTTCTTACAGAAGTAGGTGTTCATATAGCAGATGTCAGTCATTACGTAGATTCGGGATCTCTGCTGGACAAGGCGGCTTATGAAAGAGGAAATTCTGTGTACCTGGTGGACAGAACAGTACCCATGTTCCCGGAAAAACTTTCCAACCAGCTATGCTCGCTCAGGCCCCATGAAGATAAGCTATGTGTTTCTGCAGTTTTTGAATTTGATGAAAATTTCAACGTGGTCTCCCGCTGGTTTGGGAGAACTGTTATCCGTTCCGATTGCCGTCTGTCCTACGAGCAGGCGCAGGCTGTGCTGGATGCAGGTGAAGGAAATCAAGTAGCTGCAGACGTAAAGATTCCGCCGGAGGTTTGCGAAAGCCTGGTATTCCTGCACCGGCAGGCAAGCAGGTTACGTGAAGAACGTATGCGCAGCGGGGCGGTGGACTTTGATAAAGCCGAGGTAAAAGTGCAGGTGGATGAGCAGGGGGTACCTGTGGATATTCGCGTAAGGGAGCAGTTGGATTCGCATCGGCTTATTGAAGAATTTATGCTGCTGGCCAACCGGGAGGTAACGGAGTTTGTCCAAAAAAAGAAAAACAAACAAACGGGAAAACCGCCGGCTTTTGTGTACCGCATTCATGAATCACCGGACGAAGACAAAATGGAGGCTTTTCGCAACTTTGTGCACCACTTTGGGTATCAAATGAAGCAGGTAAATTCGCCGCGGGACTATGCCCGGGAGCTGAACACCCTGCTGAACAAGACAAAAGAGAAAGCAGAAGCCGGGGGGATTGTGATTATGGCCCTGCGTTCTATGCCCAGAGCGCACTACAGTACTAAAAATGCGGGGCACTTTGGCTTGGCATTCAGTAATTATACCCATTTTACTTCTCCCATCCGGCGTTATTCAGACTTGATGGTACACAGGCTTTTGTTGCATTATATAAGCGGAGGCAAAGAGGTGCCGGTGGGACAAATGGAGAACCAATGCATACATCTTTCCCAGCGTGAACAACTGGCTACGGAAGCAGAACGAGCCAGTATCAAGTACAAGATGGTGGAGTTTATGCAGGATAAGATTGGGAAGGAATTTGACGGTGTGATTACGGGAATGACAGAATGGGGTATGTTTGTGGAATTGGACAAGACCATGATAGAGGGGATGGTTTCTGTCAGGGACATGACAGATGATTACTACGTATATGACAAAGATGTCATGACACTTACAGGTACCCATTCCGGCAAACATTTTGCGTTAGGACAAAAGGTGCGCATAGCTGTAACAAGAGCAAACATGGAGCAAAAACAATTAGATTTTGAATTAATACAATAAAAAATGAAAAAAAGAACAATTTGGATTATCGTTCTGGCCGCCATTGCCTTGGTGGTTTTGTGGTTTGTTAAAATAAACAACAGAATGGTAGAAGCTCAGGAACAGACCGTTCAGGCCTGGGCACAAGTAGAAAATGTGTACCAGCGCAGGGCTGACCTGATTCCCAACCTGGTAAATACTGTAAAAGGAGCTGTGGATTTTGAAAAGAGCACCCTGGAAGCTGTCATAGAGGCCCGTTCAAAGGCTACGCAGGTTACCGTTGATCCAACAAATCTTACAGAAGAAAACCTGGCTGCCTTTCAAAGCGCACAGGACAACCTGAGCCAGTCTCTGGGCAGGATGCTGGTGGTTATTGAAAGATATCCCGAGCTAAAAGCCAACCAGAATTTCCTGGAATTGCAGGCACAGCTGGAAGGTACGGAAAACAGGATTGCAGTGGAAAGAAGGTCTTTCAATCAAGTAGTACAGTCTTATAACGTACTTATCCGCAAATTTCCCCAATCAATTGTAGCCCGTATAAGAAAGTTTGAAACAAAAGCCTACTTCCAGGCAGCAGAAGGAACAGAGATTCCGCCTGCAGTTGAGTTTTAAGCCGGTAGTTAAGAATTTTAGTGTATTGTAAGTCCCGGGCTTTCCAGGGGGAGCGAACGGCCGTCCGGTGTGATGAGCCTGCACCCCCGGGAAGCTTCGCATATATGACCTATGATATCCAGGGTATATTCCTTGACCAGGGTATCGTACATAGACAAAGGCAGGGTGAAAAGCATTTGGTAATCGTCGCCGCCGTTTAGGGCTGCCACCACAGGAGACAGATTCTCTTCCGTTTCTGCAAAATCGTAGCATTGACGTGCTATGGGTATTTTATCAAGGAAGATATTAGCCCCCGTACCCGAGGCTTGAGCAATACGCAAAACGCCATCTGACAATCCGTTAGTAAGCAGGCACATAGCGGTTGGCACTGCATCATCTGCTTTAAGATTGTCGAGTAGGGCTTTTGGGAGTTCGGGCTTGAGGTATCGTTCCAGGATGTATTCAAATCCTTCCAGGCTGGGAAGCTCGTCTTTGTTGGCCTCGCCGGTAAAAACTCTTTTTTCCCGTTCCAATAACTGCAAACCCATGTACGCAGCACCTACATTTCCGCTAAGGCAGATAAGGTCTGTATTGCGGGCCCCACTTCTGCGGGTAAGTAAACCGGCATCGCAGTCACCCGTGGCAGTAATGGATAAGGTCAGGCCTGTATAGGAAGACTGGATGTCCAAAAATGCAATGTCGGCGCCGTACATTTGGGCAGCGGCTTCAATTCCCAGGAATAATTCGTCCAGATCTTCTATGTAAAAACGTTGGGATACTCCGGCACAAACCAGGAGTTGCAGCGGAACGGCATTCATGGCCATTACCTGCCCCATGGCATGAACGGCCGTTTTGTAACCAACAAATTTTAAGGGGAAATAGGAAAGGTCAAAATCAATCCCTTCCAGGGACAATTTTTGTGCAGATACCGTAAGGGCCTGGTTGTAACAGGCAACGGAAGCATCGTCGCCGGGACCCTGAAGCGTTGCCTGATTGCGGGAAGTGAAGCGTGCTGATAATCTGTTCATAAGCGCTTGTTTTCCCAACTCTTTTATGAGTGTCTTTTGTGGTCCTTTTTTCGTGTTCATAAAGCAAAAGTACAGAAAAGATGGTATATTTGCGGGCTATGAAAGAAAAACAGGACGACATACTTAAAAAAATTGCTGAAAGTGAATACGAGCAGGGATTTGTAACCGACCTGGAACTGGAGTATTTTCCCAAAGGATTGAATGAAAATATTATACGGCTTTTGTCAGAAAAAAAACAGGAACCGGACTGGATGTTGGAATTTCGTCTGAATGCATTCAGGCAGTGGCAAAAGATGACTATGCCGCAATGGGGACACCTGACCATTCCTCCCATTGATTACCAGGACATTATTTATTATGCCGCTCCTAAAGGTACGGCATCTGTGGGTTCAGAGGCAGGAGAAGTAGATCCAAAAATCGCACAAACCTTTGATAAACTGGGCATACCCCTGCACGAAAGAAATGTACTGGCCGGCATGGCCGTAGATGCCATACTTGACTCGGTTTCTGTAAAAACAACGTTTAAAGAAACGTTGGCGGAAAAGGGTATTATTTTTTGCTCTTTTTCAGAAGCTGTAAGGGATTATCCGGCCCTGGTACAAAAGTACCTGGCCAGTGTGGTTTCAGTCAAGGACAATTTTTTTGCTGCCTTGAATTCTGCCGTATTTTCCGACGGTTCATTTTGTTATATACCCAAAGGGGTTCGTTGTCCTATGGAGCTGTCCAGTTATTTTCGTATCAATGCCCGGGGTACAGGACAATTTGAACGTACCCTGATTGTAGCGGAAGAGGGGTCTTACGTAAGCTACCTGGAAGGCTGTACGGCATCTCAACGGGATGAGAACCAGTTGCATGCTGCTGTGGTAGAGATTGTGGTGATGCAAGATGCAGAAGTAAAGTATTCGACCGTTCAAAATTGGTATCCCGGGGATGCGGAAGGCAAGGGAGGCATCTATAATTTTGTAACTAAAAGAGGTCTTTGTAAAGGAGATCGTTCCAAATTGTACTGGACTCAGGTTGAAACGGGTTCTGCCATTACCTGGAAATACCCGTCAACCGTATTGCTGGGAGACGGCTCTGTAAGTGAATTTTACTCGGTTGCTGTGACCAATAATTACCAGCAGGCAGATACGGGAACCAAAATGATACATATTGGGAAAGATACACGCAGCCGGATTGTGAGTAAGGGTATTTCTGCAGGACACAGCCAGAATTCCTACAGGGGCCTTGTGAAAGTAGGACCGGGTGCGGACAATGCACGCAACCAT
Organism: Bacteroidales bacterium UBA5433; assembly: GCA_002427525.1. GTDB lineage: Bacteria > Bacteroidota > Bacteroidia > Bacteroidales > UBA932 > DMER64. Next base: position 33,648 of record DIRP01000022.1, on the reverse strand, counting down.
TCGCAATGCGATTCGCTTTTATTGGGCGATGCCTGCGGTGCTCATACATTTCCTGTAATAGAGAACGGGAACCCTACATCTATAGTGGAACACGAGGCCACTACGTCCAAAATAGGAGAAGACCAGCTGTTCTATTGCATGCAGCGCGGGATTGGCCCGGAAGATGCGGTGGGTTTAATTGTTAACGGATACGCCCGTGAAGTGTTAAATAAGCTTCCCATGGAATTTGCCGTGGAAGCACAAAAATTGTTAAGTGTTTCATTGGAAGGCACGGTAGGATGATTATGATAGAATTTTTAAGTCTGGACAACATTTTTTTTACCATCGGAAATCAAGGTATATCGTACCTGGAATTTTTTGGTGTCCTGCTTGGCTTAACTTCTGTTTTTCTGGCCAGTCTGGCACGAGCCGTCAATTACTGGGTTGGTTTTGTGTACGCGTTTGTACTCTTTTTGATGTTTCTTCAAAAACATCTTTATACCAACATGTTGTTGCAACCTGTTTCGTTAGGCATTAATATATATGGATTGTACAGGTGGACACGGCCGGGCGAGGGGCAGAAAAATTCCAGGAATCAATTACTCACTTCGTTTTTGAGCAACCGGCAACGGGTGCGTTATGTGTTGCTGCTGGTAGGCTTTATTCTGTTTTGGGGGTTCTTTCTCACAAAACTGCATTTGTTGTGGGATGTATTTCCTCCGGCCCGCTCTCCGTACCTGGATGCTTCCGTTGCCGGTCTGATGCTGATGGCTCAAATTCTGTCTGCTCAGAAAAAGTGGGAGTGCTGGATTTTTTGGATTTTACTGAATATTGGGAATGTGGTCATGTATATTTTGTCGGGCCTGGTATTTATGCCTATAGTAGCCATATGTTTTCTGGTATTTAATTTTGTAGGCCTGGTTCATTGGAAAAAAGAATGGGAAAAACACAGAGAGATATGTTAAAAATAAACGATTTGTATGTAAGCATCGGAGACAGGGAGATACTTAGCGGAGTAACGCTTGAAGTTAAGGCCGGTGAGATTCATGCCATCATGGGTCCCAACGGATCCGGAAAATCTACACTGGCGGCCGTTTTGGCGGGTAGGGAAACTTTTACCGTTACCAAAGGCTCGGCTTACTTTATGGGTGTGGATTTGTTGGCTCTTCCTCCGGAAGAAAGGGCCCGCCTGGGGCTCTTCCTGGGATTTCAGTATCCTGTGGAAATTCCGGGGCTTACGAGTGTGAACTTTATGAAAGCAGCTGTCAATGAGCAGCGAAAATACAAGCATCTTCCCCCGTTATCGGCAGGAGAGTTTCTGAAGTTGATGCGGGAGAAAATGGCTGTTGTGGAAATGGATCCGGCTTTTGTTGGAAGGGGTGTTAACGTAGGGTTTTCCGGCGGAGAGAAGAAACGAAACGAGATTTTTCAGATGGCCATGCTGGAACCTATGCTGGCAATCCTGGATGAAACAGACAGCGGATTGGATGTAGATGCGTTGCGGGTAGTTGCCAACGGGGTGAATAAATTAAAAACCAAGGACAATGCTTTTGTGGTTATAACCCATTACCAACGTCTGTTGGATTATATTGTTCCTGATATTGTACATGTGCTGTACAAAGGGCGTATTATAAAATCGGGCAGTAAAGAACTGGCCCTGGAAGTGGAAAACAAGGGTTACGACCATATCATTAGCGGAACATGAAAGAATATACCTACATGCCGGAGGTAAAGCGCGTTTTTCAATGCACGGTGCCGGGAGGAAATATCAGGCAGGTGTTTCTGATTGACGGTATTTTGCAGGAGAAAGAAAGCGAGCAAAACGGTGTTTCGCTTACCAGCGGACCGGATGGCAAAGGGCTTCAATTGCGTATAAGCGGAGACCATTCAGAAAACCCCATCCAAATCATCAGTGTGCGTAGTGAAGACCTGCCCCGTCCTTTGGAGTTTTATAATACCTGGGAACTGGAACCGGGGGCTAAAGCGCAAATTGTTGTATGCGACCATACTTTAAGAGAATACCTGTACCAAACAGTGCGTTTTTCAAATATAACACTGGGAGAAGGGGCTGTTCTGGATTTGCTGTTTATGCAAAACGAGCACGGTCGTTCCAGGTACCGGCTGGAGGTAGATGCTCAACTGAAAAAAGAAGCCCGGCTTGATTGTCATATCCTGAGCTTGTACGGGGGGACCATTCAAAATAAAGTAACGGTGCATTTGCAGGAATCGGGTGCTGTATGCAACCTGGACGGGTTGTACCTGGCTGACGGAGAACAAAATGTAACGTACGACATTGAAGTCAGACACAACAGTGGGGAATGCAATTCAAACCAGTTGTTCAAAGGTATTCTTGACGAACAAGCCAAAGCCCGGTTTGACGGGATCATATACGTAGCACCGCATGCTCAAAAAACAGAAGCTTTTCAGGCGAACCACAACCTGCTTTTGACCCGGGATGCTAAAATCACTACCCTGCCTCAGCTTGAAATTTATGCAGACGATGTAAAGTGTTCTCACGGAGCAACCATTGGAAGCTTAGATCCGTTAGGGCTGTTCTATATGCGTACACGCGGGATACCGCTTTCAGAAGCCAAAATGTTGCAACAAATGGCTTTTGTACAAGACGTGTTGGAACATGTACGCAACGGGGCCATTCGTTCAAGACTTGAGAAAATTGTAGAAAGCAGGCTGCGCGGAGAGTTTACAAAATGTACACATTGTACCATGCATTGTTGTTAAAAATTTTGTGCATATCTTTTTAAATAATCTCTGTTAATCTCGCAGCGATTGCAGTAACTTGCGGTTCCTTTTTCGGACATAAGACAAAAATTTATTAACCTTCTTATTAGAGTGTGATGGATTCTGAAGCAAAGAATGCAAAGGCAATTTTTCCCTACGAGGAAGCCTTGGCGAAAACAAAAGACTATTTCAAGGGAGATGAACTGGCAGCCTCTGTTTGGATTAACAAGTATGCCATGAAGGATTCCTTTGGTAATCTTTATGAGTGCACACCGGCAGATATGCACAGAAGGCTGGCAGCTGAATTTGCCCGTATTGAGGAAAAATATCCAAATCCCATGAGTGCCGAGGAAATATTTAAACTCCTGGACGGTTTTAAATATATCATTCCTCAAGGCGGTCCCATGTCCGGTATAGGGAACGACCACCAGATTGCCTCGCTTTCCAACTGCTTTGTAATTGGGCACGAAAACCCGGCCGACTCGTACGGCGGAGTTATGAAAATCGATGAAGAACAGGTCCAATTGATGAAACGCCGCGGAGGTGTGGGGCACGACCTTTCTCATATCCGTCCCGGAGGTTCCCCGGTCATGAATTCTGCGCTTACTTCTACAGGTGTGGTTCCGTTTATGGAGCGTTACTCCAATTCTACACGAGAGGTGGCTCAGGATGGAAGACGCGGAGCCCTGATGCTGACCATTTCCATAAAACACCCCGATGCAGAAGAATTTATTGATGCCAAACTGGAACAAAATAAAGTAACGGGAGCGAATGTGTCTGTTAAGATTGATGACGAATTTATGAAAGCTGTGCAGGCCGGGAAGTCTTATATACAACAATACCCCGTAAAAGCAGAGAACCCAACAAGTAAGAAGGAAACCGATGCTGCTGCTTTGTGGAAAAAAATTATTCACAATGCCTGGAGGTCTGCAGAACCGGGTGTGCTGTTCTGGGATACGATTATCCGGGAATCGGTCCCGGATTGTTACGCTGACCTGGGGTATGAGACGGTAAGTACCAATCCGTGCGGTGAAATACCTCTTTGTCCTTACGATTCCTGCCGTTTGATAGCTATCAATCTGTATTCGTATGTAGAAAAACCGTTTACTGCGGACGCCAAATTCAACATATCGCTTTTCAGAGACCATGTAATGAAAGCTATGCGGCTGAACGATGACCTGGTTGACCTGGAAATGGAAAAGATTGATGCCATCATTGCCAAATTGGACAGGGATCCTGAAGATGAGGTTATCAAACGGACCGAGAGGGAGCTTTGGATGAAAATTAAGGCAAAAACTCTGGGGGGAAGACGTACCGGACTGGGCATAACGGCAGAAGGTGACATGTTGGCAGCATTGGGCTTGAGGTACGGGTCTGACCAGGCTATTCAGGTAGGTACAGAAATACAGAAAGAGCTGGCTTTGGCAGCTTACCGCTCTTCCGTGATGATGGCAAAGGAACGGGGTGCGTTTCCTATATATGATTCGGCACGGGAAGAGAACAACCCCATGATTGCGCGCATACGGAAGGCCGACGAACAGTTGTATAGAGAGATGACAGAAACCGGCAGGCGGAATATTTCCATGCTTACGATTGCCCCTACCGGTACAACCAGTTTGATGACACAAACCACTAGTGGAATTGAACAAGTGTTTATGCCTGTATATCAGCGTCGTAAAAAGGTTAATCCAAACGATAAGAACGTGAAGGTTTCTTTTACCGATAAAATGGGCGATGCCTTTGAAGAATACAACGTTTTTCATCACAAATTCCTGGATTGGGCGGAAATCAACGGGCATAGCCGGGATGCGGTTATGGAAATGGACAGTGCGGAGCTGGACTCTTTGGTAGAGGCTTCGCCGTACTACAAAGCCACCGCCAAAGACGTTGACTGGGTGGCAAAAGTCAAAATGCAGGGAGAGTTGCAGAAATGGGTGGATCATTCCATAAGCGTAACGGTGAACCTTCCGGAAGATATTTCCGAAGAAATGGTAGCTAAAGTCTATCAAACGGCCTGGGAGAGTGGTTGCAAGGGAATTACCGTATACAGGGAGGGTAGCCGTACCGGCGTTCTGGTATCTGCCGATTCTCCGGAAAAGAGCGGAAAACGTATGAAATCCATGCCAAAAGAGAGGCCCGAGGCGTTGGCAGCTGAGGTGATTCGTTTTAAAAATGCCAACGAACAATGGATTGCATTCGTAGGCTTGCACGATGGGAGACCTTACGAAATATTCACCGGAAAACTGGATGAAGACACCCGGGTTATTCCTCGCTCGGTTACCATGGGAGAAGTGGTTAAAGTGCAAGATGCCAAGGGTTCCCGGTATGATTTTCGGTTTATAGACAAGTTTGGATACCCCAACACGGTAGGAGGCATTTCCCATATGTTCAACCAGGCCTATTGGAATTACGCCAAGTTGATTTCAGGCGTGTTGCGTAACGGCCTGCCGGTAGAAGAAGTGGTTCATTTGGTTTCTTCCCTGGAACTGGACAGCCAGACTATCAACAACTGGAGGACGGGTGTGGAAAGGGCTTTGAAAAGATATATACCTAATGGCACCAAGGATACATCCGGCAGCGAGTGCGAAAAATGCGGGGCAAAAAATCTGATTTATCAGGAAGGTTGTTTGTTATGTATGAGCTGCGGTTATTCCAAGTGTGGTTAAACCGGGCGTTATGGCTACTTCTGTTGTGTATCCGTTCTCCAAGATCAATTTGGGTTTGCATGTGCTTGAGAAACGTGCAGATGGTTTTCACAACATAGAAACACTTTTCTTCCCTTATTCTTTGTGCGATATTCTGGAGATAACAGACGCGGAAGAAGGAGGTTCTGAAGGCGTTCAGTTGTTTTTGTATGGCTTGCCCGTTAAAGGACCTGCAGCATCCAACTTGTGTGTTAAGGCATATTCACTGCTTTTGGAACGGTTTGATTTGGGTCCGGTAGAAATGCATTTATACAAGCAAATTCCACCTGGTAGTGGCCTGGGGGGCGGATCGTCCGATGCCGCATGTTGCTTGCATTTGTTGAACAAGCATTTTGGGCTGGGGTTAAGTACAGGAGAGTTATTGGAATATGCTGTTCGTCTGGGCAGTGATGTTCCTTTTTTTATGCAGGAAGGTCTTGTGAAGCCGTATCTGGCCACCGGAAAAGGAGAGGTATTGGAGTCCTTTGCTGTAGATTTGGATGCGTACCGTTTTGAATTGCGGTTCCCTCCTGTGTTTGTGTCTACAGCAGAAGCTTATGCAGGCATTGTTCCTGAAAAAAACCGCACACCTTTACGCGACCTCTTGTGCCAACCGGTAGAAACCTGGAAGGACGTGCTGGAAAATGATTTTGAAAAAGTTGTATTCAAAAAATACCCTCAGGTCAGGCAATGTAAAGAAGATTTGTACCGGGAAGGAGCAGTGTATGCAGCTATGACCGGCAGCGGGTCGGCGGTTTTTGGTCTTTTCAGGTAATGGGATTGTATTACAGAGAACGTTTTAGCAACGGACAGGAAATAGCTGTCTGGGAAATTACAGAGCAGGAAAGTGAGCTGGCTGCTTTATGTCTTGCAGCCGGACACAATCCCGGAGAGTTTTCTCATACAGTCAACAGGCAAAGGCGGTTGGAACGTATGGCCGTACGTGTATTGGTAGACATTTTATTTGACAGGCATACAATCATTCAATACCGGGATAACGGGAAGCCGTTTCTTGTTCACGGGAAAGAATTACCGGAAAAAGAATTAAAAGCATTGAGTATTGCGCATACCAGGCGTTTTGCCTGTATAGTAACCGCCCCCGGAGATAAAGCCGGTATTGATCTGGAGTGCTTATCACGCAATTTTGAGGCAGTAGCAAAAAAAGCATTGGGAAAAGAAGAAAAAGTATTTCTTTCAGACAACCTGCAGCAACGTACTTTGCAACTGGCCTTGATCTGGTGTGCTAAGGAGGCTATGTTTAAGTACATGTCGCAGGAAGAAGTGGATTTTTCCAAACAGATGACCGTAGCCCCCTTTTTCCCGGAAACGGAAGGTGTTCTGTCCGGTACATTTCAGCAACAAAATGGAATAACATTGCTGTTGCCACTTTGTTACAAAAAACTGGATGACCATTTTATGGTGTGGGTGACCGGTTAAAAGACGGCTTTGTATTTTTCAATAAAAAAGGCAGGGTGGTAACTTAATTTTGCCTGACGCAATCCTTCGTCTCCGGAATCATCTTCGCGGTTGATGTATTCAATTTCGGGATATTTTTCTAACGCATAACGCACAAACTCCCTGTTAATCAATTGGTAAGCTCCCCGGTATTGGGGAAAAGCTTTTTCAACATGCACAAGCCATGTATTTTTATTGAAAAGTTCTCCTAACGTATAAGCTATAACCTGCCTGTCTGCCAGAAGCATCAAGCCTTCCAGCCCCAGTTCTCTGAATCCCCTGAAAGCCTTGTGTACGGCGCAAGCTTCCTGTCTCAAATCCACCTCATACATGCAACCCATCATTTGACACCATTGGTAGTTCATTTTCAGGCATGCAGGAATCTCGTCCTGTGTTATGGGAACTACCTTGAAGTCCGGAAAATCTTTAGTAAAGGCGTTCAGGTGGTTTCTTTTAGGTTGTAGTTTTTTTCCTTTAAGTGTTACCAGGGAAGATGCCTGGTATACGTAATCAAAGCTGTCCCGGGTTTCCAGGATTTCAAGATGTGGGGCACCTGTGTTTTGCAGAGCAATTGCTTCTTCGCGGGAAAGGGCCCCTACTACAAAGGGGTGGTCCTCAGCGGCTTCTTTTAAAACTTTGAGTGCAATTTCTGCAGGAACAGAACTTTCCGCTCCCATGGGATATAGAAAATGCCAGGGAGCATCCGGGTCTTTGCGGCTTCTGACAAGCAGCAAAGATTGACCGTCCTGCGGTACAACACGGTAAAATGAATTGAAAATACCGGCCCACATATACAACGTGGTAAAACTGTATTCCGCGCCGGTTTTTCCGGTGTTTTTCAGGTAAGGTTCAATAAGTGTTTGATCGCTAAGCGTAATAGGTAAATACTGTTTCATGAAAAGTTAATCGTTCAGCCAGTTTTGTATTTGTTCAATCAGGGAGTTGCGCATAGGTTCCGGCAACGTGGAAATACGGGCGCGGTGGCTTCCGCCGGGCTGTACATAATACAAAATATTGGGCTTTCCCGGATTGGGAACAGCAGCCGCTGTCCACGGATCCCACTCGCCATAGATAAATACCATACGGGCATCTGTATTTTTAAGGAAGGTGCGTTGGGTTTTTGATAACGTTTTGTTAAAACCCGGTTTGTAAAAATCGGGAAGAAAAAGTTCTTTCAGGTAATTGTTGGCACTTTTCAATTCCATGGCCGGGTATTTTTTTGTTACCCACGCTCCTTTTTCAACAGGATTTTCATTTGTGTCCAGGACTTCTGCAACTTCCGTGGCTTCTGCAGCTTTCCGGGCCTTCTTTTTTCCAAACAGTTTTTTCTTTTCTTTTTCCGGAACAAAACGCGTCCTGTCTACTTTAAACCTGAAAGGAGTTGTATCGTATGTGTAATAGCCCAATTCTTTGGCAGCTTGAATAAAAAAGGGCAAGTTGGGGGTTTCGCGGACAAAGTAATCGGGTGAAGCAATTTTTACAAGATGGGAAAATAGTTGGCGGTCATCGACTGTGGATGCCGGAATGGATTCCGGATTTGTTCCCCACTGCCAGAAGGCAAAAGAATATTCCAGTACGCAATAATCAAAAATGTCAGCTATAGGTTTTGTGAAAACAAGGCCTGCCGAGTCACAAAAAGAGGTAAAGAGTGGCATAAGGCTATCTCTGCGTGTAAGAACTTCTTTTTGGAAATTCAGCACTTTTTTTCGGATTTCCGGCGTTCCTGCTTTGTTTGCAATAAAATGTGCATGCCGGGTATCTTTGGCGCTCAGGCATAACGGGGCTACATAACATACGGTTATATCCACGTCGTCCGGATATAAGGTTCTGTACATCATGGCAGTCTGTCCTCCCTTACTTATTCCGGTGGCAATCCATTTGCCTGTATACAGGGTTCCCAGTTTTTCCCGGATCAGGTGCAGGTCTTTCATGGCAGCTGTGCCGTTCAGCATTTCCCACCGCCTGGGAGAGGGTACAGATTCGCCAAAATACCGGTGTTCCACTACAATAAGATTGGCGTTGAACGTTCTGGAAAGTTCTTCTGTATAACGCGGATTGGCTGCATAATTAGCGCCGTAGCCTTCTGTAACAAAGACCGTGGGACGGTCATATCCTTTGTGCATAACAAAGACACGCTGTTCAAAAAAGCCATAGATAATATTGTCGTGCTGTACCATTTGACGCACGCAGATTCTATATTTTTCTTCAAATTCTGTACTTTCAAGTTTTGCCACTTCAGTTATTCCCGGAAGGGAAGCCAACTGCATTTCAAGTGCTGTACGGGTTGAAGTGAATTGTTGAGAAAACGAGCGAACAGGGAAAAGACAGAGTACAAGAAATGTAAGGGATACAAAGGTTTTACGAAGTTTCATAATTGATCAATCAAATGGTTGTGCAGACCCAAAGGTCTGGAAATAAAATTGGAATTGTAATGTACTTCCGGTACAAAGACAGGTTCACCGGCGAAAGCAGGGGCTTTTTGACTGAAGCCAAGCAGGGACAAGGCTTTTGCCAAAAGTAGTTCTCCGGGGTTACCCAAAGGCAGTACGTCACCTAACAGTACATCATCTACTGCGTAATCCGGGTTAAAACCGTCCTTAAACTCGGTAACGTTGTTGGCGTTGGCGTATTTATATACAATAGCCTGTGTTCCCCAGTTGCTGATTTGTGTATTCTTGTCCGGGGAAAAAACCATCGCAGCAGTATATTTGCCCCGGGTCACGCCGCCTACTTTTGTAACCTGCATATAGGGGTCAAGGCCACAAATGGTTAATTCAGAGGCGCTAGCTGTGTTTTTCCCTGTCAGGATCACAACCCTGTTCAGGTCCAGATTAACGGGAATTTCAGAACGCACGGGAAAGAACTCTTTTAACATATCATCGCGGTTGTTGTCTTTCCAATATTTGTTATAAAAATCGTTCCAGGTTTTTGTAATAAGGACTGTTTTCCCATCCAGGCAACCTGCGGGGCATAATACGCCAACCAGAGCCCTGGCAGCAGAAAGGTAGCCACCCAGGTTGTAGCGCAGGTCCAGGACTACGTCTGTCACCCCGTTGTTTTTAAATTCTTTGAAAACAGGGAAAAATAACTCCTGTGAATTGCCAAAGAAGTCTGTATAACACAAATACCCAATTTTACGACTTCCGTCATTAAAGATGTTCCATGCAATAATCGGGTTCAGGCTTTGTTTTCTGGCCTGAAGGGAAACGGTGCCTGTTTTGTAAACCGTACCGTCCCTCAGCTCACCCAGAGTTACGGTAAGTGAAGGGGCATAGTACAAGTCTGTATACGTGTCGTTAGTAATTGGATTCCCGTTAATTTCTGTTATAATACTGCCTCGTTTCAGGTTGGCTTCAGAGGCGGGCGTATTGGGGTATACATATTGCACAATGGCAAAATAATTGCCTGTGTTTGAGAAAGTTCCGAATGCCAAAGAGTAACCAAAGGTTGTTTCTATACCCTCTCCTCCTTCCAGTAAAGTTTGCACATCGTCTGTTATAAATGACCAGCGGTCATCCTGACGGTAACAGAGTTTTTCGTAGAATTCAAACTCATCAAATTCGTAGCGTACATCCAAAGTGTCCGGTATGTGTTTTTCCCAGAGATAGACTTCTTCCATTAGCTCCAGCATGTATTTGTTGACCTTCTGAGTAACCAGCGGAGCTTGTTCCCTGTCGGGGTCTACAGGGTCACAGGAACAAGAGGTTAGAAGCAGTACTAATGATGTAATCAAAAACAGCCTGTTCTTCATAATTGTAAAATTTGCACTAAAGTACACATTTTTATTCTTTACCTTTGCAAAAATAGCAGAAGACAGAGCATGAAGAAGCGTAATTTTGTAAAAGAACTTGCCTGGAGGGGAATGATCCACGACATGATGCCGGGTACCGAAGAGTTGCTACAAAAAGAAATGACAACTGCGTACGTAGGAATAGATCCTACGGCAGATTCACTTCACATCGGGCACCTGGTAAGTGTTATGATGTTAAAACATTTTCAGGAAGCCGGGCACAGGCCGGTGGCCGTTGTCGGCGGATCTACCGGAATGATAGGTGATCCTTCCATGAAATCTGCCGAGCGTACCCTGATGGACGAAAAAACGCTCCGGCACAACCAAACGTGTATAGAAAAACAGTTGCGGCATTTTATGGATTTTGATCCGGCCAGACCCAACGGGGCCCTTATGCTCAACAACTACGACTGGACAAAAGATTATTCCTTTTTAAACTTTACACGTGATATTGGAAAGCATATTACAGTAAATTATATGATGGCCAAAGACTCTGTCCGTAAACGGCTGTCGGGAGAAGGAGCAGAAGGCATGTCCTTTACAGAATTTACTTACCAGTTATTGCAGGCTTACGATTTTTTGCACCTGTACCGGACGTACGGATGCAAATTGCAAATGGGCGGCTCTGACCAATGGGGCAATATAACAACCGGAACGGAACTGATTCGCAGGGTTGAAGGCGGCGAAGCCTTTGCCCTTACCTGCCCGCTTATTACAAAGTCTGACGGGGGCAAGTTTGGCAAAACAGAGTCGGGGAATGTGTGGCTGGACCCTGCCAGAACATCGCCTTATGCTTTTTATCAGTTTTGGATGAATGTGGGAGATGAAGAGGCAGAGAAATACATAAAGATTTTTACCCTGTTAGAAAGGGATACCATAGAAGAACTGATTGAAAAGCATAGGGAAAACCCACATAAAAGGTTGTTACAAAAAGAGTTAGCGCAAAATATAACAAAAATGGTACATGGGGAAGACGAATATAACAAAGCTGTTGCAGCCACGTCTATCCTCTTTGGAAGCGGAACAAAAGACCAATTGCGGGACTTGGATGAGAAAACGTTTTTGTCTCTTTTTGAAGGAGTTCCGCAATTTGATGTACCGCGACCCCTGTTACCGGTACCCGTAGTAGACTTGTTGGCCGTTCATACCTCTATAATGCCATCAAAAGGAGAGTGTCGTAAAATGATACAGGCGGGGGGTGTATCCCTGAACAAAGAAAGGCTTGAAGAACTTAATACCCTGGTGGGTGAAGACAGCTTTTTAGACGGGAAATACCTGTTGGTGCAAAAGGGGAAGAAGAATTATTTTATCATTAAAATCCCGGAATCATGAAATTGCCACAGACAGAATCAAATACAAGACAATTAAAGGTTGCCAGGCAAATACAGAAAGACCTGTCAGAAATTTTCAGGAACAGAGGTATGGCTGTATATGGCGGGGCTATGATTTCTGTGGTGCACGTACGTATTAGCCCGGATTTGTCGGTTGCGCATTCGTGGATTAGTGTGTTCCCGTCAGAAAAAGCAGTTGAAGTATTAAAATTGGTGCAGGAGCATACCAAAGCCATACGCGGAGAATTGGGACACCGTGTGGGTAAGCAGCTGCGTATTGTTCCGGAGCTTGTCTTTTTCCTTGACGATTCTCTGGACTATGCAGAGCATATAGAGGAACTGTTAAAAACCTAAATCAAACAGGAATTTGAAACTTCCTTTTTTTATTGCGTGGAGGTATCTGCTGGCAAAGAAATCAAGGCAGGTTATCAATGTGATTTCCGGCATAAGTGCCGTAGGAATTGCTTTGGGAACCATGGCCTTGGTTGTTGTTATGTCTGTATATAACGGATTTGACAACCTGGCAAAAGGTATGTACCATGCTTTTGATCCGGATTTGATAATAAAAAGCGCAGCAGGCAAAACTATATCGGATCTTCAGGTATTTGACAATTTGCAACTGGATGAGCGAGTAGCAGCTTTTTGTCCTGTTATTGAAGAAACGGTTTTTTTGCAATACAGGAACCAGCAGGCTGTGGCCACCATGAAGGGTGTTGACAGTGTTTTCATTAATGCGTCTCCTTTGCAAAAACACCTTACAGCAGGAACATTTCACGTATATTTTGGCGAGGTGGAAGAGGCCGTGCTGGGGAGAGGCCTGGCTCTGGAGTTGGGGGTAAATGTTGCTTTTATTGATCCGTTGTGGGTGTATTATCCCCGACATAACGTTGCTTTTTCTCCATTGAATCCCATGGCGTCTCTTTCAAAAGAAAAACTTTTCCCTGCTGGAATTTTTGCCGTAGAACAACATTACGACGCCAACCATTTGCTGGTGCCGCTGGAAACGGCTGCCAGGCTTCTGAATTATAATACAGAAATCAGTTATGTAGAAATAAGGACACCTGGTGAAAAAGCCATGAAATCCCTGGCAAAAGAGTTGTCCCTTTCCCTTGGTCCCGATTACAAAGTACTTACACGGTATCAGCAGAATGAAACGTTGTATAAAATGATGAAAACAGAAAAGGTTATCATCTTTTTCCTGCTGGGTTTCATTTTGGTGGTTATTTCCGGCAATGTTCTGGGCTCTTTAAGTATGCTTATCCTGGAGAAGAAAGAAGATATTGCAATACTTGCGGGTATGGGAGCCCGTCCTTCTCTTATACGGAGGGTGTTTATTCTGGAGGGCTGGCTGATATCTATCCTGGGGTGGATGACCGGGATGCTTGCCGGCCTTGCTTTGTGTTGGGCACAGCTACGGTTTGGCATTATTACCCTGCCGGGAAGTTTTGTGGTTACGGATTATCCGGTAGCAATACAGGGAACAGATATGTTATTGATCTCTGTTGTTGTTCTGGGTATAGGCTTTTTAGCGGCTTATGCTCCTGTACGTTCTTTTTTTAACAAGTCTATTTCTTTGGCATACCCGGGCAGTTCGTTAGGGGTTTCCAGGTAGAAAGGGAGGTCTCTTAACCGTGGGTGGTTGATGACCCTGCGGAAGGTCTCCAGGCCCAGGTACCCGTTCCCTATGGTTTCGTGCCTGTCTTTCCGGCTTCCTATGGGGTTTTTGGTATCGTTGATATGAATGGCTTTTAAACGCTCCAGGCCAACGATTTTGTCAAACTGTTCCAATACACCTTCCAGGTTGTTCAGAATATCGTATCCGCCATCGTATATATGGCAGGTATCCAGACAGACACCCAGGCGGTCTTTGCACCCGGCTTCATCTATGATGGTGCGCAGTTCTTCAAAAGTTCCTCCAATTTCAGAACCCTTTCCTGCCATGGTTTCCAGCAGGACAAAGGTAGTCTGCTCTTTTGTCATGGCAGTGTTCAGGGCCTGTACAATCCACTCAATACCTTTCTCTACTCCCTGTCCCACGTGGCTGCCGGGATGCAGGTTGTACAGGTTTCCCGGGGTATATTCCATACGGTGCAGATCATCCATAAAGATATCCAGGGCAAAATCCCGTATTCTTTTTTCTGCGGCACAGAGGTTCATGGTATAAGGGGCATGTGCAAGTATGGGGCCTATGCTGTTTTCTTCGGAAAAGGCAAGAAAAGCGTCAATATCAGCCGGATTTATTGGTTTGGCAGCCCCTCCGCGGGGGTTGCGTGTGAAAAACTGGAACACGTTGGCTCCAATTTCAACAGCTCTTTTTGCCATCTCCAGATAACCTCCCGAAGAGGAAAGGTGGCATCCTATACGAAAATTACATTGTGCTTCTTTCATGAATTTTTAGTTGTTCTCCTTTTTTCAGGGCAAGGGTAATATATTTTTCTTTTATACCCTGAAAATTAGGGGGTATTTTTAATATAAACGAATTGTCTGTTTGTGCAGTAAGTATGATTTCACGTACCAGTCCTTCTTTCCATCTGCAAGAAACAGTTCCTCCTCCTCTTACACACAAGCCGGAAAAAGATCCTTCTGCCTCCCATGCGGCCGGAATGGCCGGCAATACGTGAATGTACCCCTGATGGCACTGAAGCAGCATTTCTGCTATACCGGCACATCCTCCCAGGTTTCCGTCAATCTGAAAATGGGGATTGGAAGAAAAACCATTGGGGTACGTGCCCGGGGTAAGTAAGGTAACAGGTTCTGTTTCAAATACATTATAGGGCGAGGTGCTTTCTTCCAACGCGGGAGACATGAGCCTATGGAGTATTCGGTAGGCTTCTTCGCCGTCTCCCAGCCTGGCATACAGGTTCAGGTTCCAGGCCATTTGCCAGGCTGAGCCTCCCTGCCCCCTTCTTTCCAATGTGTTCCGGCATGCCTCCAGTAATCCGGGGGTGTTTTCTGTAAATGCGTTGCCGGGATACAAGGCATATAAATGGGGGACATTGCGTTGACGGGTATCTTCTTCCGGATAATCAACCAGCCACCGCAACAGGCCTCCTGTAGCATTTACTCTGTATTCCGGCAGTCTGTTTAGTGCTTCTTCCAGCTGATGAATCAGAGGAAAATCATCTGTATTCCGCAACAGTTTGTTAGCTGCTATAACGTGGGTAAACAAGTCCTGCACCATTTGTACATCCGACGTGGAGCCCATACAAAGGAACAGGGCGACAGACTGTCTGGTACCGGGGACAGACAAAGGGTCATCTGCATAAGGCAGGTAATACATATTCCCGTACGACATGGAAGGTGCCGGTACTTTATACCTGTAATCCGGATCTTCCATTAACAATGACAGGTAGAAAAGGGCTGCTTCTTTCATTACGGGGTAATCTGTACGCAAACGCTCCAAATCTTGTGTATAAGCATAATGGTCCCACAGGTGCGCACAAAGCCAGGCTCCGGCTGCATGGTGGCCTCCCCAGGCTATGTTTTGGCCGGGGGCAGTATATCCCCAGGGGTTGGTCATCGCATGCGCCACCCATCCCGGAGCGTTGTAGTACGCCCGGGCTGTTTCTGTTCCTCTTGCTGCAAGCCTGCCGGTAAAATCAAGCAGAGGCAGATGCAGGTTGGCCAGGTTTGTTTTTAATGCAGGCCATAAGTTCATTTGCAAATGCATATTCAGGTCGTAGGCTCCGTTCCGGGGCGTTTGTATGGAGGATGTCCACAATCCTTGTAAATTGGGAGGAAGATATCCCGGCCTTGTAGAGGAAATAAGCAGGTACCTTCCCATTTGAAAATACAGGCCGGTATTATCGGGCAGGTTCAGGTGTACCCTGTGAAAGAGCGACTGGTAGGTATCTACATGGTTCTTTTTCAGTTCCGGATACGGGGTGTTTTGCGCAGCCAAAGACAGAGAATCTGCCCGCCTTATGTACAGTGAATCCGAACTGACAGAGAGGGTGGCCGGATTGTAATTTGTAGTTGCCGAGAGGATAACAACAGCATGGGTAGCTCCGGAAAGCTGCAATTGGTTGTCCAGACCTGTCAGGGTTCCTCTTTCGCAAGGGACAATGTCCAGGCGGGCATAAAACCCCATGCCTTCTTTTTCTTCCTGTCCGGAAAACAAAGAGCCTTCCATGATAAGGGTGTTTTCGTCTGTGTATATGCGGGCGTTTTCCGGACGATCCAAAGAAGCTTTAAAATTCAGTGCACCCGGTTGGGACGCTGTAAGGTACATAACCAACACGTCGTTGCTAAAAGAAGTAAAACATTCCCGGGTGTAGGTTGTTCTGTTGATTGTATATGAAGTGAAAGTTGTGGCTGTAGCAATGTCCAGCATTCTGTTGTATCCGGTAGCCTGTTCTACAGGAGCATCGTATGAAAAATCCAGGGCAACAGAGCCCAGCAGCTGGTAACTTCCAAACGTAGTTTCTGCGCCGTAACTTCCTTCTGATCCGGTAGTGCGTGACGCAAAACTGTTGTACATAAGTTCCTGAGCCTCTTCTACCTGTTTGTTGTACAAAAGTTCGCGGATTAGCGGCAGGTTTTTGTAGGCTTCCTGTTTGTTGTCATCTGCCGGAGAGCCGGACCATAAAGACGATTCGTTCAGGAAAATATGCTCTGTGGAAACACCTCCGTCTGCCATAGCTCCCAACCGGCCATTGCCCAAGGGCAACCGTTCTTCCCAAAGAACGGCCGGTTGCTCAAAAAGAAGAGCAAGACGCTGTACACCTTCGTCCTGGTGGCTCTGACACCCCGCTGTCAAAAGAACAATCAGGGCTGATAATAAGCGAAGAGGCTTCATAGAACGAAGATAACCAAAAAAAAAGAACACAGAAAGCAACGGCTTCCTGTGTCTTTTTCTTAACTCAATGAATTACAACGGTTACATCATGCCACCCATTCCGGGGCCACCGGCGGGCATGGGAGGAGTTTCTTCCGGTATTTCTGCGAGTGCACATTCTGTGGTGAGGAACATACCGGCAACGGAGCCTGCATTTTCCAGAGCAACACGTGCCACTTTGGTTGGGTCAATGACTCCGGATACAAACAGGTTTTCGTATGCGTCTGTCCAGGCATTGTAGCCAAAATCACCTTTCCCTTCGCGTACTTTCTGTACCACAACACTTCCTTCCAGACCTGCGTTTTCCACAATCATGCGCAGCGGCTCTTCAATGGCGCGGGCAATGATGGCAACACCGGTAGCCTCGTCTGCATTATTCGTTTTAATCTTTTTAAGGTCTTCAATAGCACGGATATAAGCTACGCCACCACCGGGGATAAATCCTTCTTCAATAGCTGCACGGGTAGCATTCAAAGCATCTTCAACCAGGTCTTTTTTGGATTTCATTTCTACTTCAGAGGCTGCACCCACGTACAGAACGGCAACACCACCTGACAATTTGGCCAGGCGTTCCTGCAGTTTTTCCTTGTCGTAATCGCTGGTTGTAATTTCCATTTGTTTGCGGATTTGTCCTACGCGGGCGTCAATGTCTTTTTTCTCACCGCCACCGTTTACGATGGTAGTGTTTTCTTTATCAATGACCACTTTTTCTGCAGAACCCAGCATGTCCATGGTGGCAGATTCCAATTTAATGCCTTTATCTTCTGTGATGACGGTACCACCGGTCAGGATGGCAATGTCTTCCAGCATTTCTTTGCGGCGGTCACCAAATCCGGGGGCTTTTACAGCTGCAATTTTCAGGGCACCGCGCAGGCGGTTGACTACCAAGGTTGCTAAAGCTTCTCCGTCAATATCCTCGGCAATGATCAAAAGGGAACGTCCGTTTTGTGCTACCGGCTCCAATAAAGGCATGAGGTCCTTCATGGTGGAGATTTTCTTGTCTGTAATCAATACCAGCGGGTTTTCCAGAACGGCTTCCATTTTTTCCGAGTTGGTAATGAAATAAGCCGAGATGTAACCGCGGTCAAACTGCATTCCTTCCACGACCTTCACTTCGGTTTCCGTGCCTTTGCCTTCTTCTACGGTTACAACGCCTTCTTTTTTAACTTTTGACATAGCTTCTGCAATCAGCTTGCCGGTAGTCACGTCGTTGTTGGCAGAAACAGAGGCCACCTGCTCTATTTTAGAGAGGTCGTCGCCTACTTGCTGGCTTTGTTTCTTAAGGCTGGCTACTACAGACTCAACGGCTTTGTCAATACCGCGTTTCAAATTCATAGGGTTGGCTCCTGCGGCTACGTTCTTTAACCCAACGTTGATAATGGATTGTGCCAGAACAGTGGCTGTTGTTGTTCCGTCGCCTGCCTGATCGTTTGTTTTGGATGCTACTTCTTTTACAATTTGTGCACCCATGTTTGCAAAGGAATCTTCCAGTTCAATTTCTTTTGCAACGGTAACTCCGTCTTTTGTAATTTGCGGAGAGCCGTACTTTTTATCTATAACAACATTGCGTCCTTTAGGACCTAAAGTGACTTTTACTGCGTTTGCTAATGCGTCAACCCCTTCTTTCATGAGTGAACGGGCTTCAGTATTGTATTTAATTTCTTTTGCCATAACTTTTTTAAATTAAAGGGTTAGTTTTTAGATAATAGCCAGCACATCTGATTGGCGCATAATCAAGTATTCCTGATCGTCTATGTTGATTTCTGTTCCGGCATATTTGCCATAAAGTACCAGGTCACCTTCTTTCAATTCCATAGGCTCATCTTTTTTACCGCTTCCAACTGCCATTATTTTTCCGCGTTGTGGTTTTTCTTTTGCGGTATCCGGAATATAAAGTCCGGAAGCTGTCTTTGTTTCCGCTTCCTGCGGCTGAACGACTACTCGATCTGCTAAAGGTTTGATTTTCATCTCTGTAAATTTAAATTAATAATTATAAAATGTTTCTAAGTATCGTGTAACGAATCCACATAAGGCAAAATCAATGCCACGGCAGGGTACCTGTCAATTTGTCAGCGTAGCTTCTTTGGCAGCTTTTTTCCACACATACAGGCCGTGGACAGAGTTAAGCAAATAGACGCACCACATAGAAGCAATAATCAGGTGTCCGGCCTGGTGTTCACGAAAATAAGCCATACTCCACATGATGATGGTGGCTACGTTAACGGTAATCCATAAATACCATTGTTCGGCATATGTCTTGACCATTAGAAACATGGCAATTATAGAAAGGATGGTAGTGGTAGAGTCCAGGTAAGGGGCCGGGTCGTCAAAATAATCAAGAACCAGTCCCCCCGCCAGAATAAGTATGGCACAGCTGATAAACAACCACAACCGTTGAGAGCGTGTAAGCATTTTGGATTGTACCGTGGTTTTGCTGCCTTCCCGGGTACGATTTTTCCACATGAAAAAACCTACAAACTGCATGGGTACGTAGTACAACCCGTTAAGGGCTACTTCTCCCCAGTATCCCACACCCCAGGAAAGGTATGTATAAAGGCTTACCTGAATAAGACCGAAAACATAGTTGGACAAATGTCCCTTGGCAACCAGAACAACACACAATACACCCGATATGGTAGCAACGGTGGAAAGGACTTCCCATTCCCCCGTAACAATAAAAACCAAAAAATTGAGCGCTACAATGGTGGTAAGCAGGAACCATTCGTATGGGGAAAAAAAGCGTAAAAACTTCATAGGTAATTAATTAAAAGCCGGGAAAGAAAATAAAAACTCTACATGGTGTTGTTTTTCACAGGTAAAGGCATAGCGTATACCGGCGGTCAAAGGTAGCCCGATACGGAATATGTGAAAATCAAAGAGTAAGTCTGCCCCGCAAGACCAAAAATGCTCCTTTTGCTTGTTCGGATGTTTGGTTTGCAGGTAATCTGCAAAGGGGATTAATTGCAGGCGTTTGATGTACAATATGTCCGGAACAGAGGGGTCGCCGATTCCTATAGGAATGGCGTAATCTCCGGAAACAGAGATTGACGTAGGGGCATACGTTTTGGTTTCGATACCTCGTGGTGGTTGTTGGAATGTTCCCGGATAAAAAAAGGTGTTGACTCCCGTATATTGTTGTACGCTTGCCGTCCATTTGAGGGCTTGGTTGCGTAGTATTCCGGGCAAATAGCCGTAGGCTTGTACAAAAAACAGTTTGCTGAACAACCTGTTATCTGCAGGGTTCCACATTCCCTGTATATTCAAGCCAAAGCCCAAACGGGGGAAAATATCCCGGGGAGCCTGTCTGACTACCTGGTAGTATCTGATACCGGCTGTAAGGTATTGCTCCGTTACCGGCCGCTCTTCCGGCCTGGGTGGCGCATACACGTTGTTGGAATAGGTATATTGCACCATGGGAACCAAACCTCTGAACCAACCGTGCCGATGAAAAGTAAAAGGAATATAAGTCTGCAGGCTGCCGATAACATGGATAGACGGCAACGTATCGGTCTTGACCAGTCGGCTGTTTCCCTGCCCATCAGATGCCGGATAGGTACGTGTGCGTGGGCGATCGTTTATATCTACTGTCAGCGAAATAACAGGAAGCAACCCGGAAGATTCCACTTTCAGGTGTCCGGCATGAAAGCCTTTGTGGTACGAGTACCCCAATAGGGAGGTCAGGGTCCCTAGTGTGTTCTGAGACATAATGGTGGCACCGGCCGCTACGGACTTGTGGTATTCCTGGAAAGTAAACTGTGCCAGCCTGTCATAATTAAAGTAAAAAGGCATCCAGGAATGTACTTTAAACGCATGTTTCCATTTGCTGTATTTTTCTACCGGATACGCCGATTGTTCCGGAACTCTAAGCGTATCTATGGAAAACCTCGTATCCTTACCGGAAGATAACAACGGCAGGTCTTCCCGCTCTTTCCGTATGTCTATAGGTGTGCCAGGGAGGTCTTTTTCCGGGATTTTGTAGAGCTGATACCCTTGTGGTGTATAATAGGAATAGTATAGGTACAAGGTACCGTCTTTTTTTACGGCCAAGGGATCAAAGGCTCCAAATCGCGCATTTGTGAGCCTGAAGACACGTCCGTCCGTCAAGTCCAGTTTATAAATATTGTCTGTATCAAGGAATTTGTCTGTCTTGAAGTAAAGCATGTTGTCAAATTCCATGATATCTGACAACGATTGAAAGGCCGGTGGAAACACAGTGTCCCAAAGACCTGTTTTTCTGTTCAGGGTATAAAGACTTGTTCCGCTTTCTCCCGTAAGCAGCACGTATAACAAGTTGTCGTCTTCTGACCAGGTCATTTCGTTGGGATACTCCCCGTGCGGAGTATCGTATGACTCGTATACAATTCCCGTTTGAGCATCCAAAACGTGTATACAAGATTTCCCGGAAGGTTGGTAATGTACAGCAGCCAGCCATTGCCCGCTGTGAGAGGGGTTGGGGTTGAAGTAACGATCTTTGTTATGGAATATTTCCTTTTTTCCTGTCAAGGTGTTGTACCGTATAAGCACAGAGAAATTTTCATGAGCCCAACGGTAACCGCTTACCGTTTCGCTCCAGTACAAATACTCTTTGCCTGCATGTATGGAAGAATTAATATGTCCCAACAACAGGACTGTTTCTTCCGGCTCTTGCTCTTCTCCGGGAAAAAAGACAAGCCTTTCTGTTTGTGCCAAAGAAGACTTTATGGCGTACACTCCTGCAGTTCCGTCAGGGTTGTCTGTAACGGCTGCGGAGGTATAACTTACGTAATCTTTTACGGGACGGTTAATCAGGACGCCGGGGTCAAACGGCTCTTTAAGAGCATCTTGTGCTTTCCAGATGTCTGTATACCAGGCAACGGCCGGTTCCCATAAATCAATAGCTCTGTTGCCAAAATTTTTACGGTACGTTTTTTCATAGATAAACGGCCAGTACGGATATTTTGTGATATCGGAAAAAACACGAGAAAGGGCTTGATCACCGGAATAGTAACGGGCTACTGACAATTTCATATATCCCAGAGCATAATGGTTGGGGATATAGTGGCGGAAAGAACCGTAACGCCATTTGTCGTACGAGTATGATATATCGGATAGAAAATAGGCTTTATAAGGCATCAGGAAAGAGGCTTCTCTTCCACGTCCGGCATAAGAATAGAGTGTTTCCGAGAGTACGGCGTCTCCTTCCAGGACCCATTTTGGGAAATAAAGACCGGTTGCAATACCTTCTGCCTGTTCTCCTAAGAACCAGCCTAACACCCGAAAGAAATTTCTTCCAATCAGGTGCATTTGTCCTACGTGCCTTATTTCATGGAGGACCAGTTGTTTTTCCCAGTTTTGTGACAGCCCTTTGGAAGGAGGGGTGGTAATCAGTTCTATCCGCTTGGGAGCCCAGGTTACCGTTCCGTTGCTGTTCACATTATATGCATGGAGTACTACGGGTATGGAAGGAGAAGATATCCCAAGGGATGACATGACAGCAGGAGTGACCTGCTCCAGCAACCAGGCGTACCTGAAGGCCAGAGAATCAAGTCCCCGGGGGTATATGATTTGAAAGGGCCCTGTTGTTACCTGACTCCATTTTACATGCGCCGGATCTTCTCCTGTTTTATAGTACTGGGCAAAGACAGTACTTGCAGAACCGGCAAGATAACAGGTTAGAAAAAAAAACACAACCAGTCTTTTCATGTTGCAAAGATACCTGATTGTTTAAGTTGAGCTACCAGGACTCGAACCCGGACCAACAGAGCCAGAATCTGGAGTGCTACCATTACACCATAGCTCATTATGCAAGAAAATTTGTTGAGCTACCAGGATTCGAACCTAGACAGACAGAACCAAAATCTGTAGTGCTACCATTACACCATAGCTCAGTTGGGGCAGCAAAGATAAAACATTAGCGTTTCCCAGCAAAAAATTCTTTTAACAACCGGCCGGATACCTCTGCCAGAACTCCGGTGGTAGTACTTGTTTTTGGGTGGAGGATGGTACCTTGAAAGAGCGTGAATCCTTTTTTGGGATCAGATGCTGCATATACAAGGCGCCCCAGTTGTGCCCATGCAATAGCCCCTGCACACATAAGACAGGGTTCAAGTGTTACATACAATGTGCATTGATCCAGGTATTTGCCGCCTACAGTATCGCAAGCGGCCGTAATGGCTTGCATTTCTGCATGCGCCGTGGGATCGTTCAGTGTTTCTGTCAGGTTGTGGGCGCGGGCTATTATTTGTCCGTGGTACGTGATGACGGCTCCTACCGGAACTTCTCCTTTTTGCAAAGCTGTTCGTGCCTGATCCAGTGCTTTTTGCATGAACAACGTGTCTTGGTTGTCAAATAAGAGGTTTTCCAAAACGTTTTTCGATTATGGAAGGGTCTGTAATGTCTTTGGTTACTGTTTTCAATTCCTCTTTGGAAACGTCATATACATCGCAGACAATAAAGCCGTCAAGGGAGTCGTTAAAATCTTTGTCAATGTTGAACACAAGCACCTTGGTATTCAGTTTCAGGTATCTTTTTACCAGAGAGGGGAGCCGGTATTGCCGGTTGCTCATACGCATCAGCAGGCGGTCCAGCTGTTCCGGTGTAGTAATATCACGCAGCAACACATCCGGGTCTACAAGACCGTATTCCGGAGTGAACGGAATGCGGGGGTGCACCATATCCGGGTATTTATCTGTACTGTGGTTTTCCATAATGTATTTATACATCAGGGATTGGTACAATTTGGGCACCCAGGAAGAAATGCTGACAGGTCCTATAAAATAACGGTAGCTTTCGTTACGCAGCATAACATGAAACAGTCCCTTGAACAGAAGCATCATGGGCATGGTTTCGTACCGGTATTCCTGGCTTATGAATGCACGTCCCAGCTCCATGCTTTGGCTAAGAACGGGGACAAAACTCTCGTTGAAGCTAAAAAGGGTGCTATTGTAAAAGCCGTCAATACCAAAGCGTTTGATAAGTTCTTCCCCCATGCCGATACGGTACGAACCCACAACAAGTTTTTTTTCTGTATCCCAGAGAATCAAGTGGTGGTAATTTCTGTCAAAAGTATCTAAATCCAGGGGTTGGTATGTTCCTTCTCCAACGGTACGAAAGGCTTCTTCTCGCTTACGTCCGATTTCATACATTAAGTTGGGAACAGCAGCATATGGAACAAAATAAGCAGCAAAGTTGTTGATTTTGAACAAACATGTCTTTGCGGGCAATTGTTCCACTTCCCTGACGGCCAGTTCGTACTGTCTTGCCGGGGCAATGGGAATTGCGGTAGACGGTTCTTTGTATTTGTCTTCTTTTTCTATGTTGGCAGCCAGAGCATAGGTGCGGGAGCGCAGGTAATCTCCCAGTTCTTTAAAATCGGTATAACGCTGTTGTTCGGCAACGCTAACGGGAGCACCAATGCGTACAGATATTCTGTTTCCTTTTTTATTCAATACTTCTGCGGGAAGGCTGGCCGTTTGCAGCAGGGGATGCATTTTGGCTTTGCGCAGGAACCATTTGGAATTGTGTCCGTCAAAATAGATGGGAACTACGGGAACTCCTGCCTGCATAATAAATTTTACAATAGGCAGGTGCCAGGGCAAATCTTCCACCTGCCCGGAAGGTCCTATGTGCGAAACTTCTCCTGCAGGAAAAATCCCAAGGGGACTGCCGTTGGCCAGGTATGAGCGGGCCATACGTATGCCTTTAAGGCTGGACTGGGCAGAAATGTTTTTGTCAAAAGGATTTACGGGCAGAAAGAAATTTTCTAAAGACTTGATCTTTGACAAAAGGAAGTTTGAAATTATTTTATAATCCGGTCTTTCTTCAGAAACCAGGTGCATTAATATGATACCGTCCAGGCCTCCGTATGCATGGTTTGAAACAGTTATAAAAGGTCCCTCTTTAGGGATATTGGCCAGATCTGTTGGCGGTATTTCATAGCTTATACGCATTTCTGCGAGAAAAGCTTCTAAACATTCGCGTCCCTGGAAGTCTGCCACCTTGCTGTAAAGCTTGTTGATTTTATCAAGCTTCATAATTTTCATAAGTGCCGGTGCCAGGAAGAATCCTACGACAGATTTTTCTCCAAAGACTTGTCGCAGGTCTTTTGTTGTTATTAGTGTTTTCATAAATGGTTTGACAAATATATGTAATTTTACAACGTAATGGTTAAAGTGACAGACCAATTAAGCCTTTTGCCGCATAGCTGCGGGGTATACCGCTTTTTGGATAAAGACGGGAAAGTAATCTATGTGGGGAAAGCAAAAGATTTAAAAAAGCGCGTTTCCCAGTATTTCTCTCCGGGTGAAAATCTGTCGGTAAAAACAAAGCGTATGGTCAGCCGCATACACTCTCTGGATTGTATTGTGGTTGAGACAGAAAGCGATGCTTTGTTGTTGGAAAACAACTTGATTAAAACATGGCAGCCCAGGTACAATATATTGTTGAAAGACGACAAAACCTTTCCCTGGATTTGTATAAAAAATGAACCTTTTCCCAGGGTGTTTCAGACAAGAAAGGTGGTAAAAGATGGATCGTTGTATTTTGGACCTTATACCAGCGCTTATTATTGTAAGCAATTGTTGCAACTGATCCACACGTTGTATCCTCTGCGTACATGTTCGCTGGTACTTACTCCAAAGGCTATTGCTGCAGGAAAGTACAGAAAGTGTTTGCAGGCCCATATAGGGCAATGTAATGCTCCTTGTACGGGGGAAGAGACACCGGAGAGGTATGAAGGATATATACAGTCTGTGATCAGCATCTTGAAAGGAGATGTGTCTTCTGTTCGCACGCTTCTGGAAGAACAGATGAAGCAAGCCTCCCGGGCTATGGATTTTGAATTGGCACAGAAATACAAAGAACAAGGAGAGGTGTTGGCAAGATACCAGGCTAAGTCTGTAGTAGTCAATCCCCGGTTGCCCAATCTGGATGTGTTTAGCCTGGTTACAGATCAAACCTCTTCCATGGCCTTTGGTAATTTTATGCGGGTAGCAGGCGGTGCCGTTGTGCAGTCGTTGAATGTAAAATACAAATTGAATATAGAAGAAGAACAGGCAACCATCCTGAGCTTGTTTATGGCAGATATGAAAGTACAGCTGAACGGGCTTTCGTCTCTGGTGCTCGTCCCTTTCCTGCCGGAAGCGATCCCGGGCAACTATAAGGTCTTTGTGCCACAAAAAGGTGATAAAAAAACATTGGTGGCCCTTAGCCTGCGCAATGCCGGTATGTATAAGATGGAACAGCTGCGCCTGATGGAGGTGCGCGACAGGGGAGCGGCTCGTGAGAAAAAGATTGTAAAAATCCTTACAAGACTTCAGGAAGATCTGGGTATGAAAGAGCTACCTGTGCATATCGAGTGCTTTGATAATTCCAATTTGCAGGGAAGCCATCCGGTAAGTGCCTGTGTAGTATTTAGGAACGGGGCTCCCAGCAAAAACGAATACCGTCACTTTGCCATTAAAAGCGTGTCCGGCCCCAACGATTATGCTACCATGAAAGAGGTGATTACCCGACGTTACCAACGTCAGGTTGAGGAAAATAAAGCTTTACCGCAGCTGGTGGTGGTAGATGGAGGAAAAGGACAGCTATCCGCTGCTTATACCGCACTCGGACAGCTGGGACTTACTCATATGACAACGGTAGTGGGCCTGGCAGAAAAAATGGAAGAAATTTACTTGCCCGGGGACAAAACGCCTCTGTTTCTTGATAAAAATTCCTCTTCTTTGCGGTTACTCATGCAGGTTCGCAATGAGGCACACCGTTTTGGTCTTGCGTTTCATAGGAAAAAGCGAGACCAAAGTATGGCACATTCTGTTTTGTTGGAAATCCCCGGTGTAGGTTTGCGTACTATGGAAAAATTATTGGTCCGTTTTGGAAGCGTTGCAACAATTGCTTCTGCCAATCAGGAAGAATTGGCGGAAGTTGTTTCCGGCCGGCTGGCCGGTAGTATAAGCACGTTTTTTCAAAACCGGCAACTGACAAACAAAAGTACCCGGCCGGAAAGCAGTCAGGGTACCGGATCGTAGCCCCCTCCCCCCCACGGGTTGCAACGGAGGATTCGTTTTACAGATAAATACAAACCTTTACATAGTCCATGTTTTCGAAAGGCCTCCAAGGCATATTGGGAACAGGTGGGAGTAAAACGGCAGGATGATGGGGTAAAAGGCGAAATACATACCTGGTAACACTTAACCAACAGGATGAGTGGTAAGGCCAGCATTTTCTTTACAAAGTTCAGAAAACTGCGACAGCAGGATACCCATTTTTTCTTCTGTAACATGCCAGGGTTTGATGTCATACGGTAAATATAAACATAAAAACAGGAGTCTTGAGCGTGTTTGAATAAGTGTCGGTTCCAGTTTGTGGGGATAAAGGAGCCTGAAAGATTCTTTAATCCTGCGCTTTACAAGGTTTCTTTTTACGGCAGATTTCAGGTGTTTCTTGGGTACGGCAACAGCTATGCGGCATTCGGGCAGACCGGAGTTGTTGCTTTGGCACAAGCGGTAAAAAACCCGAAAGGGGCCTGAAGAAAAAGTGTGTCCTTCCGAAAAAAGTGAATCAATCTCTTTTTTGGAAGACAAACGCCTGCTTTTTGGGAAGACATAAGAATATTCCGGTTTCATTACATCAGACAGTGTTTGTGTTACGGCATTTTTCTGTATTCCAGAACAGAACCCGTTTCTTGCTCTCCCTCTGCTGTTTCACAAAATTCCACCACGGCACTCATAAGGGAATCCTTGAGCGTTATTACACGCCATTCCTGGTAAAGGTCCTCTTTTTTCTCAAAATATGTGGTCAGCACATTGCAGTAAAACTGGTATTGTCCCTCGTAATGGCTCCCATCCTGGGTGAGGGTGACGGCCGTACTTGTTTTAAAATAAAGACGGTCCGGATTTTCCGGAATCATTCCGTCAACAGAGGTAAGTTCCCACGTACCGTAAATCAGTTCTCTGTAGTGGTTGAAGTTTTTCTGACAAGATGCAAACACCAGGGCTGTCAGGAAAACAAGGCACAGACTGCATGTCCGTTTCATGTTCCTTTTTCTTTTTCCAGGTAGATGGTAAGGGCTTGAGCAATAGAAGGAGCTTCCGGAGTGGGGGCTTGGAAACAGGGCTCTAACCGGGCTTCTTTTAAAGCGGCAGCCGTTGCTTTTCCAAACGTCCCAAATAACGTGGAATTCTGTTTAAAATCCGGGAAGTTTTCTATAAGTGATCTGACGTCAGCCGGAGAATAAAAGATCAATAGCTGGTATTTTCTCAGGTTGATTTTGGAAAGGTCTTCCATTAAGGTACGTGTGAAGATGGCTTTTGTAAAGTCAAGTCCGGCATTTTCAAAGGCAAGGGGAAGGTCGGGATTGTGGCAGTCTGCTAAAGTAAGCAGGAAACGTTCGTTTTTATGCTTTGAACCAATTGCTTCTATGAGTGAGGGGATATTCCCCTTTCCAAAAAATATTTTTCTTTTTCTGTAAACAATGTACTTTTGAAGGTAAACAGCCACGGCTTCTGTTGTGCAGAAATATTTCATGTCGTCCGGGATGGTGGTGCGCAATTCTTCGCTTAGCGAAAAAAAGGTATCAATGGCAGAACGTGATGTAAAAACCACAGCTGTATGATCCAGTATGTTTATGCGCTGTGCCCTGAAATCTTTTGCAGATAATCCTTCTACACGAATAAACGGAATGAAATCAATGACCAGTCCGTATTTTTCTCTTATTTCCTCATAAGGGGAGCATCCGTTAGGTGCCGGTTGTGAAATAAGTATGTTCTTGATCCTCATAATCGTATCCCTGCTAAAAAGTGAATTAACACTCCTATTGGTATTACTTCCAATATGCAAAGATACAAAATCCAGAAAAAAAGAGAGAATCCTGCCGAGAGAAAAATTTTCAGACTCCGTAAAACATAAAAAACATACCCGGCGGAAAATACAACAATGGCTGCAATTAGTACAGCATTTCCGTCTGCTTTTCCCATTAGGTAAAATACCAGTAAAAAAGGAATAAAGACAAAACCGGAAAGGATACAAAAGTCGCGTCCTGTACGTTCCAGAAAATCGGTAAAAGCAGGACGATCAATGACCCAGCCGATACATTTGATGAGTACGTACCTGAGTAAAGTCCAGGTACATAAGGCCCCTAAAATAATAAAAAACAGGGCAGGCTCGGAAAGTCCGGTGAGCGCATAGGGTAAAGGAGAAAACAAGCGGTCGTGAGTGGTGATGAAATACGCCAGAACGGTCAGAGTGAACAGGCACAAAAAAGCACGCGAAAAGCGGATACTCCCCTGTTCTTCATTTTCCATGGATATATTGTAACGGAAACAACCCAGAAACAACAAGGCCAGAGCATCGCGGGTAAAAAGGAAGATAAGGCAGAGGGAAACAGCCAGACCCAAGACAATCCAATCCATAATTTTAAAGCAAATCCAAAGGTAAAGGTAAAAAAAATAGCCTACATTTGTAACATGGAAATAAAGACATTTAAAAAGACAGACCTCCTGATTGGCTGGGTGGTCTTTGCTATTTCAGCAGTTGTGTATCTTGCCAGCATAGAACCAACAGCCAGTTTTTGGGATTGTGGGGAATTTATTGCCTCGTCGTACAAGCTGGAAGTAGGACATCCTCCCGGAAACCCAACTTACCAGCTGTTTGGAAGGCTCTTCTCTTTGTTTGGTAACGGGCAGCAGGCTGCCTGGCTCATCAACGCCATGAGTGCCCTTGCCTCGGCTTTTTGTGTCCTGTTGCTCTTTTGGTCCATTTCCCATCTTGGCAGAAGGTTGCTGGAAGCACAGCGCATTCCCCTGGACTGGGGCAACGCGGTTGCTGTATGGGGGGCGGCTGCGGTGGGATCGCTGGTTTATTCTTTTTCAGATACGGCCTGGTTTTCTGCAGTAGAAGCCGAGGTTTACGCCATGTCTTCTTTGTTTACGGCGGCTGTGTTTTGGGCCATGCTCAAGTGGGAAGAAGATGCGGACAAACCGTATGCCAACCGGTGGATTGTGCTGATTGCTTACTTGATGGGGCTGTCTATTGGGGTGCACCTGTTGAACCTGCTGGCCATTCCGGCCCTCGTTTTCATATATTTTTACAAGAAATATCCTTTTTCATGGAAAGGAGCCATTGCGACTTTGCTTTTGTCGGCTGTACTCATAGCCTTTGTACTTTATGGGGTTATCCCCTGGGTACCTAAAATATCGGGATGGTTTGATTTGTTGTTTGTGAATGTGTTTGGGTTGCCTTTCAACAGTGGCATGTTGTTCTTTATTATAGGGTTGCTTGTTCTCTTGTTCCTTGGTGTGCAACATTCGTACAAAAAAGGACAGGTACTCTGGAATACCATCCTGCTCTGTGTTACGGTTATAATCATAGGTTATTCTTCCTTTGCTATGGTTGTTATTCGTTCGTCGGCACAAACTCCTACCAACGAAAACCAGCCGGACAATCCTTTTGCTTTGGGAAGATACCTGGCGCGTGAACAATACGGTTCGTCGCCGTTGTTTTACGACGGGGTTTACAGCTCGCCGTATGATACATGGAAAAATACTACCCAGTATATAAAAGCAGACGGCAGGTATGAGCGGGTGAAAGGGCCGGAAATGCCTGTTTATAAAGATACAGACAAGATGATTTTCCCGCGTATGTGGAGCAAAAGGGAAACACATGCTATATTTTATGATTCGTACAACTCGGGCAAAGGAAAACTAAATTCAGATGGCAAACGTATGCCTACATTCCTGGATAATATGGTTTTCTTTTTTGATTATCAGGTGAATTATATGTACTGGCGTTACTTCATGTGGAATTTTGCGGGACGTCAGAACGATATACAGGGAATTAATCCGGGAGATCCGGTACGGGGTAATTGGGAAAGTGGCATTGGGTTTATTGATAAAATACGTTTGGGAGATCAGACAAAAGCCCCGGATATGTTGAAGAACAACAAAGCCAAAAACCATTATTATATGCTGCCTTTGTTGTTGGGGATTGCCGGTTTGGTGTACCAGACAGCCAGGGATAAACGCAATGCCTGGATTACATTTCTTCTGTTCTTTATGACCGGGCTTGCTATTGTTGTTTACCTGAACCAGCCTCCGTACCAACCCCGGGAGCGAGATTATGCTTATGCCGGATCGTTTTATGCTTTTTCAATCTGGGTGGGGTTGGGGGTTATGTCCCTGGCTCACTTGTTGCGAAAAATCATGAAACCGGCAGTTGCCTCTTCCCTTGCCGCGGTTTTGTGTCTTATTGTGCCTTTCCAGATGCTGGCACAAAACTGGGATGACCACAACAGAAGTGGCCGTTATACAGCACGTGACTTTGCCGCCAATTTTTTAAACACCTGCCTGCCCAACTGCAATGCCATTATTGTAACGCATGGCGATAACGATACCTTTCCCCTTTGGTACTTGCAAGAAGTGGAAGGAACAAGAACGGACGTGCGTGTTATGAATACTTCTCTTATGGGCACCGACTGGTACATAGACCAGATGCAATGGAGAAATTACGAATCGGCCCCGGTTGTTTTTTCTATCCCTCGTGTATCCTACACCTATGGAACCAATGAAATCCTGCCTATTTACGAAAGGGTATCTGAACGTGTTTCCGCTATCCAGGCTGTGGGGGTTATGGGAAACCCCAAAGCCAAGCTGCAATTGGCAGACGGCACTATGATCAATTACCTGCCGGCGCGTAAATTGCGGATCCCGGTGAACAAAGAAAATGTATTGGCTTGTGGGATTGTGCCGGAGAAAGATGCCCACCTGATACCGGATTATATGGACCTGGATATTCCCGAAAACAAAAACACCTTGCTTAAGGTGGAAATGATGTTTTTGGACTTATTGGCCAACTACCAGTGGGACAGGCCTATATATATGGTTTCCAAAGGCGGGGACTTGAACATTGGTATAAAGGACTACTTGCGTTTTGATGGTATGGCGTACAAACTTATGCCCTTTAAAACAACAGGGCTGAGCAAAGAGGTTCCGTACATGGATACGCAAAAAATGTACAACCTGCTTATGCATGAGTACAGCTGGGGCCGCATGGACCAACCGGACGTATTGCTGGATTACCATGTTACGTACTTGTACCTGGTACAACAGGCTATCCGTCAGATGTACACCCAGGTGGCCAAAGCCCTTATCCTGGAAGGAGAATTGGAAAAGGCCGAAGAAATACTTGATCGCGGGATGGAGGTGATGCAACAATATCCTTTGAATTATGTAGTGCAACCCTCTTTGAACGAGGTAGGAGTCATGGAAGCCATTGAATTGTATTATTTCCTGGAAGAACCGGAGAAAGCCCGTGCATTGGCTGTTCCTTTTCTGGATGAGACATTCAAGGCCATTGAATACTTCTTAGGGTCTCACCGCGGAGGATTCTTGTCTGTACAGGATGCAGAATCTGCTATCAGTACGTACGTTCATGTGAATGATATCCTGATGCTCAATAACGATCCCGAGTTGGGCGGGGAGTATAAGAACAAAATTGAAGAGCTGTTTGACAGGTTTCAATAGATTTATTACAGGTCTATAAGCATGTTGCAGCCTCGCAGTTCGGCGGCCGGAATTCTGCCCAACACCTGAAAGCGTCCGTCGGGCAGCCGCAACCCCAGGTCTTCTGTTTCTATGAACGAACAGGAATGGCGGTTTTCCAGATCTGTAATATTGATACCGCCACGTATTCCGTCTTTAAGGTACCTGAAAGGATCTTGCAGGTCGCGGATGAAAACCTGCATGGAAGGTGGGCAGCGGAAGTACAGATCTTCTTCGCAGGCGTATGCCTGGGAAAACAATTCAGCCATACTGTATTCGCTATGAATGGGGCTGGAAGGAAAGCCGGATTTTAATCGCAGGTGGAGCGTTTCTCTGGACAGTTCCACACCTTTTCCTTTCATGCCTCCTGTTTCCACTACGGTTAAACCGGGGTGGGTTACGGTGTAAGTCTCTGCAAAATCCAAAAGAGCAAATGCAGCTCCCAGCAACCAGACGGGCTTTCCTTTGGCAGCCAGAGTTTGCAAATGCCGGTATAAATCTTCCTTGTTGTGCAGGTAAAAACCGTCTGCTTTCCCGCTACTTTTTTTCATCAGCACCTGCATCATATAGACCAGTGACGATCCCGGCCTTTCCATATAGGAAGGCAGCAGGGCAAGGATGGTATAGGCGGAGGGGTTTCCGTAGAAAAGACGAAATGTATCCAATACGCTTTGACCGTACCGCTCCAGGCTGTCAACCGGGTGATGCGAGGGAGTCATACCTGTAGTGGCAGAACTTGTAAAGACGTGTTCCGGGGGCCGGGAACCGTTGTACACGGTATGCGATTTAAAAAAACGAATGGGCAGAAACGGAATAAATTCAGGAGAAGTGATTTGTAACGGGTCCACTCCCAGCAGTTCCAGGTAACGGGCATATACAGCCGTATGTTGTGCCTGAAATCTGAAAACTTCCAGTATGTCAGATGCTTTCATTTACTTTTAACAACACCTCTGCGTAATGACGGGTATTCCATAACCGGGGGACTTTATGTTGACCTCCCAGTTTGTCGTTTTGTGCCATCCATTTGTAAAAACTGCCTTTTTTCATAAGCACCAATTGCGGAGGGTCCATAGCTCCGGTATCCATCCGTTTGGCATGGTAGTCTGAGTTTACCTGCATTAGGTTTTTATCCAGTTTCTCAACAAAATCGGCTGTGTTGGGGGGCAGGGCTTCAAATTCCACAAGCCACTGGTGCGCTCCCCTGTTCTCGGTATCCATAAAAACCGGGGCTACCGTATATTCAAAAACAGAAGCTCCTGTTTCTTTACAAGTTAAGGCAAGTGCTTTTTCTGCATTCTCTACCATCAGTTCCTCTCCAAAC
>DIRP01000018.1:104791-106066 GCA_002427525.1 Bacteroidales bacterium UBA5433 | reverse complement strand
GTCGCAGCCTTCCTGCCCGTTGCAGCCTTCGCACCGCCTGGTGGCCAACCCCAACTGCTCCACCATCCAAATGGTTATGGCCCTGGCTCCGCTTCACAATGCCTTTGGGCTGCAACGTGTGGTAGCCACCACGTACCAATCTGTCAGCGGTTCCGGCCGCAAAGGCGAAAAACAACTGAATCGGGAACGCGCCCAAGCCCGACAAACACAGCTGCAAGCAAAACACACGCAACAAATACAACCACTTCACAAACATGCACCTGCACCACAACCACAGTACGAGTACCAATCAGAAAACGCACAGACAGACACAGCAGCACAAACTAGCCGGCAGCCGAGCAGCTACCACGCAAACTTAAGTTCTGAACAGATTTCGTTTCACCTTCAATGCCGGCAGCCGAGTAGCTACCACGCAGACCCGGCCAGTCCGTACCACTGCCCCATTGACCTGAATGTTATTCCGCAAATCGGGGACTTTCTGGAAGACGGCTATTCAGAGGAAGAACACAAAATGATAGACGAAACAAAGAAGATCTTCAACGATTCCTCCATAGGCGTATCGGCTACTACCGTACGGGTACCTGTGTTCGGAGCACATTGTGTCTCTTTGAACGTGCAGTTGGCCCGTCCGTTTACCCTGGAAGAAGTACACAGACTATTATCCTCGTTCCCGGGACTGGTGCTGACAGATGCTCCTGAAGGACCGACACAGCTGTACGGTCCGGGATTAAGACCTGGATTGGTACCTGGAGAGGAGCCGGCGATGAAATACGCCACTCCACTTACTGCCAAAGGAACCGACGCCATTTATGTAAGCCGGGTACGGCGCGATCCTTCCATAGAAAACGGACTGGAACTGTGGACCGTTGCCGATAACATCCGCAAAGGCGCCGCCCTGAACGCCGTGCAAATTGCCGAGCACCTACTTACATTGAAGGGTAGTAAGTAGAAAACACTACCCCTTTTCACAAAATGCTGTAAATCTGAAACTTGTAGAGTTTGTGATTTTCGAGTACTTACTACCCTTCGGCAAAAAGAGGACTTTTCCGTGTTTTCCGTGAAGGGTAGTAAGTAGAAAACACTACCCCTTTTCACAAAATGCTGTAAATCTGAAACTTGTAGAGTTTGTGATTTTCGAGCACTTACTACCCTTCGGCGAAAAGAGGGCTTTTCCGCAGTTTCCATGAAGGGTAGTAAGTAGTGGTTTTGAAGAAGGTGCGCTAACGCGCAGATATATAGTGAGTTGTGGAAAGAAGCGCTTTGCAGGCACTTACT
>DIRP01000018.1:104284-104533 GCA_002427525.1 Bacteroidales bacterium UBA5433 | reverse complement strand
TTTTCGGGAGCCAATGTTTTCCTTAGCCGATACAAACCGTCCGCCCGCACATTCCGTTGCTTTTCCGCAGTTTCCATGAAGGGTAGTAAGTAGAAAATACTACCCCTTTTCACAAAATGCTGTAAATCTGAAACTTGTAGAGTTTGTGATTTTCGAGCACTTACTACCCTTCGGCGAAAAGAGGGTTTTTCCGTGTTTTCCGTGAAGGGTAGTAAGTAGTGGTTTTGAAGAAGGTGCGCTAACGCGCAG
>DIRP01000018.1:0-104042 GCA_002427525.1 Bacteroidales bacterium UBA5433 | reverse complement strand
TTTCCATGAAGGGTAGTAAGTAGTGGTTTTGAAGAAGGTGCGCTAACGCGCAGATATATAGCGGGTTGCGGGAATAGGCGCTTTGCAGGCACTTACTACCCTTCGGCGAAAAGGGCTGTTTCTCGTGTTTCTCGTGTTTTCCGTATTTTCCGTCAAAGAAACGTGCTTCTTACGTGTCAATTATCTTCCCAACACAACAGCGGCCACGTGTAGCGGAGCGATTTCAGCCGACCGATGGTTTCCGCGTCAATCACATCTTTGGAGAAGGGAACTACCAGGACGTCTTGGGTGAACACACCCGGCGTGCGGCCGTATTTGTATGCATACGTAAAACGGCCTGCCGTATCCAATCTTTCCGAGGATGCAGTGTCTTGCAGCGGAACAGAAATAAAGAACCGCCCCTCTGAAGCACCCAGCCCGAAAGTAAGCAGGCTGTCTTTCAACAGGGTGTCATACAGTTCCCTGGCCGTTTCCAGGGCAGGGTCAATAATCTCTACGTGGGGAGCAATAATATCCCGGTAAGGATACAGGCCTTCTTCTTCATAATCCCTGAGCCAAGCAAGGGTTTCTTCCAGAACTTCCATTTGGTAGGGATAGTGCGTACAGCCCAGCACCAGGAATTGCAACGGCAAGGGGTTTTCTTCCTGCCGCAATTGTTCAACCAAACTTACCAGGTGGTAGCGGGCGTAATTGGACGCATGGTTCAATTGCAACACAGTTGGGTCTTCCGGACTACCCTCCCACAACATGCGGCCATTGGAATAATCAAAGTTGTAGGCTCCAAGCAAGTCGCGGTTGATGGGAAATTCCGGGTGGTGCAAAGACGGACCTCTGTACGACTCCCGGGGAGCTTGCACGGCCGGATTTACAAAGTCTTTCTCGCCGTCCACGGCCTCGGCAAATCCAAAAGAACCCCGGTTGGTTATTTGCAGGCGGCCCCGGTAACCGCGTTGGGCAGCCAGGGTGCGGAAGGTGTTTTCATACCCTCCCGAGGCAATGGTTCCCGTAGTAGCCATAACTCCCACAGCCATGTCTTCTTCGGAGTTTATTCTATCCAGGGTGGCATTTACTCCGGCATGAATCACCCCGATGGCTTTTATTCCGGAACTGCTTTTTTCCAGGTAATCCCGGATGTCTTCCAATCCGTATGCGGTTGCTGTATTGCAAGCCACTACCAGAATTTTGATTTGTTGCCCCAACAAAAAGAAGGCGTCTTTCATAATCAGTTCCCTCAGGAAATCCGTTTTGTTTTCTGCCGCATAATTGCCGTAGGGCATATTGGCCTGATCTCCCAGGTAGATGTAATTTTCTCCGTCCAGCAGCCGGCTGCCTATGATGGCTTCCAGCACGGTCAATCCGCCGGTGCCTGAATCAAAGACACCGATGGGAAGGGAGTTCCTGACAGACGGATACGCAGAAAAATCTGTATAATAAACAGAGGATGTATCGTACAACGCCGCTTGTACAACGGGAAGCTGTTCTTGCTGTGTTTGACAGGAAATGACAGCCAGCAGGCAAACTAACAACGTGGTTTTTTTCATAAGACTATAGGCTATTACAATTTAAAAAATTGAGGTTTTCTTTCCTTATAAAATATACCGTACCGGAATCCGCAATCTTTCAGCACCTGGGTATAATATCCAAATTGTTCCCCCAGCCGCTCGGGTTTGTGTGCATCCGATCCCAGCGCTACGGCTTCCCCTCCCAGTTCCCGGAAACGCCTGAGTACGTTTAAGTCCAGAACGGGAATTCCGTGTTTTTGTTGCTGGTATGTTTTCGTATTAATCTCTAACGTTTTGCCGTCTTCAGCCAACAACTGCAATATGGGTTCCAGTATGTCGCCAAACGTCTTCATTGAAATTTCCTGTACCGGATAAGGGGCGTACCTGGCAATGTAATCAAAATGACCCAATATGTCGTAATCCCGAAAACGCTCTATACAATAGAGAATCTCTTCCAGGTATATGGAATAAGCTTCTTTGTAATTGTACGGTCCATAAAAATTGCCGTGGTACGGATCCGTGCCGCGGACGAAGTGCATGGAAGCTATAACCAAATCAAAAGAATGCTTGCTCATTAGTTCCCGGATATTGTCAAGGCTAATGGGCTGAATCCCTATTTCTACTCCTTTTAACACAAGCAGGGACGGGTAATTTTTCTGCAACGCATCGATTTCTTTTTGTTGGGCTTCTATATCAAAAGTGAAAAGATTTGCGTCATGCGGAGCGTCAAAATCGTAATGGTCAGTGAAACAAATCCCGGAAATCTTTTTTTCCAGGATTGTCTCCGCTGCTTTGTCCATAGCCATCCGGCTGTCTGTGGAGTGGTGCGTATGTGTGTGTATGTCTACCAATTATCTGGCGTTTTTAAAAGCTTTGATTCCTGCAAAACGGGCTGCATCTCCCAATTGGTATTCAATCCGCATGAGTTGGTTGAATTTTTCAACGCGCTCCCCGCGGCAGGCACTTCCTGTTTTGATGTGTCCGGCATTTACGGCTACGGCAAGGTCTGCAATAAAGCTGTCCGAGGTTTCTCCGCTGCGGTGCGACACAAAGGAATTGTAGGAGTTTTTGTTTGCCAGTTCAATGGTTTCCAGAGTTTCTGTGACCGTTCCAATCTGGTTCAGTTTTATAAGAATGGAGTTGGCAACGCCGGCTTTTATGCCTTTGGCCAGAATCTCTTTGTTGGTACAGAATAAGTCGTCTCCCACCAATTCAATGGAGGAGCCCAGGATGTCTGTCATATTCTTCCAGCCCTGCCAGTCGTTTTCGGCCAGTCCGTCTTCAATGGATACAATGGGGTACTGCCTTACCCAGTTTGCCCAAAGTTGCACCAGTTGATCACTCGTTATCTCTTGCTGCGTGCTTTTAAAGAATTTGTATTTTCCGTCCCGCCACATTTCACTGGCTGCCGGATCCAGGCAAATGCTTACGTCATCGCCCGGACGGTACCCGGCTTTTACAATCCCTTCCAGAATCATCTCTACGGCCTGTTCGTTCGTTTTCAAATTGGGAGCAAACCCTCCCTCGTCTCCTACCCCCGTGCTCAATCCCTTGGCTTTCAGCACATTTTTAAGGGCGTGAAACACCTCGGCCCCCATACGAATGGATTCGCGGAACGAAGGGGCATTGTGCGGAGCTATCATAAATTCCTGAAAGTCCACTGTGTTGTCTGCGTGGGCTCCCCCGTTGATAACATTCAGACAGGGAACAGGCATAAGGTAGGCCTGGCTGCCTCCCAGGTACCTGTACAATGGAATATCCAGGCTGTAGGAACAGGCCCGGGCATACGCCATCGACACGGCCAGCAGGGCGTTGGCCCCCAATTTGCCTTTGTTGGGAGTCCCGTCCAGGTCAATCATAAAATAATCCAATTCCCGCTGGTTCGTAAAACGTTTGCCTTCCACGGCAGGGGCTATGGTATTGTTTACATTGGATACGGCTTTCAGAACGCCCTTTCCTCCGTAACGTTTCTTGTCTCCGTCTCTGAGTTCAACAGCTTCCCGCTCTCCCGTAGAAGCTCCGCTGGGCACCATGGCTTGTGCCCGGGACCCATCCTCCAGGGTTAGCTGAACTTCTACCGTGGGATTGCCTCTTGAATCCAATATTTCTATAGCATTGATGTTCTTGATTTTCATTAGTTATCCTCCATTATTGAATAGTATCCTGCAAATTTAATTCATTATTATGATTCTTAAAAATGAAAATCCCGGAGTGTTTTCCGGGATTTCTTAGCCGTCTGCGTGGTGCCACCGGGAATCGAACCAGGGACACAAGGATTTTCAGTCCTTTGCTCTACCAACTGAGCTATGGCACCTTTTTAAAGAGGCCTGCAAAGATAAATATTTATTCTCTGCTCTCAAAATTATTTTAACGTATTAAACTATTTGTGTTCCTGCACATCAAATGTGTACATTTGTCAAATTTTTAATATGAAAAAGAAGCATATCATCATTTTGAGTTCTGTGGCCGTTGTTGCCATTATACTTATCATTGTTCTTACTTCAAACAAGAAAGATGCTTACAAACCTCAGGTAGTCAAAGCACAGAAAGGACTGTTTGAAATCATTGTGACTACTACAGGAGAACTTGAAGCAGAAAGCAATATAAAGATTGAGGCGCCAACCGGTATGAGGGCCAGAAACGTCCGCCTGGGTGAAATCAAAATACAGGACCTTGTCCCGGAAGGCACCGTGGTGAGAAAAGGAGATTACGTGGCCATGCTGGACAGGACTTCGGCAGACAATTCGCTAAAGGACCTTGAAGACGAATACGAAGCCCTGCAAGGAAAATACGACAGGACATTGCTTGACACCTCCCTGACTCTTAAAGGATTGCGCGATGATATAGAGAACCAGAAATTCAATATAGAAGAAGCCAGGATTGCCGTAGAACAATCCATCTACGAACCC
This sequence comes from Bacteroidales bacterium UBA5433, assembly GCA_002427525.1. GTDB lineage: Bacteria > Bacteroidota > Bacteroidia > Bacteroidales > UBA932 > DMER64. The sequence continues at coordinate 99,631 of DIRP01000018.1, read as the reverse complement.
CCCGCAACACAAAGGCAATATCTAAACAACCTGGAAAAAGCAGAACGTTCCCACGAGCAGTCACTCAACAATTACGACCTGAAAGTAGAGCAAGCGCAGGCTACCGTGAATGACGTTCTTATTGAGCTGAACAGAAAGAGAAGGCAGCTGGACGAGTTGCGGGAAGTGCTCAGCAATTTCACTATCTATGCTCCTACCGACGGCATGGTTATTTATTTTCGCGACTGGAGCGGTGAAAAACGCCGCATTGGCTCTTCCATCAGCGGTTGGGACCTGGTGGTAGCCACCCTCCCCGACCTGAGCAACATGTTGTCCAAAACGTACGTCAATGAAATTGACATTTCTAAAGTAAAACCGGGACAACTGGTACGCATAGGCGTAGATGCTTTTCCGGAAAAGAGTTATACGGGAGTAGTTAAAGAAGTATCCAACATTGGGGAACAGCTCAAAAATGCCGATGCCAAAGTATTTGAGGTTATTATAAAGGTGGACGGAGAAGATGAAATCCTGCGCCCGGCGATGACCACCAGCAATAAAATCATTACAGCCTCTCTTGATTCTGCTGTGTTTGTTCCTTCTGAAACCATTTTTGAAAGGGACAGCATTACCTATGTATATAAGACCAATGGAACCCGTCAGGTAGTAGTCAAAGGTCCCTCAAACGAAAACTTCACGGTTATTGAACGTGGATTACAAGCGGGAGATGAACTGTACTTATCGTTGCCACAAAACCCAACCCGGTTTAAACTGCAGGGAGAAGAATTGATTCCTATTATTAAAAACCGACTGAAAAAAGAAGCAGAAGAGCAGGCCGAGGCCGAAAAAAAGAAAGCCGAGCAGGAAAAAGGCAGAGGCCAACGCCGCATGACCATGACACCCGGAGTGCGACCGGAAGGCATGACACCCGGAACACCTCCGGCAAATATGCAACCCGGAACACCTCCGGCAAACGTGCAACAGAAAAAAGCTGAATAGTTATGAAGGTTTTTTTCATAAACAGGTACTTACACGACATACTCATAGCGGTTGAATCCATCATCAGCAACAGACTGAAAAGCTTTCTTACCGCTTTGGGTATTGTATTTGGTGTAGGAGCCGTTATCAGTATGTTAGCCATTGGGAACGGGGCCCAGCAGGAAATTCTGGACCAGATCAAAATGGTGGGTGTAAACAACATCGTTATCCTTCCTGCCACAGTAGAAGATGTGGACGAAGATACCGGCAATTCGTCAGCAAGCCAGGCGAAAAAGTTTTCACCGGGACTGCGGCTTTCAGATGCAGAAGCCATCCGGCAGGTTCTTCCTTCGGTAAAGCACGTTTCTCCTGAAGTCAGCGTATTTACCTACATCACTTACAGCGGCGTTCGTCAACCGGCAAAAGTACTTGGTGTAACCTCGGAATATTTTAATCTGTACAGCATTGAACTGGAATCCGGTGAATTTTTCAGCCCGGAGCAGGAACTGAACTCCATGGCTGTCTGTATTATAGGACACAATGTAAAAACCCGGTTCTTTCAGCAAAACGATCCCCTGGGGCATTTTATTAAATTTGGTGCCAACTGGGTGAAGGTAATTGGTGTACTGGAACAAAGTGCCTCGGGAGCCACAAAACCCGTGGACGACGACGAATCTTCCGGTACGGCTTCTACAGCACGGTCGGGATCGCTGGGAACCATTGGGGCGGAAAGTATGGGTATGCAGGGCTACGACGACCAGGTGTTCATTCCCATAAGAACGATGTTGCTGCGGCAGGAAAACAGGGCCCTGGCCGTTACCAACCCGGCTTCATCCGGAGGGGGCTTTGTTATGGGAGGAGGAGGTGGTGGAAGGCGCATTGTTGTTAGCACAACCTCTTCCACATCATCTTCCGGCAGTACCAATTACCACCAATTGGACAGGATTACCGTACAGGTAAACGAAACCGATGAACTTACCTCGTCTCAGGAAGTTATTACGCGCATGCTCCGACGTCGTCACCAGGGCGTACCGGATTTTGAAGTGACCGTCCCGGAATTGCTGCTTAAACAACAACAACGCACCAAGGATATTTTCAATATAGTATTGGGTGCCATTGCCGGCATTTCCCTGCTTGTGGGAGGTATTGGTATTATGAATATCATGTTTGCCTCTGTCATGGAGCGTACCAAAGAAATTGGTACCCGTCTGGCCATTGGAGCTAAAAAAGCAGACGTAATTGCTCAATTCCTGTCAGAGGCTATCCTTATAAGTGTGGCGGGAGGAGCCATTGGTATAGTGGTTGGCGTGGTGCTGTCCTTTGTTATCAAATCCTTCTTTGGCATTACTACCATTGTTTCTTTTTCATCCATTGTTATTTCATTTGGTGTTTCGGCTGCCGTTGGTGTTATTTTTGGATATTCACCGGCCAAACGCGCAGCAGAACGCGATCCTATTGAATCTCTCAGATATGAATAATTTTTTAAAAGCCAATACAGTACTCTTTGTGTCTTTTATCTGTCTTTTCTTTTCAGCACAGGTACTTCATGCACAACTACAAGAAACAACAGCAAATCCGGGCTCACCGGAATACGTACAACATACGTACAACCTGACGCTGGAAGAAGTGCTGCACCTGGCAGCAACACAGTCCAACGAAGCATTACGTGCCCGAAATACGTTCCAGGTGGGGTACTGGGAATACAGGTCCTACAAAGCCAATTTCCTTCCCAACCTGATGTTTACTTCACAACTGCCTGAATTCTCACGCAGGATTGTAGACGTAACCAGTATAGATCCCGAGACAGGGGAAGTCCGGCACGATTATTCATCTGAGTTCTACAACGTCTTTAGCGGCGGCTTGACAATACGGCAAAACCTGCCTACCGGGGGGACGGTTTCAATCAGCTCATCGTTGCAGAGAACCGACCGCTTTAGCGGATCATTCAACAACCACCAAAGTACGGAGTACCTTTCGACAGCACTGAATGTCAGGTTGTCACAATCCATTTTTGGGATCAATGAGATGAAGTGGGACCGAAAAATTTCTCCTTTAAAATACGAAGAAGCCAAGCGCAACTACATCAAAAACATGGAGAATGTCAACCAGCGTGCCATCCAGCTTTTCTTCAACATGGCTATTGCACAGCAACGGCTGACTATTGCAGAATTCAACCACGCAAACAACGATACCTTATACAACATTGCATCGGGACGGTACGAACTGGGGACTATTGGAGAAAACGACCTGCTCCAATCTGAACTTGCTTTCCAGAATGCTCTTAAAACCCTGAATGAAAACAGATTGAATCTTGATAATACAGAAAACAGGCTGCGTTCTTACCTGGGTTTTACAGAACGTGTCAAAATCAACATCATTATTCCCGATGAGATTCCCGATGTCATCCTGGATTTGGAACAGGTACTGCAGCTGGCGTTTGATAACAATCCGGACTTGGTTTCTTACGAACGCCAGTTGATTGAGGCACAAAAGAATGTAGCGCAACAAAAGGCAAACCGGGGATTCCAGGCCAACTTAAATGTGGCATTTGGGTTAAACCAGCAGGCAACAGGCCTGTTTGACTCCTATAAAGACCCAAGGGATATGCAAACCGTAAGTATTGGCTTGACGGTACCTATTCTTGACTGGGGCAAAGGAAGGGGAATGGTAAAGATGGCCCAGAGCAACCAGGAACTGGTACAGCGGCAAGTGGAGCAGTCAAGGCAGGATTTTGAACAGGATATTATTCTGAATGTACGTCAATTCAATATGCAGGGACAGCAGTTTTTAATTGCTGCCAAAGCAGATACCATTGCCCAAAAGAGGTACGACGTAGCCAAACAGCGGTACCTGATTGACAAAATTACAGTAACAGATATGAACAATGCCCAGCTGGACAGGGACGAAGCCCGTGTTGGGTTTGTCCAGGCTTTGTTTAATTACTGGAGGTATTATTACGAACTGCGGGCACTTGCCCAATTCGACTTTATTAACAACAGCCGCCTGGATGCTGATTACGAGGCCCTGGTAGATTAAATCAAATATCTATAGTGTAACACCTTCTGCGCCGGTGCTGACGGTAATCAAAGTGCTTCCATTGGCTTTGAACGCTTATGTTGTCTTCCCGTTCCGGTCCCGTTTCTGCATATAGAATACCGTGTTTCATAGCCTGCACAATACTGTGGTACATAATGACGGCATTGACTCCTCTGTTCTGGTAGGCCGGCAAAACACCAATATGAAACATATCCAGCACTTTTACGTTTTTTACATCATGTAAAATGCCCAACATCCCTAAAGGGAACAACCTTCCTCTGCCCAATCGGACACCCCGACTGATGGAAGGCATCATCAGGCCATAGCCTACCACATCGTTCTCTTTATTTTGCACTACGATAATGAATTCCTTCCTGAGCAAAGGCAGCGTAATTTTTGCAAAATCACCCATCTGTTTTTCAGAAATAGCTGCTATGCTATCCAAATTATTGATGACATCGTTCAAAAGAGGCAACACTTCTTTAAAAACAGGAAGTAACTCTTTTTTAGTATCAAATGTTCTGACAGAGTACCCATACCGCTTCATGGTAGCCTCAGCTACACGTTGCAATTTCTCGGGCATTTTATCCGGAACTTTAACCTGGAATTCCACCCAATCTGTTTTCTTCTGCAACCCTAAACGCTCCATATGTTTAGGATAATAAAAGTAGTTGTATTGGGTAGAGTACAAATCCATTTCATCAAACCCTTCTACCAACATTCCAATCTTATCCATATAAGAGAAACCCAATGGACCAACGATTTCATTCATTTCTAAAAACCGGGCCCACTCTACTACCTTATTGAAAAGAGCTTGGGATACTTCATAGTCGTCTATAAAATCAAAGCGGGAGAAACGAATCTGACGGGAGCCTGTCTTGTAATTGTGTGCATTGTGGAGAATGGCAGCTACCCTGCCTACCACCTTCCCTTTCTTCAGGGCCAGAAACATTTTACAGGATGCATATTCAAAAGCCGCATTTTTTAAAGGATTAAATGCCTGCATCTCTCCTTTAGTTAATTCCGGCACGTACCAAGGGCTATTTTTGTACAATTTGATTGGAAATTTGACGAATTTCCGCCTGTCAGATCTAGAAACAACTTCTTTAACTGTTACCATAACAGCAAACAAAGATATATAAAAAAAAACATGTAAGTTTGTATTCTCAAAATTACACTATTTATGGCAACAACAGCAGATTTTAAAAACGGATTGTATATTTCTTTTAATGGGAAACCTTGTTCTATCATCTGGTTTCAGCATGTGAAGCCGGGGAAAGGAGCTGCCTTTGTAAAAACAAAACTCCGGAACCTGGAAAACGGAAGGGTACTGGAAAACACCTTTTCGGCAGGAGAACGCATTGATATAATCAATGTGGAAAGACGTCCGTACCAGTTTCTTTACAGCGATGATATGGGGTTCTATTTCATGCATACAGAAACTTTTGAACAGATTTCTTTGCAATCAGATTTGGTAGAGAATCCGGACCTGATGAAAGAAGGGCAACTCGTGGAAATGATGTTTCTGGCAGACGAAGAACGTGTCTTAACCTGCGAACTGCCTCCTTTTGTAGAGATGGAAATAACTTATACAGAACCTGCTGTAAAAGGCGACACAGCTTCTTCCAATGCCCTGAAATCTGCCACTATAGAAACAGGAGCAGAAATTATGGTGCCTCTTTTCATCAACGAAGGAGAACGCATAAAAGTAGATACAAGAACCCGCGCTTATGCAGAACGCGTTAAATAAAAAGCCATGAAAACACACCTTACAGCCTTTCTATTAGTATTTTTAATAGTTTTTTCTTCCTGCAACCAAAGCGGAAAAACCCCCACTCCTCCTGAAATTCGGGCAAACATAGAAGCAGGAAATTTCAACCTGGCAGAAAAAATGATCCGCCACTATATTTCAGAGACTACACTGGAGCTGGAAGAAAAAATGCAGTGGGAATGGGAAATTGACAGGATGCACCGGATTGCTCTTGACTTTAACAAAACCCCAGAGGATGCGCTGGAATACATACAGCAATATTTTCCGGACGTAACACAAGATCAGATACAGGCCTGGGAAGCATCCCGTGCCCTGGAGTCTATGGTAATCAACGGAGAAAAACGGTATTATTCCCGTGCGTTGCGCAACCTGTTCCGCATTGACAGCACGTGCCTGGCACGATTTGAAGAAGTCAACGGGCCATCAAAAGACGTTAAAGAAGATTTGCTGCTGAAACACCTGCCTGCCATAGTACAACAGACCGGACCCAAAAAAGGTATACTTACAGAACCCAGAACCTATACCTTATCTTACAAAATAACCGTTCCGGCCAATACCATTCCTGAAGGAGAAATGATCCGGGTATGGATGCCCCTCCCACGTACAGATGTACGCAGGCAGAGCGGATTCAGACTCTTGTCTGTTTCACAGCCGGATTACATTATATCCCCCGACACGTACATCCACAAATCCATTTATATGGAACAACCGGCTGTAGAGGATACAGATGCTGTTTTTTCGTACAACTTTACGTACACAGCCCGGGCGGAATACCACCATTTTGATCCTTTGACAGACGTACTGCCGTACAATACGCAAAGCGCGGAATACATAGAATATACGCAAGCAGCTCCCCCGCATATCCAGCCGGAAGGTCGCGTAGCCGCATTGGCTAAGGAAATAGTCGAAGACGAAACAAACCCCTTTCTGCAGCTACAAAAGATCTATACGTACATAAACAACACCTACCCCTGGGCCGGTGCCCGGGAGTACTCCACGCTGGAAAACATCCCCTTGTATGTGTTGGATAATGGCCACGGTGATTGCGGACAGCTAAGCCTGCTGTTCATTTCCATGTGCCGCAGCCTGGGTATTCCGGCTCGCTGGGAAAGCGGCTGGATGCTGCATCCGGGTGACATAAACCTACACGACTGGGCAGAAGCGTACCTGGAGGGTATAGGGTGGATTCCCATTGACCAATCCTTTGGCATTCAGAACGGTCCCGTTCCCCTGTTTTATACCCGGGGCATGGATTCCTACAGGATGGTAGTAAATACCGGTATAAGCGGAGCACTGTATCCGGCCAAAACGTATCCAAGATCAGAGACTGTTGATTTTCAAAGAGGAGAAGTGGAATGGCGAGGCGGCAACCTGTATTTCAACCGTTGGTATTACCGTTTGTCAGTGGTAAATTAAGGTACACCTTCTTTTTTCATCCCAGATTTCATTGGCTGCTTCCAGTATTTGGAGTGGCGTGACAGATTCAATCTGTGCTACCAGTTCGTTGTGGGAAAACACCTTACCAAAGGACAATAAACTTTTTCCCATAGACAGACACTGGGCCTCGTGGTTGTCTTCTGCAATGGATATCTGTCCAATAAGTTGTTTTTTTGCTCTGTCCAATTGCAAATCGGTCATAAGGGTATGGCTGTATTGCCCTATTACTTTTTCTGTCAACTCCCGGCAACGAGCCAGATTGGGAGCATCCGTCCCAAAATAGATGCCTGCAAAACCCGTATCTATATAAGGCAGGTACGAAGCTTCTACCGTGTATACAAGTCCGTACTTCTCCCGTAACAACATGTTCAGCCGGGCATTGGATGCCGGTCCGCCCATTATATTCATTAACAACACAAGAGGCACGCGGTTTTTATGGTGTAGCCCGTAAGCTGTTGATCCGGTCAGGCAATGTGTCTGGTAGGTCCCCCTTCTTTGTGTTTCTTCAAATAAAAAAGAAGGCTCTGTCAGTGACGGGATAGCGGAAGGTACGTCATCGGTTTCTGCCTGTGCAGCAAACCGGCTGCTTCCAAAGTATTTTTCTGCCAACGTGACCATCCGTGCTGCAGAGGTGTTTCCAACCAGGCTCAGCGCCATATTCCCGGGCACAAAATGTTCCCCCATAAAAGCTTTCATACGGGCCGAGGTTATTTTTTTCAGCTCACGGGGGTAGCCAAGAATGGGAGTGGCCATAGGTGTTCCACTGAAAAGTTTCTCTTCAAACACGTCGTAAATCAGCTCAGAAGGAGCATCTTTGTAAGACCGGATTTCTTCCAATACAACTTCTCTTTCTTTTATAATCCCTTCTTCTGAAAAGACAGAATTCAGTACCAAATCAGATACCAATTCCAAGGCCTTACCCAAATCTTCCCGCAACACCGTGGTATGCAGCACCAACTCTTCTTTGGTCGTGAAGGCATTAATTTCTCCCCCCAGCCTTTCCAGCCGGTTGTTGATGTGGTACGCACTTCTTTTCTCGGTGCCCTTAAACAACATGTGCTCGCAAAAATGCGCCAGTCCTGCAAATCCCTGCGGTTCAAACCGTGTCCCGCCCAGGGTGCTTAATGCACAATAACTGACAGGAGAAGTTGTGGTATATATAGCACAACGCAAACCGGAAGACAAGGTGGTAAGCAATACGTTATTCATTGTTTTTGTACATGAAACTGAGCCGCAAAAATAGGGATTATTTCTTATCTTTGTGTCTTATGGATTCCTTTGTTGTATCTGCTCGTAAATACAGGCCTCAGCAATTTCATGATGTTGTTGATCAAGACACTATTGTAACCACACTGAAAAACGCCATCCGGCGCAACCAACTGGCGCATGCCTACTTATTTTGCGGTCCGCGCGGGGTAGGAAAAACAACGTGTGCCCGCATTTTTGCCAGAACCATCAACTGTTTTAATCCCACGCCGGAAATGGAAGCCTGCGGTACCTGCGAGTCGTGCATCTCTTTTGCAGAAGGCAGGTCTTATTCCATACACGAACTGGATGCCGCATCCAACAATTCGGTGGACGATATCAGGGAGTTGATTGATAAAGTACGCATCCCGCCGCAAATAGGAAAACACAGCGTTTACATCATTGACGAAGTGCACATGCTTTCACAGTCTGCATTTAATGCTTTCCTAAAAACCCTGGAAGAACCGCCCTCCTATGCACTTTTCATTCTGGCAACCACAGAAAAACACAAAGTGTTGCCTACTGTTTTATCACGCTGCCAGGTCTTTGATTTTAACAGAATTTCCATCAAAGCCATGACCGGCAAACTGGCAGAAGTTGCCAAAAAAGAAGGGGTTGCTGTTGAACAAGATTCCCTGCACGTTATGGCACAAAAAGCAGACGGAGCCATGCGCGACGCACTTACCCTGCTTGACCAGTGCATTGCCGTGAGCGGAAAAGAAATTACATATGAGCAGGTAATTACCAATTTGAACGTCCTGGACCGGGAATACTATTTCCGGCTTACAGATATGGCACTGGAAGGCAAGTACGAAGGCATGCTGTTGTTGCTGGACGAAATTTTGTCCCGAGGCTTCAACGCCTTGCATTTCATTGGCGGCCTGGCGTCGCATTTCAGGGACCTTCTTGTCTGCAAACAACCGGAAAGCCTGCCTCTTTTGGATTACGGCCCGGATACTGCCCAAAAATATACCCGGCAGGCTGCAGCGTGTACCCCTGCTTTTCTGTTTCATGCCCTGAATATTTGCACCCAAACCGAATCGGCTTACAAGGCAAGCAACTTTCCCAGGCTGCACCTGGAAATGGCTTTGGTAAAACTGAGCCGGCTTGTAGAAACCACGCAGGAAACCGCACGAGCAGCAGTGGCTACGGCACCGGCAGCAGCAGCAGCTGCTGCAGCAACAGCAACTGCATCGGCACCTCCGGCAGCAACAGCAGAACAAGCGGCATCGGCAACTCCAACACCTCAGGCAACAACAGCAGAACAAGCGGCATCGGCAACTCCGGCAGCTCCGACAGCACCGGTAGCAACTGCAGGACAAACAGCCGGACCGGGCTCCATCAAAGAAAGGATGCAGCAAAGCAAAAAAGCCAAAGAAAAAGAACAGGAAATATCCGATACTTCAGCAGAAGAAATACTACCGGATATGGAAGCGCTGAAAAAAATCCTGCCCGGCTTTTTTGACCTTTTTAAAGACAAACCCAACCTGTCTGCTACGTTATCACGTTCCGAGCCGCAAATTGTGGATGGTACAACCATTCAGTTCCGGGTGGTTAATGAATTGCAAAAAACCTGGATAGAAGAGCATTATGGCAGAACTATTGATGCCCATCTTAGAAAAGCACTTAAAAACAAAAAAGTGCGTATGTCTCTTATCGTAGAAGAACCGGCTGAAACGGTAATAGAAAACAATTGCTACATGCCGGAAGAAAAAATAAAGTTTATGGCAGAAAAGCACCCCCAGGTGGCGGCTCTGCATAAAGACCTGAACCTGGATATCAGTTAAAACCATATACCATGCGCCTACATTGCCACAATCTGGTTAAAAGATACGGTCTGAGAACCGTTGTAAAAGGCATTTCCATTTACGTAGATCGGGGCGAAATTGTGGGTTTGCTGGGCCCCAACGGGGCCGGTAAAACCACAAGTTTTTACATGATTACCGGATTAATCAAGCCTAACGGAGGCAGGATTTTTCTGGACACAGAAGATATCACAACGTATCCCATGTACCAACGAGCTCAGAAAGGCATCGGGTATCTGGCACAAGAAGCATCTGTTTTTCGCAAACTAAGTGTGGAGGACAACATCATGTCTGTCATGGAAATGTCCTCTTTAAGCAAAGTGGAAAGAAAAGAACGCATGGAACGGTTGATCCGGGAATTTGGGTTGCAAGCAGTTAGGAAAAATTACGGGATTCAGCTTTCGGGAGGAGAACGCAGGCGTTGTGAAATTGCCAGAGCACTGGCGCTGGATCCAAAATTTATCCTGCTGGACGAGCCGTTTGCCGGCGTTGACCCCATTGCTGTTGAAGACATCCAACACATTGTTGCCCGCCTGAAAACCAAAGACATTGGAGTGATTATCACCGATCACAACGTTCACGAAACGCTGGCCATAACAGACAGAGCCTACCTGCTTTACGAAGGGAGCATCCTGGAAAGCGGTACGGCAGAAGAGCTGGCAGCGAATCCGGAAGTAAGACGTAAATACCTGGGACAGAGCTTTGAATTGCGTAAAATTGTTCCGGTTAAAACGACAGAAAATTCAGACCCGCATACTCCATAATTTTAAGAGCTGTTTCTTTATAGATTTCAGGCTGTACAAACCTACGGTAGGGAGTAATGGAAGCCAGAAAATCTGCCATACAGGCTTCCCCTATGGGGTCTGCCGGCGGCGATTCCATAGTTAACGGATTTATGGGTTTCCCGTTTTTCCAGACACGAAAATCCAGGTGAGGCCCCGTTGACATACCTGTACTTCCAACATACCCAATAACTTCTCCCTGTGCAACACGTTTTCCGGTGGCTAGCCCGGGTGCAAACCGCGACAAATGAAGGTACGCGGTAGTATATACACTGTTATGCTTAATCTTTATGGTATTACCGCCTCCCTTTGTATACGTTCTTTCAACAACCGTTCCTTCCCCAATGCTCATAACAGGAGTACCTGCAGGAGCTGCGTAATCTACCCCGGTATGAGGGCGAACTACGCGGGTAATGGGATGCTTGCGAGCATAGGAGAAGCCGGAACTAATCCTGGAATATTTTAATGGTGCTTTCAAAAAAGCCCTTTGCAAGTTTACCCCGTCCTGATCCCAATAGCCCGCTACACTATCCTGCACATAACGGAAAGCCAGTTGGTTTGTGCTACCACGGGAAAAAGATGCAGTCAAAATATGTCCGGCATCTACCTCTTCTCCCTGCAGCAAATAAGCCTGGTAGCAAGCCCTGAAAACATCTCCTTTCTGCAAGCCGAAAAAATCGGTAGTCCAGGCAAACACTTCTGACAAACCATTAGCCACTAAAGGATTAAATCCGGCATCTTTCAAATCCTGCCATAGAGAACGGTCAATGGTCACCTCAATATACTTTTCTTCAAGCTCCAAAGGAATCTCTGTACGTTTTACCCACAGGCTGTCTGTTAACGAAAAACAAACATACGTTCTGAAATTTTCCCGGTATATCAGGTAAGAAGGCTGCTGTTCTTCGTCCTTGAATAACAAAGAATAGGTGTTTCCGGCTTTTAGCCTGCGCATATCAAATATTTCTTTGGCTGCTTCTGATACAAGAAAAATTGTCCGCTGCCCTATTCCTTTGCTTTGTAAAAGCGTGGAAAAATTTTCATTCTTTTTGACTACACCTCCCTCCTCAACATAACCGTATAACGGTAGTTCAAACAGCATACACCATTCAGCTAATGTGCCGTCAATAAGAGTTGCTTCCGGCTCTTCTTGCAAGGTTTCCGGTTTTTGTTCCGACGTCGAACAACTGACTAACAAGGCGCTGATAATCAATAAGGTTACCACTTTCTTTTTCATGTTTATTTCTTTCATGTTGTACAAACATAAAAAAAAACAAAAGAAAGTGGAAAAATTTGTAAGGAAATGTAAAATTGTGTAAAAATTTTTGTATTTTTGTGCCTAATAAAACTATCTGAACGTGGCAAAGTTTATAGGAGAATATAGTGCAAAACTGGACGACAAAGGTCGTCTTGTCTTTCCTTCCGGATTGAAGGCACTAGCAGATCCTGATGTGCCACTTAGGTTTGTTGTGAAAAAGGATTTGTTCAGTCCCTGTCTGGAAATGTATTCGTACGACGAATGGGAGAAACAATCCGAGGCGGTAAAAGCACGGCTGAACCCTTCGTTTAATCGTGAGCATGCGGTTTTCTGGCGTGCCTATATGAGCAACCGGGCCGTTGTTGAACCCGACGAAAAAACCGGGAGGATATTGATTCCCAAATATTTGCTCAACATGATAGGAGTTGAAAAGGAGGTCATCTTTGCAGGAGCCGACTTTAAAATTGAATTGTGGTCAAAGGAATCCTATCAGGTGAGTTTGATTAGTGAAGATAACTATGTATCGCTTGCAGAAAAGCTTTTGTCTTAATATTGGCTCCTATGGTTTTTTATCATATACCGGTTCTTTTGAAAGAAAGTATCGAATTCCTGGCAATCAAACCGGATGGCATTTACCTGGATGCCACATTCGGAGGCGGAGGCCATGCGGGAAGTATTCTGGAGCACCTGGGACCTGATGGCCGTTTGCTGGTCTTTGATTTAGATACACAATCACAAAACAACCTTCCCAACGACAAAAGAATAAGCTGGATTCATTCCAACTTCCGATTTGTTCATCAGGTGTGCCGGCATAGAGGAATTGCAGGTGTTGATGGGATACTGGCAGACCTGGGTGTTTCCTGGCATCAGTTTGACACGCCCGAGCGCGGATTTTCTTTTCGTTTTGACGCTCCTCTGGATATGCGCATGAATCCCTCTTCTTCAACAACAGCTTCCCTGATTCTTGAAAAATATACCCAAGAAGATCTGGCTTCTCTTTTTCGCCGGTATGGAGGATTAAACAATGCCGGAGCACTGGCCGGTGCCCTTGTTACAGCCCGCAGCAAAAAACCCATACAAACTACAGAAGACTTGCGCATTGCCTTACAACATTTTATTCCGCATACAGCAGAACATAAATTTTTGGCAAAAGTGTACCAGGCGTTACGTATTGAAGTAAACGACGAAATGCGATCCCTGGAAGGCCTGCTCAACCAAAGCATACCCCTGTTGAATCCCGGGGGCCGCCTTGTTGTAATAACATACCATTCTTTGGAAGACAGAATCGTAAAACATTTTATAAAGGAATCGGCTGCTGCCGGAATGCTCTCTGCCGTAAACAAGAAGCCTGTTATACCATCGGAAAAAGAAATCAGGGAAAACACCAGAGCCCGTAGCGCCAAGTTACGGGCTGCAAAAAAAGAGGAGGATACCGTTCATGCGTAAGAGCGAGCAAATCATATCTACTCTTTTTGGGGGAAGAACCCTGCTACAGGGAGTCATCTCCAAACACCTGTATTTCATATTGTACATTTTTGGGTTGCTCATTCTGTACATCACCGTGAACAATACGGTGGAAAAAACCCGTGTTGCCAACTACAAACTGGAAAAAGAACTGCAGGTACAGTATGCGGACTATACCCGCAAAACAGCAGTTCTTATGCAACTGAGCCAGCAGCAGGAAATTGAAAAACAACTGAAGGCAAAGGGGTCGGAGCTAAAGGCTCCTTCCAATCCGCCCGCCTGGATAAAAAGTACGCCATGAACACATCAAACAAAATGTTGGTTGTGTATTTCTTTTACCTGCTGATTGCCCTGTTGGCTGTAGGAAAAATTGTGTACCTGCAATTTTTCTCCGATTACAAAAACCAACTGGAATCCATTGTGTACCGGACTACAGAAATTCCGGCCGGCAGGGGAAGCATTCTTGGGTACGACGGAAGGGTACTGGCAACTACCGTACCTTTCTACGAAATACGTATGGATTGCTCCATACCCGATGATGACATGCTCAACCGCAACCTGAGAGCACTTGCTGTATCTCTGTCCCGGATGTTTGAAGACAAATCGGCAACAGACTATGAAAAATACATTGCCACTGCACGGACAACAAAAAAACCGGGTTACCGCAACCTTCCGTTAGGGAATCGCCTGGTTTCACACGACGAGCTACTGGAAATCAGAGGTTTCCCCGTTTTTAACCTGGGAAAATTCCGCGGCGGACTTATTGTAAACCAAAAAGACAAACGAATTTATCCATATGGAAGACTGGCTTACAGAACCATAGGATATATCAGCGACAACGAAGAGGCAGGAGTGGGTATCGAATATGCCTACAACACGTACCTGAAGGGGCATCCGGGAAGTCAGCGCGTACGCAGGCGGTCGGGAGAAGATATTTGGGTGCCCGTTTCCGATCGCCCCGAGCAAGATCCCAAAAACGGACTGGATATTCTGACCACGCTGGATATTAATATACAGGGAGCTGCAGAAAATGCCCTGCGGGAACAATTGTCCAGAGATTCCATATTTGAGGGAGCCACAGCCGTTGTTATGGAAGTGCGTTCGGGAGCTGTCCGGGCTATAGTCAATATGAAAAAGATGAAAAACGGCTCGTACGACGAAACGTTCAATTACGCCATCAGTGAATCTACAAACCCCGGATCTACCTTTAAACTGGCAACCCTTATAGCCCTTCTGGAAGACGGTTATGTACATCTGACAGACAGCGTAAAGACAGGAAAGGGCGGATGGCGCTATTATGGCAAACTTTTTACCGAAGCCACCTCCTCATTGGGTACCATCACCGTACAACAAGCCTTTGAAAAATCTTCCAACGTGGCTTTTGCCATGCTGGCCGTTGAAAAATACGGCACCCAGGAAAAACGGTTCATCAACAGGCTCTACAACATGAAACTGAACGAGAAGCTTAATATTGAATTAATTGGAGAAGGAAGAGCCACCATTCCCTTCCCCGGTGAACCGGGATGGTCCAAATTGTCGCTTCCCATGATTGCTATGGGGTATGAAATGCAACTTACCCCATTACATATACTAACTTTTTATAACGCCATTGCCAACAACGGCCGCATGGTCACCCCCTATTTTATTGAATCGTTCCTGCAACACGGAAAAGTAACCGAACACTTTGAGCATACACCCCTGAGCGGGACTTTATGTACACCCGGCACACTCAAAGCTGTCCATCAGGCACTCCGGGGTGTTGTAGAGCACGGTACGGCAAGCCGTATTCATGATTCAAGGTACAGCATATCCGGAAAAACAGGAACGGCGCAAATTGCTTACGACGGAGCTTATGTCCACAACGGGTACAGAAAACACCAGGCTTCTTTTGTCGGCTTTTTCCCTTCTGATGACCCTATGTACAGCATGATTGTTATCCTGTATTCCAACCCTACACGGAGCAATTTTTACGGGGCATCCTGGGCAGCTCCTGTGTTTAAGAAAATTGCAGACCATATATATACAACAAACCCTTTTTGGAACGCTCCACTAGATGAAATTAACCTCACTCATACAAACCCTTAATGAATACCGGGTTACAGGACCGGCAGATTGCGACATTTGCAGTATTTGCCAGGATTCACGTCAGGTAAAAGAAGGCAGTCTTTTTGCAGCCCTGCCCGGCACAGAAACAGATGGCCATTTGTTTGTGCGGAACGCTGTGCTTGGAAAGGCAGCCGCCATTTTATACCAACGGGGATGCCTGAAGGATACCGGAATTGTTGAGGAATATAAGGAAACCGTAGCGTTTATTGAAGTACCGGATTCCCGGCAAGCATTGGGTACTGTGGCTGCAGTATGGTATAACCACCCCTCCGAAAAAATCACCCTGGTAGGGATCACGGGGACCAACGGCAAAACAACAACTGCCACCCTGTTGTACAGGCTCTTCAACCGTATGGGGCTTAAAAGCGGTCTGCTCTCTACCATTGCCAATTACGTGGGAGATAGCCAAGAACCCACCTCACTCACTACACCTGACGTGTTAACCATACATGCTCTGTTATCCAAAATGGTAACGTGTGGCTGTACTTTCTGTTTTATGGAAGTGAGTTCTCATGCCATTGATCAACAAAGAATTGCAGGATTGCGTTTTGCCGGTGGCATCTTTACAAACCTTACCCAGGACCACCTGGATTACCACAAAACCTTTGCTGCGTACCGGGATACCAAAAAAGCATTTTTTGACTCCCTTCCCCCCGAGGCATTTTCTCTGGTCAACGGGGATGACCGCAACGGACAAATCATGATTCAGAACAGCCGTTCACAAAAGTTTACCTATGCCTGTAAAAGAATGGCAAATTTCACAGCCCGTGTTCTGGAACAAAACGCGGAAGGCATGCACCTGGTTATTGACGGGATTCAGGTTTGGAGTCCGCTCATTGGCATGCACAATGCGTACAACCTGCTGTCTGTATATGCCTGCGCCCGTTTACTCAACCAGCCGGCAGACGAAATACTGCGTATTCTCAGTTCTCTGAAAACTGTAAGCGGACGTATGGAATACGTAAAAGGAGGCAACAACCTGACGGCTGTAGTAGATTTTGCACATACTCCGGATGCTCTTCAAAACGCCCTGACAACGCTGCGTGCCTTACTAACACCCGGGCAACAGCTTATCTGTGTTGTGGGGTGCGGGGGCAACCGGGATCAGTCCAAGAGGCCTTTGATGGCACAAATTGCAGACAAGTACGCAGACTTGTGCATTTTCACCTCCGATAACCCCAGACACGAAGATCCGGAAGTTATTCTGGACCACATGTTTGCAGGTTTATCTGCAGAAGCGCGCGAACGAAACCTGCGTATTACCGACAGGTACCAGGCCATTAAAACTGCCGTAAAGACGGCCAACAAGGGAGCCATCATACTTGTTGCCGGAAAAGGACACGAAACATACCAGGATACCAAAGGAGTAAAAAATCCTTTTGATGACAAAGCCATACTAACCCAATTGCTAAAAACCGGATGATATGCTATACCATCTAATTGAATTTCTGAAACAACATGTGGATTTCCCCGGGATGGGATTGTTCCGGTATATTTCTGTCCGGTCTATTTTTTCTGTCATTATAGCATTGCTTGTTTCCCTTATTGCCGGCAAGTACATTATTGCCCGTCTGAAGAAAAATCAAATTACAGACACCGCTGTTAAGACCGGTGAAAACGGGAAATCGGGCACGCCTACTATGGGAGGTATCATCATCATCCTGTCCCTGCTGGTGGCCGTATTTCTTTTATGCGACCTTACCAATTTATACGTTCAGCTGCTGATTGTATCCACCTTGTGGCTGGCCGGCATTGGGTTACTTGACGACTTGCTTAAACTCAGACGAAAATCCGGGAAAGAAGACAATAAGTTTATGCGTTTTTTCCTTCGGTTCCAACGCAAAGACCACGACGGAATGAAAGGGCAAGTCAAAATTTACGGACAAGTAGGTCTGGGACTGATTATTGGCCTTGCTTTGTTCATGAGCGACAGGGCTGTGATAGTGGAAATGAGCCCGTTGTCTAAAGAAGCAGAAAGTACAGAACAAGTGGAAGCACCTGAATACACACGTCATGTAAAAAGTACCAAAACAACCATTCCGTTCTTAAAAGATAACTTATTTGATTACGCCTGGCTTACTCCTCTTACAGGAGAGGCTGGTCAAAAAGCCGGCTGGGTAATCTACATCCTGGTAGCCATTTTTATTGTTACAGCTGTATCTAACGGAACAAACCTTACGGACGGACGGGACGGGCTGGCTACCGGAACTGTAGCCATAGCCGGTATTACATTGGGTGTCCTGGCTTATTTGTCGGGAAACATTATTTATGCCCGGTACCTGAATATCATGTACATTCCAAATTCGGGCGAAATGGTAGTCTTTATGTCTGCCCTGATTGGTGCACTTATTGGCTTTTTATGGTACAACACGTATCCCGCACAAGTCTTTATGGGGGATGTGGGAAGCCTTACTCTTGGAGGTATAGTAGCCGTATTTGCGCTGATGATCCGTGTAGAATTGCTGTTGCTTATTTTGTGCGGGGTTTTTCTTGCAGAAAGCCTTTCAGTAATCATCCAACGCTTCTGGTACAAACATACACGCATACGCAAAACAAAAGAATTGATAGAGAAAGGAGAATACACCCCGGGAGACGTTGTTCCCGGTGAACGCATTTTTGTTCGGGCTCCCCTTCACGACCATTACATATTTGACCGCAGCAAAGTAGAAGGCAAGATTCGCCTGAAAGATCCGGAAGAACCTATTGCAGAGCCCAAAGTAGTAGTCCGGTTCTGGATTATCAGTATCCTGCTGGCTGTTTTAACAATTATAACATTAAAAATCAGATAATCACACATATTACATGAACAACAAACTGGTTATACTGGGAGGTGGAGAAAGCGGAGTTGGTGCCGCAGTACTTGCTAAGAAACAAGGATTTGACGTTTTTTTATCAGATTCCGGTATCATTCAGCCACCGGCTAAAAAATTACTCAAAGAACACGGTGTGGCATTTGAAGAAGGAACCCATACTTTGACAAAGATGGCAGACGCGGTTCAGGTAATAAAAAGTCCGGGGATTCCCAACACAGCTCCTGTTGTGGAAGACTTGACCCAATTGGGAATTCCTGTAATCTCTGAAATTGAATTTGCCGGCAGGTACACCCATGCCAAAAAAATATGCATAACGGGAAGCAACGGCAAGACAACCACCGCCTCTCTTATCTATTATCTGTTAAAAAACGCAGGCCTGCATGTGGGACTTGCCGGAAACGTGGGACAAAGTTTTGCACTTCAGGTAGCCACGCAGGATTACGATATCTACGTCCTGGAACTGAGCAGTTTTCAACTGGAGGGAATGTATGATTTCAAAGCAGACATTGCTGTTCTGCTAAATATTACCCCCGACCACCTGAACCGCTACAGCAACGACCTGATGGAATACGCCCGGGCAAAGTTCAGAATTACGCAAAACCTGGACAAAGAAGATTGTTTTATTTTTTGCCGGGACGACCAGATTACCATGGAGCACCTGAATCACATTGTACTAAAAGCACAAATGCTTCCCATTTCACAGAAAGTCGCCGTAACAGAAGGGGCTTTTGCAAAAGAGGGCAAAATGCATGTGGCCTACGGAGAAGAAGAATTTGAAATGTTCATCAACGAACTGGCCCTCCAGGGAAAGCACAATGTCTACAATTCCATGGCTGCCGCTCTCTCGGCAAAAATAATGAACCTGAGCAACCCGCAAATCAGGGAATGCCTCACTTCATTTAAAGGCATCCCCCACCGGATGGAACAGGTGGCTAAAGTCAGGGGCGTTTTGTACATCAACGATTCCAAAGCAACCAATGTGAATTCTGTTTGGTATGCCCTGGAAAGTATGAATACCCCGGTTGTGTGGATAGCCGGTGGGGAGGATAAAGGAAACGATTACAGTTCACTCTTTGAACTGGTAGAAAAAAAAGTAAAAGCACTCATCTGTTTGGGAATAGATAACGAAAAATTGCTGACATGCTTCGGGGAGAAAGTACCTGTAATTGCCGAGGCCCGCTCGATGGAAGAGGCAGTAGCCCGGGCTTATGATGTATCTGCGCCGGGCGACACGGTGCTTCTTTCACCTGCATGCGCCAGTTTTGACCTTTTCAAAAATTTTGAAGACAGGGGGATTCAGTTTAAAGAAGCCGTAAGAAAATTGTAGGAAATGGGAAAGAGCATAAAAAAAGGAATTCGTTTAAAAGGAGATACTTCTTTGTGGGCGCTGGTTATCGTTTTTTCACTGCTTTCACTGGTATTTGTGTATTCTTCTTCCAGCCGTCAGGCTGTTATGGAAAATACCACAACGTTTTCCATTATGCTCAAACAAATGCGTCATATACTGGTAGGGTTTCTTATTATTTATATAGCGCATATTATTCCTCTGGGGTTTTACAGAAAAATGGCCTATGTTGCCTATGTTGTGGGATTGGGACTGCTTGTTTACACCCTGTTTGGAGGTGATACACTTAACGAGAGTACCCGCTGGCTGTCCATAGCCGGTTTCCGTTTTCAGCCGTCAGAATTTGCCAAGGTGTTCCTGATTCTCTTTGTTGCCAAGGTGCTTGAATCCAATAAATTATCTACGTTCAAAGATTTTTTCCTGCGGCTGTTCCTGCCGGTATTGGTTTTCATTATTCCTATCATGTGGGAAGGGTTTTCAACAGGGTTTCTACTCTCTTTTACCATTCTGATTCTATTGCTTGTTTCAAAAGTCAAGTTCAGGCACATTGCAGCTACCGCAGGAATTGTAGTATTGGCTGCCGGCCTGTTCTATGGAACCGTTGTTTTGTACAGAGTTATTAAAAAAGACGACAACCCTTCGTTGACCTCCACTTCGCGCCTGGCAACTGTTGAAAAACGAATAGGCTCTTTTCTGACTTCCGACAAAGACAAAGAACTCGTTGAAAACGATCAGGTAGTATTTTCCAAAGTGGCTATTGCCACAGGAGGCATTTTTGGAAAAATCCCGGGAAAGGGCAGTTTACGTGAAGTACTTCCCTTATCGAACAGTGATTACATTTTTTCCATTATTGTGGAAGAAACCGGATTGGTGGGCGGCACTTTTGTTATTGGTTTATATATGTGGCTTTTATACAGTGTTATAATTATTGTAAGAAAGTGCACCAAAACATTTTCTGCCATGCTTGTTTGCGGGCTTGGGATTTTGATCGTATCCCAGGCTATGGTACACATCATGGTCAATGTAGGCATTATACCGGTGACGGGACAGACCCTTCCACTCATTAGTCTGGGCGGATCATCTGTTATGGCAACAGGCCTTGCTTTTGGTATGATGTTGTCGGTAAGCCGCACCTTGGAAAACGAAAAAAAAGAATTAATGCAAGATGCAACAGAACAGCAATCCTAAAATTATCATAAGTGGTGGCGGTACAGGCGGACACGTATTCCCTGCCATATCCATTGCCAATGCCATCCGGGCAAAAAATCCGGCTGCGGAATTTTTGTTTGTTGGAGCCCTGGGAAAAATTGAAATGGAAAAAGTGCCGGCAGCGGGATACCGTGTCGTTGGATTACCCATAGCAGGACTTCAGAGAGGATTTTCACGCCGGGCATTGGCCGCCAACGTAAAATTGCCGTTTTTGTTGTTCAAAAGTTTATTCAAATCCTATCGGGTCCTTCGTGATTTCCGTCCCCATGCCGCTGTGGGAGTTGGAGGATACGCCAGCGGTCCCCTGCTTTGGGTAGCGGCACGGATGAAAATTCCTTACTTGCTGCAGGAACAAAACAGTTTTGCCGGAAAAACAAACCAAAAACTGGCGTCCCGCGCCACGCGTATATGTGTTGCTTATCCGGAAATGGAACGTTTTTTTCCTGCTTCAAAAATAGTATTAACAGGCAATCCCATACGTAACAACATCCGTCCGGCAACGGAAGTAACTAAAAAAGAGGCTCTGGACCATTTCGGGCTGGCACCCCACTTAAAAACCATTTTAGTTATTGGTGGCAGCCTGGGTGCAGGCACATTGAATACGTGTCTGGAAGCATACCTGCCTGAGGCTAAAGACCGGCCGGTTCAAATAATCTGGCAATGCGGCAGGAACGGTATTGGAAGGGCCCGCGAAGTTTTGACCCGTTACGAACAGGTACCTGTGTATGCTCACGAATTCATTGAACGTATGGATTTGGCATTTGCGGCAGCAGATCTGGTACTAACCCGGGCAGGTGCCGGAAGTATTTCCGAACTCTGTGCTGCAGGCAAGGCGTGTATATTTGTGCCTTCTCCCAATGTGGCAGAAGACCACCAGACACACAACGCCATGGCTCTGGTAAAAGAAAAAGCCGGGTATATGATTCCGGATAAAGAAGCCACCAAAGTATTGATGCATACAGCCGTCGACCTTGTATTTAAGGAAAGTGAACTGCAAACCCTGTCAGAAAACATATTACAACTGAGCCGGCCCCATGCAGCGGAAGATATTGCAAAACTTGTACTGGAATTATGATTAAAAACGTTTATTTTCTGGGAATCGGAGGCATTGGCATGAGTGCGCTGGCAAGGTACTACCACCATGCAGGGGCTTTTGTGGCGGGGTACGACCTTACACAAACGCACCTCACAGATTTGCTGCAAAAGGAAGGAATGGACATCCACTTTGAAGACGATCCCGAAAGAATACCGAAACAAGTAATCCGGGACAAAGCACATACACTGGTCATTTATACGCCGGCCCTTCCTCCCAACCACAAAGAATATAGTTGGCTCGGCACAAACGGATACGATATTATAAAACGTTCTGCTGCTCTGGGACGTATTGCAGAAAAGCACACTACGTTGGCCGTTGCCGGAACCCACGGAAAAACTACTACTTCTACGCTCCTGGCTCACATACTGCAACATGCGGGAACGGGTTGTACTGCCTTTCTTGGCGGTATTTCCAGGAATTACAATTCCAACCTGCTCTTAAGTAAGGGACGTTTTTTGGTTGCAGAAGCAGATGAATACGACCGCTCTTTCCTGCAACTGCATCCGCAGTTTGCCGTAATCACTTCTGCAGAAGCAGATCACCTGGACATTTACGGCACACACCAAGCCGTCAAAGAAGCCTTTGCCGAGTTTGCCTCACAAGTGGTTCCCGGTGGTTCGCTTGTAATAAAAAAGGGAATTACACTTCCCTTGCACCTGCAACGGGATGTTACACTGTACACGTACGATTACAAACAAGAATGTGATTTCTATACGTGCAACGCACGTCCGGGACCGGGTGGAAAATATACGTTTGATCTGGTACTTAAAGGGAACGTGTTACAAGATTGCCACCTGGGCATACCGGGACGGATTCATGTTGAAAATGCCGTCGCAGCCGCAGCTCTTGCCTTTTTAGCCGGCATCAAACCTACAGCCATAAGGGAAGCGCTGGCTACATTTTGCGGTGTTACCAGACGCATGGATGTCCGTTACCATACAGAAGGATGTTGCTATATTGATGATTATGCACACCACCCCGCCGAAATCCGGGCGACTGTGCTTTCTGTAAGAGAATGGTTTCCCAACAAGAAAATTACCGGTATATTTCAACCCCATCTGTATTCCAGAACCCGGGATTTTGCCCGGGAATTCGCAAAAAGTCTGGACCTGCTGGACCGGGTGGTTCTATTGCCGGTATATCCGGCACGCGAAACCCCCATTCCGGGAGTTGATTCGGAAATGCTTGCCGCCATGCTTACCACAAAAGATTGCTATGTGCTGGAACCTGCAGAAGTGGTACATTTTGTTAGAGAAACACGACCACAGGTACTCCTTACACTGGGAGCCGGGAATATTGACCGCCTGGTAGACCCTATTACAACATGTCTTAAGGAGATAGGCTTATGAAGGTATTTAAAAAAATACTAATATTCCTTGGCTACCTGTCACTTACAGGTATATTGGTTGCCTATTTCTATTTTGCCACGGTACTCGTTTACAAAAAAAACCAAACCCGATGTCAGGAAATAAGCATACATATCAGAGACAGTGCAGAAATTCCCCTGACCCGGACACATGAAGTCCTGGCTTACCTGGGTAAAAAAGGATGGATTCTCCCGGGTAAGGATTTTTCAGAAATTGATTTGTATCGGTTAGAAAAGGATATAGAGTTGTTTGGAGCTGTGCGTCAATGCAACGCAGTTAAAAACATCAACGGCGTATTGCGTCTGGATATATGGCAGCACACCCCTCTTTTTATCCTGGAATCCCACTCAGGTGTTTTTTATGTAACGGAGGAAGGATTTGTTTTCCCTTTGGAAAAGAAAGAAAAAATGCCACTGCTTACCGTACACGGAAACGTACCGTTTTTGCACAACCCGGTATTCAGAGGAAAAATAGACTCTACAGATGTATGGCTGCAAGATGCCATTCCTTTTGTTTCCTATATCTGTGGTAACTCATTCTGGGCCGAAAAAACACAAAGCATCCGGGTAGAAGCACCGGAAGACATTTACATTTTACCGAAAGAAAATCTGATTTTAAGCATTGGCAGTACAAACCATTTTATTGATAAGATGAACAAGTTGTGGGAATTTTACCGCGTACTGGAACCGCGCGGTGGTGAAGCCAGGTACGAACTGGTTGATGCCCGGTTCAAAGACCAACTTGTTTGCAAACACAGAAAAAATTAAAAATACATATATATATGAAAGAGCAACCTAAGGAAAAAACTATTTCTGTTATCGATTTGGGAACCACCAAAGTAGTATGTCTTACAGGGACAAAGACCCCTGAAGGTTATAAAATCCTTGCTTCGTATGAAGCACCTTCACAAGGAATCTTGAGGGGTGAGGTGGTGAACAACCAAAGTGTCATACAAACACTTAAGCCCCTTCTGGAAGAGTTGCAAAAGACAACCGGACAACCTATAGAAGAAGCTGTGGTTGGAATAGCCGGACAATACGTCCGTTGCAAGTCTGTCAGCAGCCATTTCAACCGCACAAACAGCAGCCGGGAAATCTCTGAAGATGAAATCAACTCTATGTGGCTAAGTATGTACAATTCAAGGGTAAATCCCGGGGAAGAAGTACTGCATGTAGTCCCTCAGTCCTACCATGTAGATGAATACCGGGGCCTGATCAATCCTGTTGGCACATTTGGCAATACCATTGAAGCCAATTACAAAATCTTCATAGGAAAAAGTGTTTCTGCAGAACACACCAAACGAAGTATTGAAAATGCAGGAGTGAAATTAAGCAAACTGATTCTGGAACCGTTAGCTACGGCAGAAGCCGTTCTTGCAGAAGATGAAAAAGAACTGGGAGTTGCTTTGGTGGACATTGGCGGCGGAACTACCGACCTTCTTGTTTACCACGATAACATTGTCCGCCACACCGCTGTTATTCCGTTTGGAGGAAATGTCATTACAGAAGATATCCGCCAGGGATGCCAGCTAACTTCCCGTCAGGCAGAACAAATGAAAATTCAGTACGGTTCCTGTTATGTTGATTTGGCACCTGCAAAAAAAGCTATTGTAATTCCGGGTATCGGAGGACGTGAACCCAGAGAGGTGTCTTTCAAATTTTTATCCAGTATCATAGAAGCCCGGGTAGATGAAATCATGGATGCCATCATGTATGAAATACAGCAAAGTGGCTATGCAGACAGGCTCCCAGCAGGGATTGTCCTCACCGGAGGCGGATCTTTACTAACAGATTTGGTTCCTTTTATTAAATTCAAAACCGGTTATGAAGCCCGGGTTGCACGCCCCCGCGGTATTATTTCAGGAGAATTTGACGAGGTAAACCAGGTAACGCATTCGTGTGCCGTTGGCATGCTAATCTACGGTTTTGAAGCAGCCAATCAATTTTCTGCAGAAAGAAAACCCAGCCTGACAGATATATTTGAAGAAGTGGAAAAAGTACCCCGTGCAAAAGCAAGAAGAAAAAAGAAATCAGCAACAACGGAAGATAAAGAAAAGGACACAAGTTTAATAAATTCAATTTTCATAAGTAACGTGGCCCGATTTTTTACAGAATCAAATAATGAAGCATAACTAGTATGGCACAGAAAGAAGAAGATTTTATTCCCGTAAATTGGGAAAACAACCGCTCCATTATCAAAGTCATTGGTGTTGGCGGTGGAGGAGGCAATGCCGTAAGTCATATGTACCGATCCGGAATGACAGATGTAGATTTTGTGATATGCAATACAGATTCACAGGCCTTGGAAATGAGTCCCGTTCCCGATAAACTTCAGTTGGGTAGTATCTTAACCGGGGGCCGTGGAGCCGGTTGCAATCCTGAAATTGCAAAACAGGCAGCCCTGGAAAGTGAAGACCGCATACGAGCCCTCTTTGAAGGTACCACAGAAATGGTTTTCATAACAGCAGGAATGGGAGGTGGTACCGGAACAGGGGCTGCTCCGGTCATTGCCCGAATTGCCCGGGACATGAATTTGCTGACCGTAGGTGTGGTTACCTTGCCGTTCCGGGATGAGGGAAAGGATTTTTTGCAAAGAGCGCTGGATGGAATCGGAGAAATGCAACAACATGCAGACTCCATGCTGATTATTGATAACGAAAAACTGTACAGGCTGTACGGCAACCTTCCCATTTTTGAAGCATTTCAGCGGACAGATGATATTCTAAACACAGCTGTCAAAGGTATTTCAGAGATAATCATGCAGCCCGGTTTTATGAATGTGGATTTTGCGGACGTAAAAATGGTTATGAAAAACAGCGGCATGGCCTTAATGGGTTCGGGGATGGGTTCCGGCGAAAACAAAGCAATTGAGGCAGCAAAAGCAGCTCTTGCTTCTCCCCTGCTTAACGATGCCGACCTTAGCCAGTCCAAAAACGTACTCATCAACATTACCTCCGGAAAAGAAAAAGCATTAACCATGATGGAACTGTCTAATATTATGGACTACATTAAAGATGCTACCGGAGGGGTTTCTAATTTTAAACGTGGTATTGTATGCGACCCAAGCTTGCTGGACGAGGTAAGGGTAACGGTCATAGCTACCGGTTTCAGCATCCATTCGCTCCCGCCTCTGGCTGTTTACGGCAGTGACCCTGACCAGGATGAAAAGGAGAA
Source organism: Bacteroidales bacterium UBA5433 (assembly GCA_002427525.1). Lineage (GTDB taxonomy): Bacteria > Bacteroidota > Bacteroidia > Bacteroidales > UBA932 > DMER64. Next base: position 72,773 of record DIRP01000018.1, on the reverse strand, counting down.
AATAACCGTTTACCTGCAATCCGAACAGAACGAAATAGAAGAGGTCCAAATCCCGGAAGCATCTCCCAATTATGCAACGGAAGATGGCGACAGCGAATTACATATTACTCACAACCCCAGTATTTTCAACATACGCCCCATCCCCGGTACCTCGGCTGTTCCTCTTACATCAAAAGGCAAGCCTGTCCTCATAGTGGAGCCGGGAGAGGATATTTCCAAATTGGAAGAAATCCCCGCTTATAAAAGGAGAGAGTCTCCGGGCTCCCTATCCCGGGAAACAGAAATTACAGAACCTTCAAAAAATAAAATTGAAGAACGTGACGGAATGCAGCATCTGGGAACAGACAACGCATTCATTCACCAAACACAAGACTGATATGCAAACTAAACCAGTACGGGTGCGTTTTGCCCCCAGTCCGACGGGTCCCTTGCACATGGGAGGCGTACGCACCGCTTTATTCAATTACCTGTTTGCAAAAAAACACAACGGAACGTGTGTTCTTCGCATAGAAGATACCGATTCACGTCGCTTTGTACCCGGAGCAGAAGAATACATCATTCAAGCACTTGACTGGTGTGGTATCCTTCCGGAAGAGGGCGTGCTCCCCAACGGAGACGTGGCAACCGAGCCTTCCCCGCAACATCCCTATGCACCTTACAGGCAAAGCCAACGAAAAGATATTTACAAGGAATATGCGTTGCGGCTGGTAAAACAGGGGCATGCCTATTACGCCTTTGATACCCCGGAAGAACTGGATGTATTGCGCAAAGAAGCGGAAGAAAAAGGGCAGGCGTTTGTGTACGACAGCCGGTTTAGAAAAAAAACTGCCAACTCCCTAAATAGGACGGCAGAAGAAACCGCAGAAAGGATCAGGAAAAGCAACAACTGGGTCATCCGGTTTGCTATTCCGGAAGACCGGACGGTTGTACTGAACGACCTTATCAGAGGAGACATGCAGGTTCAAACCAACACCCTGGACGACAAAGTGTTATGGAAAGCTCATGACGGTCTTCCCACCTACCACCTGGCCAACGTGGTGGACGATTACCTGATGCAAATTACACACGTCATCCGGGGCGAAGAGTGGCTTCCTTCGCTTCCTTTGCATTACCTTCTTTACGATGCTTTTGGCTGGGAAGAAAACAGGCCGCAATTTGCTCACGTTCCTTTACTGCTCAAACCGGATGGAAAAGGAAAGCTGAGCAAGCGCGATGGAGACAGGCTGGGTTTCCCCGTTTTTCCACTGGAATGGATAGGCCCGGACGGTGAAAAATCTTCGGGCTACCGCGAATCCGGATATTTCCCCGAAGCCTTTACCAACCTGATTGCCTTACTGGGCTGGAACCCGGGAACAGAACAGGAAATCTTTTCCATGGAAGAGCTCATTCAGGCTTTTTCTCTGGAAAGGGTTCTCAAATCCGGTGCCCGTTTTAATCCGGAAAAAGCCAGGTGGTTCAACGAACAATACCTTAGAAAGTATCCCGAAGACCAATTGCTGGAATTATTTATGCCTATATTAAAGGAAAAGGGCATTGATGCCGGTGAGGAAAAAATACAAAAGACAATTTCCCTGATAAAAAACAGGGCGTCCTTTGTTCATGAATTCTGGGATTTGTCTTCGTATTTTTTCATTCCTCCCGATACCTATGACGCCTCTATGAAGAAAAAATTTCTGACACCGGAAACACCCGAAATCATCAGGCAAGTCAGCGAACTGTTGTCTGCATGCACGCCGTTTGACGCCTCCGGTATTGGTAACGCCCTGGCAGAGTGGATAAAAGAAAAGCAATTGAAAACAGGGCACGTAATGAATACCCTCAGGCTGTGTATTGTAGGGCAACCCACAGGACCCGGTGTGGCCGAAATAATGGAAGTCATTGGCAAAGAAGAAACCCTGGAACGTTTGGAGAAAGCTTTAACACACTTGTAATATGAGCCAACAAGCACCCCGGTGGTGGCCTTTGCTGGCAACTAATTTCCTGGGCGTTTTTAACGACAACTACTTAAAAACGCTCGTTTGCTTTGTGGCTGTAATTTGGGTAGGAACAGCTTATGAAGGCCCGCTTGTTTCGCTTGCCGCCGGATCGCTTGTCATCCCCTATGTATTCTTTTCTCCCATTGCGGGAAAGTGGGCTGTTGTCTTTAACAAAGTCAGGGTTGTCCGGATAGCCAAGCTCGCAGAAATCCCCATCATGCTGCTGGCCTCGGCAGGATTCCTCCTGGAAAACGTCTGGTTGGTGATAGGTTCCATTTTCCTGATGGGCACCCAAAGTTGTTTGTTTTCCCCTTCAAAATACGGGCTCATACGAGATATTGGAGGAGAAGAAAAAATTGCTTTTGGAACAGGCAATATGGAAATGGTTTCTTTTCTGGGAATGATTCTTGGAACTATGCTGGCGTCGTTTTTTGCAGGAACGGTACCGGCCTGGGGCTTATCCCTGATGTTTCTGTTCATAGCAGGGGCAGGTTTCCTTTTATCCCTAACCATAAAAGCCACAGAAACTCCCGCAGAAAAAAACACAGAGACTATCCGTCCTTTCCTTTTTCTGATTAGAAGTATAAAGAAAGCCCGTACGTACCGGGGGTTGAACCACGTGATTATAGCCCTGTCTGTGTTCTGGTTTGTTGCCGGCATGATACAAATGACACTGCTTGTATATTGCAGAAGAAATCTGGAAATGACAGATTTTCAAACAGGTCTGGTATTAACGGCTGCTGCGGTAGGTACAGGTTCCGGTTGTTTTCTTTCCGGGCTTGTTGCTAAAAAATGGAACAAACATGTCTTTGTGCCATTGTGCAGTCTGGGTATTGCGGTTTCTTTTCTTGCTGTCTATTTTTTCCCCATTAACGGGGTCTGGTTTGGAGTGCTGTTTTTCACCACCGGAATCCTTTGCGGTTTGTACAAAGTTCCTTTTGATGCGGCTATTATCAGCAAGGTGCCGGGCCGAAACCTGGGCCATATGCTGGCTTATGCCAACCAGGTGTCTTTTATATTCATACTGGCAGCTTCTGCCGTTTTTGCCTTGATAACCAAATCGGGAAGCACGCGTGGAGTCTTTCTGTTTCTGGGAATACTCATGGGTTTGACCACATTTTTTGTTGTTTTTTCTAAGTATCTTTGGAGCTCGGACCGGAAATTATGAAAATTGAAGAAAGTAATATAAAAGGAATATGGATTATCACTCCGCGTGTCTTTGAAGACAACCGGGGATATTTCATGGAATCTTACCTAAAAGATGTGGTGGCAGAAAAAACAGGCCCCATTGATTTTATTCAGGAAAACGAATCTATGTCGCATTACGGAGTCACCCGAGGTTTGCATTTTCAAAAAGAACCATACGCTCAATCCAAGTTCATACGTGTTGTGGTGGGAGAAATTTTTGATGTGGCCGTTGATATACGGGAAGGTTCCCCTACGTACGGCAGGTTTTTTGCCATACACTTGTCTGATACCAACAAAAAACAACTATTCATTCCCAAAGGATTTGCCCACGGGTTTTGTGTTCTGTCTCCCAAGGCGATTGTTCAGTACAAAACAGATATCCTCTACAACCCTGCCTCTGAAGGTGTTTTCCGGTACAACTCTCCCTCTCTGGGAATTCCCTGGCCCTTGTCTTCCCAAGAAATGGTCCTCTCTGAAAAAGATAAAAAAGCACCGTTTTTTACATAATGAAAAACACGGCCATTCTTGATAAACGCTCGCTGACCGGCCCTGTTCCCGACCCCGGATTTTCCATCAGTAACGGATTGGTCCTATGTATGAACAAGCCGCTTGGCTGGACATCGGCAGATGTAGTACGGAAGGTACGGTTTCGGCTGCAACGTTGCTGGCAGGTAAAAAAAATCAAAGTTGGCCATGCCGGTACGCTGGATCCTCTGGCAACCGGTTTGCTGATTCTTTGTATTGGAAAAGCTACACGGCTTGCCACCCATTTTCAGAACGAAGACAAAGAATACCTGGCCGAAATTAAGTTCGGGGCCACTACTCCATCCTTTGATCTGGAACATCCGGTAGATGCCACCTATCCCTGGGAACACATTGATAAAAACAGGCTCCTGCATGTACTTAATGAATTTCTTGGAGAACAAGAGCAGATTCCTCCTGTATATTCTGCCAAGGTAATAGACGGCACCAGGGCTTACGAACTGGCCAGGCAGGGGCACGCACCGGAAATGAAAAAAAACACCATCCAAATACACGCGCTGGAAGTAACAGATTTTTCTCCTCCCTGTCTTACACTCAAAATTACTTGCAGTAAAGGAACATACATACGCTCCCTGGCCCGGGATCTGGGAGAAGCTTTAGGCAGTGGTGCCCATCTTGTTTCTTTACACCGCTCAGGATCGGGATTGTACAGAGCAGAACATGCCCTGTCCATTGAAGAATTTGAAGCTTTTTTCAAATAAACGAAACTTTTTCAAATATTTTTCGTATAATACATCGTTTATCTCTTCTCTTAAAACGACTGTATGAAGCTTTCACAATTTAACTTTGATTTGCCACCCGAACTAATTGCCAGCCATCCGGCTGCCAACAGGGACGAAGCCCGTATGCTGGTTCTGCATAAAAAAACCGGAAAGATTGAACATCTGGTTTTTAAAGACATTATCCGTCTGATGCACGAAAAAGATGTGGTGATCTTTAACAATACCCTGGTTTTTCCTGCACGTCTTTTTGGAAACAAAGAAAAAACCGGTGCAGAAATTGAAGTGTTTCTTCTGAGAGAACTCAATAAAGACCAACGACTATGGGATGTTCTGGTGGATCCTGCCCGTAAAATACGGATTGGAAACAAGCTCTATTTTGGCGAAAATGATGCCCTGGTAGCAGAAGTAATAGACAATACCACTTCCAGAGGAAGGACCTTACGTTTTTTGTGCGACGGAACGTACGAAGACTTCAAAGCCACCTTGTACCGTCTGGGTGAAATGCCTATCCCCAAATGGATCCGCAAACATGCAGACCCCATTGATACAGAGCGTTACCAATCTGTCTTTGCAAAAATTGAAGGCTCTATTGCTGCACCGGACGGTGCACTACACTTTAGCAGAGAATTGCTAAAGCGCATGGAAATCAAGGGAGTACAAACTACAGAAATCACACTGCATATGGGAATGGGGCATTTCAGGGCTGTTGACGTGGAAGATTTGTCCAAACATAAAATGGATTCTGAACCCATGGTGATTTCATCTGAAAGTACCCAATTGATCAACCGGGCAAAAAATTCCGGCAACCGTGTCTTTGCCACGGGCATAGATGTGTTGCGTGCCGTTGAAACCTCCGTTACAACACAAAGAGAACTTACCACCTTTGAAGGCTGGACAAACAAGTTTATTTTTCCCCCGTATGATTTCTGCATTCCCAGTGCGCTGATTACCAATTTTCATCTTCCACAATCCACCATGCTGATGTTTGCAGCCGCATTTGGAGGTTACGAAAAAGTAATGGAAGCGTACAAAACGGCCGTAAAGGAAAAATACCGTTTTGGTGCTTACGGTGACGCCATGTTACTAATATAACATATTGCTAATATAATTTCGTATCCTTATCTTTGAGGATGCTTAGTGCTGAAGAGGAACTGTGGGTATGCGCACTTACCCTGTGCTTAAGGTATGAAGGCGGACTGGCCAGAAGGCTGTACGATTGTTACGGCAGCGCCCAATCCGTTTTTAAACAACCTTTAGAAATTTTGGCCGGACACAAGGGAATGCGCAGAAGCCTTGTGGAAAAATTGAGTGACCCCGATCTTCCCAACCAGGCAACCCGTACAGTCACCTGGCTAAAATCAAAAAAAGTCCGGACTGTTTTTCTTTACGACCCGTCTTATCCGTACCGTTTAAGAGAATGCCCGGATGCTCCCCTGGTTCTTTATGCAGCAGGAGAAACAGAAATGAATGATGTCCGGGTGCTGTCTGTGGTAGGTACCCGACGGGCCACCCCTTATGGTGAAGCCCAGTGCAGGGACATCCTGTCCGGCCTGGCAGAACTTGGACTTAAACCGGTCATTGTCAGCGGCCTGGCTTTTGGTATAGATGTTACCGCACATAAGGCAGCACTTGAAAACAGCCTGCCAACGGTTGCCGTGCTTCCAACAGGTATCGACGCCATTTATCCGGCATCGCACAGGGACTTGGCTGTTGAAATTGCAAAGAAGGGTATGGTTATAAGTGAATTTCCTCCTGACACACAGGGAAATAAGAAAAATTTCCTGCAACGTAACCGAATTATTGCGGGCATATCAGACGCCACGCTTGTTGTGGAATCGGCAGCAGACGGAGGTGCCCTGATTACGGCGCACCTGGCAAACGGGTATGCAAGGGATGTGCTGGCTGTTCCGGGACGGACAACAGACCTCAGATCACAGGGTTGTAACAACCTGATTAAAGAAAACAAAGCAGCGCTGGTAACGTGCGCCCGGGATGTAGCCGAGATGCTGCAATGGGATATTCCGTCAGAAGATCCTATAGCCATACAACAAACGTTGTTCGAAATCCTGGATGAAAAAGAAAAACAAATCCTTTCCCAAATACAGGAAACAGGCGGAGACATCAACTCTTTGGCAGAGAAACTGGACATCCCTTTTCCCCGGCTATCCGCACTGCTTACACAGCTTCAGGTAAAAGGAATTATTGAATGTCAGGAAAACAAAGAATTCAGGTGGCGTTTTAGTAAAAATATATGATAGACACACACGTTCATTTATACGACCAAGCCTACGACGCAGACAGAGACAAGGTAGTAGCCCGAGCTAAAGAAGCCGGTGTCAGCCGGTGTATTCTTCCGGCCATTGACCAGGATACATACCACGCCATGGAAGCATGTCTGAAATCATACCCGGGCTGGTGTTATAAAACAACGGGAGTACATCCTGGATCGGTTGATGGAGAGTACAAAGCCGCTTTGGATTTTGCCCGTTCACATACAGCAGATGCCATTGCTATTGGGGAAGTGGGGCTGGATTTCTACCGCTCCGAGGAATATAAAAAAGAACAGATCACAGCCCTGGAAGAACAAATACAATGGGCAAAAGAACTGAACCTGCCCCTGATTATCCATTCCCGTTCTGCCTTTCCCGAGCTTCTGGCAACCCTGAAAAAATGCAGCTTCCCCGGTATGAGGGGGACCCTGCATGCCTGGTCAGGAGGCAAAGATATTTTTACAGAAGCCAACCGTTACGGCCGTTTTTATATAGGCATTGGCGGCGTACTGACATTCAGGAATGCACGGCTTGCAGAAGTAGTCAAAGAAACCAACCTGAACCAGATTGTGCTTGAAACAGATGCCCCCTGGCTGGCTCCGGAACCCTTCCGGGGAAAACGGAACGAAAGTGCTTATTTAGTACATATTGTTGAAAAGCTTGCAGAAATCAAGAATACAGACAAAAAACAGATTGTCGCAGTTACTACACAAAATGCATTATCTTTGTTCTTTAGTAAATCCCTATGAATAAACCCTCAGTTCTTGTCATATATACAGGAGGCACCATTGGCATGAAAGCCCATCCCGTAACCGGAGAATTGATTCCTTTCCGGTTTGAGCACGTGCTGGAAGAAGTGCCGGAACTTAGGAAATTCGGATTCCTTATTGATACCTTTTCCTTTGACCCCGTTATTGATTCATCCAATATAGTTCCGGATTTTTGGGTTAAACTGGCACTGCTCATAGAAGAGAAGTATGACCTGTACGACGGATTTGTTATTTTGCACGGAACAGACACCATGAGCTACACAGCCTCTGCGCTGAGCTTTATGCTGGAAAATCTACAGAAACCGGTCATTTTAACAGGCAGCCAGCTTCCTATTGGAATGCCCCGTACAGATGGAAAAGAAAATTTTATTTCTGCCGTGGAAATCGCTGCCGAAAAGACCCCGGACGGCCACGCCATGGTTCCGGAAGTTTGTATCTTCTTTCAGGACAGGCTGTTCCGTGGTAACAGGGCTTTTAAATACAATGCTGAAGAGTTCCGCGCTTTCCGCTCTCCCAATTACCCCTTTCTGGCAGAAGCGGGAATCCAGATTAAATACAACAGCAACGCTATCCGTTATCCCCATACGTGGGGGGAAAAATTGAAAGTACACACCCGCCTGGGAACAGACGTTGCCATCCTGAAAATTTTTCCCGGTATTGAAAAGCAAGTTGTCAGCGCCCTGTTGCATATTCCCGGACTTAGAGCTGTTGTTCTGGAAACTTACGGACAAGGTAACGCGCCTTCCCTGGAATGGCTGCTTACTATGCTGTCCAAAGCTGTAGCAGAGGATACTATCATCTTGAATATCACCCAATGTCCGGCAGGACGGGTATCTATGGATTCGTATGCTTGCGGGGCCCGATTAAAAGAAGCAGGAGTAATTAGCGGCTACGACATGACAACAGAAGCCGCCCTTACCAAGATTATGTTATTAACAGGATTATACCCAGACAATGAGAGTGTTAGAAGCTTTTTAAGCATTCCTTTAAGCGGTGAGTTTTAACACATTTGTTTGAATTAAGACTTTTTTAAGTAACTTGCGCTGTTTTTACTACTTAATGTGTAAATTCGCAAAATATTATACCGAGGAGAGGTGGCCGAGTTGGTCGAAGGCGCGCGCCTGGAAAGTGCGTAAACTCCAAAAGGGTTTCGTGGGTTCGAATCCCACTCTCTCCGCACTCAATAGATAAACGTTTGATTACTATAAATTCTTAACTCTAATTATTCAACAGAAATGAAAAAAATTTTCGTATTTTTGGCAGTTCTTGGATTCATTACCATCTCTGCTCAGTACGCAGTCGCACAAACAGCAACCCCAACGGGTGAAATTGAACAGGTTGAGATACCCATTCACCAGCAGCTCAAAACAAAATTCATTGAGGGTGGACCTGGTTTTATGTCCTCCATCCTGCTCTGTCTTGTATTCGGACTTGCACTTGCTATTGAACGTATTATTTACCTGACTATGTCAGAAATCAATACGGAAAAATTACTGGCCAAAATAGAAGGTGCCATGAAAGAAGGCGGTGTTTCTGCCGCTATGGACATCTGCCGTGATACCCGCGGACCGGTAGCCAGCATTTTCTATCAGGGACTCAGCCGTGCTGACCAAGGGATAGAAGTCGTGGAAAAATCAATCGCTTCTTACGGTTCTGTCCAAATGATGGAACTGGAAAAAGGCTTTTCATGGATCCAGTTGTTCATCGCCATTGCTCCTATGTTGGGATTCCTGGGAACAGTTATCGGGATGGTTGAGGCATTTGATGCCATCGAGTCTGCGGGAGACATTTCCCCCACTATCGTTGCCGGCGGTATCAAGGTTGCTCTTATTACTACGGTGTTCGGTCTTATCGTGGCTATTATTCTTCAATTATTATACAACTACCTGATTTCAAAACTGGATGGCATTGTAAGTAGTATGGAAGACGCCTCCATATCCATGGTTGACATTTTAGTTAAATATGAAAAATAAGACATTGCGATGAAGAAAATTCCAAAAATAACATTATGGGTACTCTTTTTGATCAGCATTGTCATTACTGTGTTATATGTCGCAAATATGGGTGGGGACAACCTGGATGGATGGACCCTTTCGTATTTAAACTGGGCCTATATAACTTTAGGACTGACCATTCTTGCGATCATTTTGATGCCCTTACTTACCTGGAAGCAACGGTCGATTAAATTGCGGACGATTCTGCTGGCTCTAGGTATAACTGTTGTACTGGTAGGAGGTTCATACCTTCTAGCTCCGGGTTCTCCTGTGACACTTGCAAATGGAACCCATTTTGAAGGGTCTGTGGTTAAATTAACCGACACCGGTCTTTATATGACTTATATCCTTGTTGGCTGTGCAATAGTAGCCATTGTTGGAGGGTCAATCTATAAAGCCGTAAGGAAAAACTAATAAAAATTAAAACACTATGGCAAGACCAGCAGGTGATATTAACGCAGGCTCAATGGCAGACATCGCTTTCCTGCTCCTTACTTTCTTTATGATGGTTACGACCATGGATACAGAAACCGGGATTCAGCGTCGTCTTCCTCCCATGCCCGATGAAAATCACATAGAACAAGCTGATCAGATCAACAAACGAAACATTATGGTTGTACTGATCAACAACAACGACCGTTTGTTCGCCGGAGGAGAGGAAATGCCTGTCGTGATGCTTAAGGAAAAAGTAAAAGAATTTCTCACCAACCCCGCAAATCTGCCCAATTTACCAGAAAAGCGGGAAAGAGATATTGAAGGCTTTGGCCCTTATATGGTATCGCGTGCGCTAGTTTCACTTCAAAACACCCGTGGGACTTCATACAAAGCCTATATCGAAGTGCAAAACGAACTGGTAAAAGCTTTTAACGAAGTCCGTGACGATTTTGCGATGCAGCATTTTGGAAAGAAGTATGACTTCCTGAATGATGACCAACAGCGAATTACGAGGGATGCAGTTCCTATGAGCCTTTCCGAGAGAGAACCAAGAGAAGTAACAAAAAGAAGAAGATAGGAGGCAATAACTATGGCAAAATTTCAAAGTAAAAACAGCAAAAAAACAGTGCCTGCCCTGAGTACAGCCTCACTCCCTGACGTTGTGTTCATGATATTATTCTTTTTTATGATCTCAACCAGTTTCCGTACTTCAGAACGTGTGGTTACGGTGAGGCTCCCGGAAGCAACAGAAATTGCAAAACTGGAGCGCAAGGACCTGGCCAGTTATATAAATATTGGCCCTCCCATTCCTACTTTGCAAGCACAATACGGAACTGACTCCCGGATACAGCTAAATGATGCATTCAGCACTATAGAAGACATACGTGACTTCATTGCTGCATCACGCGAATCTATGTCAGAGGCTGACCGCCCTTTAATGACTGTTACCCTGAAAGTGGATGAAGACGTGCGTATGGGTATTGTAACAGACGTTAAGCAGGAGCTCAGACGTTGTTCTGCCCTGAAGATTATGTATTCGACACGCAGAAAAGTAGAGCACCACGGCTTCTGATAAAAGAACCGATAAAAAGAGACCGGCTGAAAACCATTTCAAGTCGGTCTTTTTTTTTTACCTTTGCATGAAACTAAATAAGCTATTTTCATGAAACGTTTTCTCACTCTTATTGCATTGGCTGTACTGTTTGCCGGATGTGTGCAACAGGCTCCGCAGGCCAAATATGTGTTTTATTTTATAGGTGACGGTATGGGGCTGGCTCAGGTATCTTTGACAGAAGCCTGGTTGGCAGACAAAGACGGCCGGATAGGTTCCGAACCTCTTTCTTTTTCTCAATTTCCTGTCCTGGGAACTGCGACAACTTACAGTGCCAGCAATATCATAACCTGTTCCTCTGCTGCCGGCACGGCTCTTGCCACAGGAGAAAAGACAACCAACAATATGCTGGGCATGAGTCCCGATACCCTGCCCTTACAGGCTATTACTTACAAAATCAAAGAAGCAGGCTTCAAGGTTGGAGTTACCTCTACCGTAACCCTTGACCATGCCACACCGGCTGCCTTTTATGCAAACGCTCCTTCCCGTTCAAATTATTACGACATAGCTCTGCAGTTGCCGCAAACAGGCTTTGATTTCTTTGGCGGAGGCGGATTCATTCAGCCGGAAGGCAAAGACAAAGACCAACCTTCCGTAATTCCTTTGATAGAAGAAGCCGGCTACACTATAGCATACGGCATGGAAGATTTTGAAACGCTACGCCAGGCAGAAAAAATGATCCTTCTCCAGGAAAAAGACAGGAATTACCTGGAAGCCGTTCCTTTTGCCATTGACCGCGATGAAGGTGACATGACACAGGCAGATATCCTGCAGGCAGCTATTGCATTTCTTGATAACGACAAAGGTTTTTTCCTTATGAGTGAAGGAGGACGCATTGACTGGGCCTGCCATGCCAACGATGGTCTTACCACCATTCTTGAAACCATAGATTTTGACCTGGCTGTTCAAATAGCTGTAGCCTTTGCTGAAAAGCATCCCAATGAAACATTGATTGTTGTGACGGCCGACCACGAAACCGGTGGCCTGTCCCTGGGCTGGGAAAAACGCTATACCATGCATTTTGACCAATTGGAAGAACAGCATGCATCTAAAGACAAACTGCTGGCCGACGGCAAAAAGAAAGAAGTAGAACAAATTGAAGAAATGAACCGCAGGGCCCGTATCGGATGGACCACCTCTTCCCATACAGGTATTCCCGTTCCCGTATATGCCATGGGGGCCGGAAGCGAACTTTTTGCCGGAAGAATAGACAACACAGACATTCCTAAAAAAATCTGTGAAGCTATGGGCGTTCCTTTTTAACGTAAATATACTTCCATCTATCGGGGAAAACTTCGGTGTTCATCGGGTTTCTGTTGTATTGCATTACGTGTGCCATTACTTTTGTGGTAATCAATTTAACACAGTATTGAAATGGAAATTTTAGACAATCAGGAACACGACACCGGAAACAGTTACTATCCTGAACCGGAAGAGAACAGAAACCGTTTCTCCGGTGGTTTTTTCGTAGGCTTGGTTTTTATAGCTGCAGGCCTGATTTTATTTTTATCCTATACCGGCTGGATTTCTTTTGGTTTGCGACGCGTCCTGCTTTCGTGGCAAATGCTGCTGGTAGCCGTAGGGATTCTCTCGCTCCTACGAAAACAAAAAACACAAGGTGTTGTTTTGTTACTCATAGGGCTCTTTTTTCTGCTCCCCAGACTGGGCGGACTTCCCTTCCTTTCCGGGTGGAGTTGGCTGACACATTTTAACTGGAGAAACATGTGGCCACTCCTGCTGATAGCTGTAGGCATTATTATTTTTATCCGTGCCACTACAGACAGCAGCTCCAATTACCGGCATGGGGAAGACCGTACGTACAGGAATACCTCCCGGGCAACCAATCGGAGCAAAGACGGCTATGTTTATTACTCTCTGGTTTTCAGGGGTTCCGAAAATGTCTTTCTGGAACCGGAATTCCGGGGAGGCGAAATAGAGACAGTATTTGGAGGAATGACATTGGATCTGAGAAAAACCAACCTGCAGGAAGGTGTTTCTGTTCTGAAACTAGAAGCTGTATTTGGTGGAATCACGTTACTCATTCCCCCGCAATGGAATGTGGAAGTCCAGAGCGAATGTGTCTTTGGAGGGTTTAAGGACAAAAGACCCTACACAGAAATAACTGATACCCGCTCCAGGCTGATTATTAAAGTAGAATGCGTTTTTGGCGGTGCAGAGATTAAGTAAATACAATAGCATAATAACCGGAAGTGCCATTCTTTTACTGGCATTTCCGGCTGCTATTTTGCCCGGCCTGTTGCTGTCATTCCCCCCTTTGCTCATACTCTCCGACGCATTGACTCTGGCAGCAAGCCTGTTCCTCCTCGGCTTTTTTACCTTGAGCATGCATGAATACGGCATGCCCGATTTTGTGCAACTGCTGCTTTTTTTCCTGGGCGTTGCCGGTATCCCTCCCTTAATCCTTTATGTGTTTTTTGATGACGCAACCTTTCACAGGTACCTTCCATCGCTCCCGTTGCGCCTTTTTTTTACTTTGCTGGTATCCTTGCTGTTTGCCCTTCAAAAGAAAATCCGCAGCCAAAGCCAAACACCCGTAGCATCCAATAAAGCAGATCAACCGGACAACATACCAAAAATACAACCGGCTCCCGATCAAAATTATCCGGAAAATATATTGGTTCGCTCCGGCAACGCCCTACGCGTTATTCCCATAGCGGACCTTCTCTTTATTAGTGCAGACGGGGATTACGTCCGCCTTGTAACGGAAGAAGGTTTTTGGCTTAAGGAAGAGACCATGAAACACCTGCAGGAAACCCTGCCGGCTTCACAGTTTGTAAGGGTCCACCGTTCCTTCATTGTAAACACCTCTAAAATAAGTCGTATAGAGCGGTGCGGTCAGCAACAGTACCTCTTCCTGACAAACGGCGAATCCATCAGAATAAGTGCTACGGGTTATACTGCCCTAAAGGATGCACTAGGTATTTAAGACCTGTTTCTTTTTTGCTTAACTTTGTAGCAAAGTACGTAAAAATGGATTACAAGATAAAAGACCTGAGCCTGGCCGGTTTTGGAAGAAAAGAAATAACACTGGCAGAACAGGAAATGCCGGGACTTATGGCCCTGCGCGAACGTTACAAAAATCAGCAGCCTTTGCGTGGCGCCAGAATAACAGGGAGTCTGCACATGACTATACAGACTGCTGTTCTTATAGAAACCCTTACTATGTTGGGTGCCGAGGTACGCTGGGCCTCCTGTAATATTTTTTCAACACAGGACCATGCCGCTGCCGCCATGGCAGAAGCCGGTATTCCTGTTTTTGCCTGGAAAGGCGAAACCCTGGAGGAATACTGGTGGAGTACCCTGCAAGCCCTCTCTTTTCCGGGAGGAAAAGGCCCCCATCTGATTGTTGACGACGGGGGAGATGCTACGCTTTTAGTGCATAAAGGAGTCTGTGCAGAAAAAGATCCTTCCGTATTGGATAACCTGAACAACAACAGAGAAGAGAAAGCCATTGCCGCCTTGCTTAAGAAAACATTGCAGGAAAAACCGGGCATGTGGACCCGTATGGCAAAAGAAATAAAAGGTGTAAGTGAAGAAACAACTACCGGAGTGCACCGGCTCTACCAGATGTTTGAACAAGGAAAATTGTTGTTTCCGGCCATTAACGTTAACGACTCGGTTACCAAATCAAAATTTGACAACCTGTACGGCTGCCATGAATCGTTGGCAGACGGCATTAAACGCGCTACAGATGTGATGATTGGCGGTAAAGTAGTAGTCGTTTGCGGCTATGGAGACGTAGGGAAAGGCTGTGCCAGAAGTATGCGTTCGTACGGAGCCCGTGTCCTTGTTACAGAAGTGGACCCCATCTGTGCCTTGCAGGCATCTGTAGAAGGTTTTGAAGTGCGCAGGCTGGAAAACTGCCTGGAGGAAGGCCGTATTTTCGTAACGGCTACCGGCAATTGCGACGTAATTACCGCAGAACATATGGCCGCCATGAAAGACAATTCCATTGTCTGCAACATAGGTCACTTTGATAATGAGATTCAAGTAGATGAATTGCTCCGGTACCCCGGTATCAAAAAAACCAACATAAAACCCCAGGTAGATCAATTCACCTTCCCCGACGGACATTCTATCCTGCTTCTGGCAGAAGGCCGTTTGGTAAACCTGGGATGTGCCACGGGACACCCCTCTTTTGTTATGAGCACTTCTTTTACAAACCAGGTACTGGCACAAATCAGCCTATGGAACGATACGTTTGAAACAGGTGTTTATTTACTATCCAAAAAAATGGACGAAGACGTGGCACGCCTTCATCTGGATTACCTGGGAGTTGAACTGACACCCATGACAGATAAACAAGCACAATATATAGGATTCCCTAAAGATGGACCTTATAAACCCGATTTTTACAGATATTAAGTATGACAAAATCACGCACCAAAATTAAAGACATCCTGCAAATGCAGGCCGGTGTTCCTGTACAAGTTAAAGGATGGGTACGCACCAAGAGAAGTATTAAGAACATTACATTCATAGCTCTTAATGACGGCTCTACAGTTGATAACGTACAGATAGTATGTGACATGAAAGATTTCACAGAAGAGCAGTTGCGCCCCGTTACTACCGGTGCCTGCATAAGGATACAAGGCATGCTGGTGGCTTCTTTAGGTGCCGGTCAGTCTGTCGAGATCCATGCCCGGGAATTGGAAGTTTATGGAACAGCAGATCCTCATACCTATCCCTTGCAGAAAAAAGGACACGGTATGGAATTTCTCAGAGAAATTGCCCACTTAAGGCCGAGAACAAATACATTCGGGTGTATTTTCAGAATCCGCCATGCCATGGCTTATGCCATACACAAATATTTTAATGACAAAGGGTTTGTTTATATCCATACCCCCATCATCACAGCTTCTGACTGCGAAGGGGCTGGCGCCATGTTCCAGGTAACCACACTGGATCTGGACAACCTGCCCAGAAACAAAGACGGAAGCATAGATTACACCCACGACTTTTTTGGAAAACTTACGAGCCTGACGGTAAGCGGCCAACTGGAAGGAGAACTGGGAGCCCTGGCTCTTGGTGAAGTCTATACCTTTGGGCCCACTTTCCGTGCCGAGAACAGCAATACACCCAGGCACCTTGCCGAGTTCTGGATGATTGAGCCGGAAATGGCATTTTACGACATCCATGAGAACATGGACCTGGCAGAAGATTTCATAAAATACCTGGTCCGTTATGCCCTGGAACATTGTGCTACAGACCTTCAGTTCCTGAATAAAATGATTGACAAAGACCTCATTGCCAGGCTGGAAGGTGTTTGTAATACAGAATTTGCACGTCTTACCTACACAGAGGGTGTTGACATACTGATGGGTAGCGGGCAGACTTTTGAATTCCCCGTTTCCTGGGGAGTTGACCTGCAAAGTGAACACGAACGGTACCTGGTAGAAAAGCATTTCAAGCGCCCTGTGATCCTTACAGATTATCCCAAAGCAATCAAAGCTTTTTATATGAAAGAGAACGAAGACGGAAAGACGGTGCGTGCCATGGACGTTCTTTTCCCAAAAATTGGTGAAATCATTGGCGGGTCGCAAAGAGAAGAGGATTTGGATACACTCCGGCGCCGCATCCGGGAAATGGAGCTTACAGAAGACAACCTGGACTGGTATCTGGATACACGCCGTTTTGGCACCGCCCCGCACTCCGGATTTGGACTCGGCTTTGAACGCCTGCTCCTTTTTGTTACAGGAATGGCCAATATCAGAGATGTCATTCCCTTCCCAAGAACCCCCAAATCTGCAGAATTTTAGCTATGTTGGTTATTGGCATTGCCGGAGGAACCGGTTCCGGAAAAACAACCGTGGTAAATAAAATCCTGGAATCCCTTGATAAAAGCCAGGTCACCGTAATACCGCAAGATTCTTATTACAAAGACAACTCCCACCTGCCTTTGGAAAAAAGACAGGAGCTGAACTTTGACCACCCCCAGTCCATAGACTGGGAACTTATGGTGGAACACCTGCAACAGCTCAAAGCAGGACACCCCGTAAAGCAGCCCATATATTCCTACATAACATGTACAAGAAGTGAAGAAACCATCCCTATTGAGCCCACCCGTGTAATCATTGTGGAAGGGATTCTCATTTTTACAGATCCTCCGCTCAGGGATTGCCTGGATATGAAGGTATTTGTTGATGCAGACCCGGACGACAGGTTGTCCCGTGTTATATCAAGGGATATTGTGGAAAGAGGGCGCTCTGTAAACAAAGTACTGGAAAGGTATGAAAAAACTGTCAAGCCCATGCACCTTCAGTTTATAGAGCCTACCAAACGTTACGCAGACATTATTATTCCTCAGGGCGGTCATAACAAAGTGGCCATCAAGATGCTCATATCTGCCATTGAACAGGTACTCCGCAACAAATAAGCAGAGGTACGGCAATGAAAAAAGAAACAAAGACAGGAATCTACCTGACCATCATTGTACATTTAGTAGCGTTGATTGTGATTCTATCGCTACAGATTTCCTCCATGATCCGGAAAGAATCTTCCTTTGTTTTGGATTTCACCCAGCAAGAAGAGCTGGAAGCTGCGCAACGCAGGGAGCAGATGCGGGCAGAGATAAGCGAAGGACTTGATGAATTGATTTCTGAAATCCAGAGACAGTCCCGAAATGTAGCCGTAGATGCTACCCAAAGAAACCAACTGTTACGAGACGACAGGCATAAAAACCCGGCAGAGGTATATAAAGAAGCGGAAGAACTGCAAAAACGGCTGGATGCTGCCAGAAAAGAAGTGGAAGAACAGGGAGGTCTGGAAGCTGTGGCTGCACAGAAAAACAAAGACGAACGTGAAAATGAAAAGCCCTATACCGGTCCGGCCGTACTTGAATATTCTCTGGAAGGACGTAAAGCCATGAGCCTTCCCATACCCGTTTACAAATGCCTGGGTGGGGGCGATGTGACGGTAGCCATTCAGGTAGATAGAAAAGGATATGTGAAAAAAATGGCCATCCTGCAGGATTTTTCATCCCAGGACAGATGCCTCCAGGAATTCGCCCTGCGGGCAGCAAGGCAAAGCCGCTTTACGGCGTCTGAGGAAGCCCCGCCCCTGCAACCCGGAGAAATTGTGTACCGTTTTATTCCGCAATAAGTATTTAAACCTTATTTTTACTCTGTGAACGAAAAAGAATACCTGGCATTAAAAGAACTGATACGGCAACTGGAACAAAAAGTTGACGACCTCTACCGTACCGCCCCGGCCCAAACCCAAACCTCGGCCCAAACCCCTACCCCTACCCCTACTCCAGCCTCGACCCAGACCTCGGCCCAAATCCCGGCCCAGACCCCGGCCCAAACCTTACCCCCTGTCACCCCTCCCGCAGCAGATTCAGTCACCTCGTCCGAACCCGAACCTGCAACATCTCCCGTTTCAGACTCCTTCACCCTGCCCGAATTTGAACTGGAAACGTTTACAGCACCTGCCGTACATGCAGATGCAGAGCCCGCAGAGCCCGTAAAGCCCGTAAAGCCAGCAGAGCCCGTAAAGCCAGCAGAGCCCGTAAAGCCCGCAGAACGGGAACCGGAAATTGTTGGAGATTTGTTTGCTTCCATGGCAAGCCGGCCTACCCTTGCCGACACATTAGCCAAAAACATAAGTAAAGGCAAGCTGAAAGACACCATACCCCTGAACGATAAGTTCCTCTACCTAAAAGTATTATTTTTAGACGACGCGAAGCTCTACGAAGCTACCTTAAACCATTTGCAAACCCTGGAAAATGTACAACAGGCAGAGGATTACCTGGCTCAGCAGTTCCCGACCTGGGAGGTGTCTTCACCCGCTGTCCAAAAATTTCTTATGCTATTAAAACATGTGTTCTAAACTGATCATAGTACCTACCCCCATCGGGAACCTGGAAGACATTACACTACGTGCCTTACAAGTTCTGAAACAGGCAGATCTGATCCTGGCAGAAGACACACGTACCAGTGGCATACTCCTTAAAAAATACGGCATCACCACACACCGGGAATCTTACCATACATATAACGAACACAAACGCACAGCAGCTATCCTTGAAAAAATCCGTAACGGAAATACAATAGCTCTGATTAGCGATGCCGGAACTCCCGGAATATCCGACCCGGGATTTCTCCTTGTCCGGGAATGCCTGGCTGCTGGAATTGAAGTCGAATGCCTGCCCGGAGCTACAGCCCTGATTCCCGCATTAATAAACAGTGGTTTCCCTGCAGACCGTTTTTGTTTTGAAGGGTTCCTTCCGTTGAAGAAAGGCAGGCAAGCCCGTTTGAAATCATTTGCCGAAGAAACCCGAACCCTGATTTTGTATGAATCTCCCCACCGCCTGCTGAAAACGCTGGAGCAACTGGGAGAAGTGCTGGGACAGGAGCGACAGGCAGTTGTCTGCCGGGAATTGACAAAAATATATGAAGAAACAAAAAGAGGCTCTCTGGCTGACCTCTCTAAGTGGTTCAGAGATAATCCTCCAAAAGGTGAAATTGTAATCGTGCTGAAAGGAAGAGGGAAGGATGAAGAAACAGAACAATAAACACAAGTACATTATCCATGCAACAGGAATTGCAGGCATTCTGATCCTGCTTTTCATCAGGATTTTTTCAGGACAAATCAGCAACAGAAACAGCAGCTCCCCGGAGCAGCAAAAAAGTGTTTTTGCTCCATACAACCAAGAATCCCCGGCCGGAACAGGCAACAAGCCGAGACCGCAGCAACACAACGCCCCGGCAAGTCAGCGCAGCCTCCCGGCAACCCGGCCCAACGCCCCGGAAACCCGGCAAAACGCCCCGGAAACCCGGCAAAACGCCTCCTCCGGGAATCCTCCGGCCCGCCAGTCCACGACCGAACACTCCCCTGCGGCACACACCCCTATGAAAGTGGAACTTAATACAGCAGACAGCGCCGAATTGGTAAAATTATATGGCATCGGACCCTATTATGCACAAAAAATTCTTGAATACCGGGAACGGCTGGGAGGTTTTGCCATTCCGGAACAACTTCTTGAAATTAAAGGATTTGACAAGGACCGGCTGGACGGATTCTATGATCGTGTCTTTGCAGATACCTCCTTTATACGAAAAATAAACCTAAAAACAGCAAGCGAAAACCAGCTGGCAAATCACCTGTATATTGGCAGGTATCTGGCCCGATGCATCATCAGGTACCGGGACACAGCAGACCCCGACTCCTGCTCTGTGGAACACCTGGTGCGGCATGGAATTTTAACGCAGGAACAAGGTCAAAAAATCGGGTGGTACCTGCGTTAAAGCGGTTTTAAGCTGCCGAAGCCAAAGCCCAAGCCAATCACTCCTTACCTTTCCGAAAAACAGCCTCACTTTTGCTACATACTCACACACTGCAGGTTACAAGTTTTTCACCGAAAATCATGACCTCCTCCCTTTACATATGAGCGTACTGCGAGGGAGGGTGGTAAGTAATCAAAAACGAAAAAAAATAGTGGTACATCGCACGACGCACTCAACTACCATAGCAGCAAGGGAGCTGACACCAAAAGGAAAAGGGGAACCTCGCACCCGAGGAGGGAGGGGCCCGGTTGCGGAGCGGGAGTGAAGCGACAGCGCAGCAACTGGGAGGCGTTCCCCGTTCTTTTGGTGCAGCGACCTGAAGCGTGCAGCGACCTGAAGCCGCTGTAGCAAAAAGTATCTGCACTGAGCTGTTTTATTTCTATATTTGCTCCATGAATATCCTATCTGTCAAAAATGTAGTCAAGCGCTTTGAAGGACATCTGGCGCTGGACAATGTCAGTATTGACGTCCCCAAGGGAAAGGTTTTTGGATTGCTGGGGCCCAACGGGGCCGGGAAAACCACCCTTCTTAGAATTGTTAATCAGATTACTGCACCCGATACAGGAAGCATTTTTTTTGATGGCAAGCCCCTGGCTGCCAATGATGTTTTCCACATAGGATACCTTCCGGAAGAACGGGGATTGTATAAAAAAATGAAAATTGGCGATCAGGCTATGTACCTGGCCAAATTAAAGGGCATGACACATGCCAAGGCCCTGGAAAGTCTTAAAGAATGGTTTATTCGCTTTGAAATACAATCCTGGTGGAACCGAAAAATCACAGAACTGTCTAAAGGGATGGCGCAAAAAGTACAGTTTGTTACAACAGTCATGCACAATCCAACATTACTCATTCTGGACGAGCCTTTCAGCGGTTTTGACCCTATTAATACGGAAATCATCCGGCAGGAAATTCTACGGCTGAGGGATAACGGTACTTCCGTTATTTTATCCACCCATAATATGGAATCTGTAGAGGAAATGTGTGACGAGATTGCCCTCATAGATAACGCCCGCTTAATAGTTGCCGGAGATTTGCATGAAATAAGAAAGATTCACGGGGACAACCACCTGGAAATTCTCTACCGTGCCGATGAACCTGTAACCCTGCACACTTTAGGAAATGTTCCTTTTACCCTGGTATCCAACGGGAAAAAAGACGGCTCGTACCAAATGGTTATTGAACCGGAAAAAGGATTCAATACCAACCAAATTCTGGAAAGCCTGTTACCCCACATGAACATTGTGGGTGTAAGCGAAATTATTCCAAGCATGCGTGACATTTTCATCAAACTTGTAAACAGGAAAGGAGGAGACAAATGAATCTGAAAAAAATAAACCTGATTGTCAGAAGAGAATTTATCATTCGCGTCAGAAAAAAATCATTCATCATTGCCACCTTCCTTACCCCTTTATTTATGGCAGCCCTGGTAGCCGTCCCCATGATCATGACCACCGTCAAGGATACAAGGGTAAAGGTTATTGAGGTATTGGATCCTACCGGGATTGGCATGGCCGTTCTTGAAGATCAGGAACATACCCGTTTTCTGTTTACAGAAAACGGCAACCTGGAAGAAATCAGGCAATCGTTTGAATCCAGAAACATTCATGCGGTCTGCGTAATTGAAGAAACAGAAAACCATGTACCGGAAATAAAAATGTACAGTACGGGACAGGTAGATTCCGATATACAAAGGTATATTTCACGCCAGGTAAGCAGCGAAGTTGAAAAACGCAAACTGGCTTCTTACAACATTCCGCAACTGCAGGAAATCATTGAAGACATAAAAACCAACATCCCTGTAAAATCCTATACCTGGACAGAAGAAGGAGATGAAAAGGAAACCATTACAGAGGTGTATATGGCCATTGCATACCTCAGCAGTTTTCTGATTTACATGTTCATTTTCATGTATGGTTCTATGGTTATAAGAGGGGTCATTGAAGAAAAAACAAACAGGATTGTAGAAGTAATCATCTCTTCCGTTAAACCGGTTGAACTGATGCTGGGAAAAATCATTGGCGTTGCACTGGTGGCCCTGTTGCAATTTCTGTTATGGATTTTATTAACTGTAGTTATTTTACTGGTTGTCATGGCTATAGCAGGTTCCGGGACAATAGCTGAAATGGGACAGGCAGCTCCTCAGATGCAGGGAGGCTTTGCCGGTGCCATTGCTTCTTTTGACACAGGCAACGGAGTTCTGACAGGAATTGCAAGCACTTTGTCGCAAATCCAGGTTGGAAAATTCCTGCTTAGTTTCTGCTTGTATTTTATTGGCGGCTATCTTATGTATGCTTCCATGTTTGCAGCCATAGGTTCTGTTTCCGATGCAGAAACAGACACACAACAGTTCCAGTTGCCTATTACCATTCCTCTTATTCTGGGACTCTTTATTATGATGCATACATTCCAGCATCCGGACAGCGCACTGTCTGTCTGGGCATCAATCATACCGTTTACCTCGCCCATGGTCATGCTGGCCAGGCTGCCTTTTGGAGGTGTTCCCCTGTGGCAGTTGCTGACTTCTTTGGGGCTGCTGTTCCTGACATTTTTGGGCACAGTACATTTCTCGGCCAAAATTTACAGAGTGGGTATCCTGATGTACGGAAAAAAAATAACCTGGAAAGAATTATGGAAATGGATGACATACAAAAACAAATGAGACGATTTTTTCTAACAGCCACTTTGCTGTTGGGCGTTGGTTTGTCCTTGTCACGGGCGCAAACCCTACAGGCAAGCCGGGTGCTCATGGACACCTTAACCTACGGACTTAATGCTTCAAAAGAAGTTGTTGCCATTTTGGACACCTATGGGCCCGAGCTGCATGACAAAATGAACAAGGTAGTGGGCTATACCACGCAAACCATGAGTTCGTATCCTCCGGAAAGTCCGTTGTCAAATATGGCTGCCAATGCGCTGCTTGCCATAGCTAAAAGACACTACGGACAGGACAAAGTGGATTTTGCACTTACAAATTTTGGAGGTATTCGCACATCTTTCCCTAAAGGAAATGTGACGCTTTATTATGTATATGCAGCTTTCCCGTTTGAAAACACCCTGGTTCTTGTCTCTCTAAAAGGAAAAGAGGTAAGAACTCTGTTTGAGCATTTTGCACAGCGCCGTCCGGAAGCGCTGGCGGGGATTAAGCTGGTGATTGAGAATAACAAAGTCAAAGAATTATTCATCAACGACCAACCGTTAGACGATGAAAGAACATACCAGGTAGCTACCATTGATTTCCTGTTGCATGGAGGAGACAAAATGAGCGTTTTGGCAGAAAATCTGGGAGTAAACTACTCGGGAATTACGATTAGAGATGTAATTTTAGAATACATCTCGGCTTTTTATGAAAAAGGAGAACCCATTCCGGCTACCTTGGACGGACGTGTTGTGGTAATCAATAACAAAGACAAATCATGAAAAAACAAGCTTGGTATTTGTTTCCGGCTCTTTTATTTATTGTGCTTGCCTTACCTGTTGCAGCACAAGATCTGGTTATCATTCATACCAATGATCTCCACAGCCAGATTGAACCCTTTAAAGAAGGAAGGAATGCCGGTACGGGAGGCATTCTGAGCTTATCGGGGTACCTGGAGGAAACAAGAAAAGAATACCCCAACCTGCTGTACCTGGATGCCGGTGATTACAACCAGGGAACACCTTATTTTAATCTGTTTAATGGACATGTTGAAGTAGAGACCATGAACGCCCTGGGGTTGTATGCTACTACTTTTGGGAACCATGAATTTGATAACGGGCTGGAAGACCTGGTGCAGAGACTGAAAATGGCAAACTACTATACACTATGTGCCAATTATGACATCCGTTACAGGCCGTTAAGAAAACTTGTAAAGCCGTATGTAATCTATGAGACAGATTCCGGGAAAGTTGGTATTATAGGCCTGACCATTGACCTGAACGGACTTACTTCGGGGGAGGTGTTGCGTAAAATGCATTACAAAGATCCCATAGAAACAGCTAACCGCCTGGCCCGTTTACTAAAAAAGAAAGGTTGCGACCTGATTATTTGTCTTTCACACCTGGGGGTAAATAAGGATGTTCAACTGGCCGGGGAGTCCCAAAATATCAACCTGATTATTGGCGGTCATACGCACACATTCCTTAAAGAACCTCTTATGGAAAAAGACCTGGACGAAAAGGACGTTATGATTGTTCAGACAGGAGCGCAAGGAATATATGCCGGACGGATAGATGTTTATTTTTAAAAAAAGTTAACTGCCATGTTCCTGGAAACTCAGAAAAAAAGCGGTCGGATTGAAGTTATATGCGGTTCTATGTTTTCCGGTAAAACAGAAGAGTTAATCCGCAGGCTTAAACGTGCCCGTTTCGCCAACCAAAAGGTGGAAATTTTTAAACCGAGTGTAGACAGACGGTTCTCAAGTGAAGAAGTTGTCTCACATGACCAGCATTCCATACCTTCCACTTCGGTAGATTCCGCAGAAAGCATACTGCTCATGGCCAACAATGCAGACGTTGTTGCCATTGACGAGGCTCAGTTTTTTGAGCACAATCTGGTCAGAGTTTGCCAGCTTCTGGCAAACAGCGGAATCCGGGTGATTGTGGCAGGACTGGACATGGATTTTCAAGGAAATCCTTTCGGACCTATGCCGGATTTGATGGCGGTTGCGGAACATGTTGTCAAAGTGCATGCTATCTGTGTTCGTTGCGGAGATCCTGCACAATACTCGCACCGCCTGAGTGACAGCACCCAATTGGTTGAATTGGGAGAAAAAGATATTTATGAACCTTTATGCAGACACTGTTTCAATTTAACAAAAAATGAACGACAATCTATATACACACCTGGAAATTAATATTCCTAACTTAAAACACAATTTGTGTTATTTTCGTTCTCTTCTTAAGAAAGAAACCAAATTACTTATCCTGGTAAAAGCCAACGGTTACGGACATGGTTTGGGTGAATTTTCCCGTATCTTAGAAGAAAATGGCGTGGATTACCTGGCCGTTGCTTTTCCCAACGAAGGAGTAGCCATCAGACAGGCCGGAGTGAAACTCCCCATTATCATTCTTTCAGCCGGAATGGAGCATTACCCGCTCCTGATCAAGCACCGCCTGGAACCCAGCCTGCCCTGCACTGAAGCATTTGAACGTTTTACAAAAGAAGCCGAGGCTCTGGGTGAAGCCGGATATCCCGTACATATTAAACTTGACACAGGGATGCACCGTTTGGGATTTGAAAAACAGGAACTTGAGAATTTAATAACTAAATTACCCAAAGCAAATTCTGTAAAAATTGCATCTGTTTTTTCACATTTTGCAGCTTCCCCCGAAACAACCTTTGATAATTTCTCCAAATTGCAAATAGCCCGTTTTGAAGAACTTTCCTCTTACCTTTTTGATCATTTGGATTACAAACCTATAAGGCATTTACTCAACTCTTCCGGGATTGAGCGTTTTGCCAAAGAGGCTCAGTATGATATGGCCCGGCTGGGTATTGGTCTGTACGGGGTTTCCGGTATAGATAACAAATTACTTAAACCTACAGCCTACCTGAGGGCTCCGGTGCTTCAGGTCAAAACAATCCTTCCTGGAGAAACAGTAGGATATAGCAGGGCAGGAGTTGTAAAAGACAGTCCGGTCCGTATTGCCACGGTTGCCATTGGATATGCAGACGGGGTAGACCGCCACCTGAGTAGAGGAAAGGGATATTTTTCCGTTAACGGACACAAAGCACCAATTTTTGGTAATGTGTGTATGGATATGTGCATGATTGACGTTACGGATATTCACGTACAACCCGGGGATATGGTTACCGTTTTTGGCGACAGCCCAACCATTTCTGAATTAGCTGAAATACTGGGTACTATCTCTCATGAAATCCTGACTTCTGTTGCACACCGCGTACCCCGCATATATAAGGACTGATTAAGCCATCATTTTGCACAACATTTCCATCAGCAACTCTCCGTCTGTAGCACCTCCCCTATCCGAAGATTTGTACAGGCTGTCGTAATGGCAAAGCCATTTTATGGCCCTTAAAGTACGTTCGAAGGT
The DNA here is from genome assembly GCA_002427525.1 of Bacteroidales bacterium UBA5433. Classification (GTDB taxonomy): domain Bacteria; phylum Bacteroidota; class Bacteroidia; order Bacteroidales; family UBA932; genus DMER64. Next base: position 46,420 of record DIRP01000018.1, on the reverse strand, counting down.
GAAAAAACGTGTAGCCTTGACGGTTTCCTTGACAAAATAGTAAGAATGCATGCCCATTTTCTTTCCAATCTCCGCATCGGGTAATGTAGGGTATTCCATCTTTAATGCATGGTATTTTAATATCCTGGACAAATGCGTATAAAAGAGACTAATCAGCATGATAAGGGGGTACTTTTTTTCGTTATCTGCAAAATACTGTGCAATCGGTTGCACTTTAGCAAAATCCCCGTCGGTTATATGACCAAATAGTACAAAAGGGCTGAAATCGCGGTTGATTCCCACAGAACTCTCTACCATATCCGTTGTAATCAACCACGTACCCTGCGGTGCCAATATAAAAAGTTTGTCCACTTCCATAGCCACACTTTGCAGGTCTGTACCTAAAAAATCCGAAAGCAGCCGCGCAGCCTGTGGCTCAATATTGGTGTTCCTTTCCTTTATGTAGGAAGTAATCCAGTCCACCATCTCGTAATCACGGGGAGAAACAGATTCCAGAATTTCACAATATTTCTGTGCCATTTTCCAGAACTCAGTTCTTTTATCTACTGCCTTTCCCATGAAACAAAGCACCAGGACACAGGAAGGATTCATACTTTTAAAATAATGAATCAACCCTTCAGGATTTTTAAGTTGCTGGGCTTCTTTTACAACTATAACCTGCCTGGATGCCATAACAGGATACCTCCTGGCATTATCAATCACCTGGCTGACCAACACCTCCTGGCCGTAAAACACCATCTGGTTAAACGCTTTCTCATCTTCTGTCAGTGCATGATCCATTATATAAGAAGCCACCCTGTTAACATAAAAAGGTTCTTCTCCCATAAGCAGGTAACAGGGTTTGTAGGTACCTGCCTGCAGGTCACCCATAATCCTATTGTAAGCAGAAAGGGTATCTTTGTTGGATATTTTAGCCATCAGACAAATTTACATAAATTTGCACAATGAACAGTCCGCCCCTTATCTATTGTGTTGTCAGAAAAAAATGGGTTGATCGCACACCGGAAGAAGAAGTCAGGCAAAATACCATAAAATACCTGAATACAGTTTGTGGTGCCCCCTTTCACCTGATGGTATGTGAATACCCTGTCGGGCACCTGAACTACAGAGCAGACCTGGTTGTTCATGACAGGGAAGGGAAACCCCTGCTACTGGCAGAATTCAAAGCACCAACCGTTCCCATTGACAACAACGTTGTGGAGCAAATCCGACGCTACAATGCCGTTGTTATGGCAACGTACCTTCTGGCAGGCAACGGGACGGTTACCTTGTTTTGGAAGTTAAACCAAAACAGCGGTCGTTACGAACCGCTGGATAACATTCCTTCCTATGAAGAATTACTTAAACAGCACCGGCCATGAAAGCCCCATTGTCCTCCAAAATATTTAAAATTGTAGCCCAACAGGCCAAAGATAACAATGTAAGAGCTTATGTTATTGGAGGCTATGTTCGTGACTATTTTTTAAAACGGCCTTCTACTGATATTGATATTGTAGTAGAAGGAAACGGACTGGAATTGGCAGAGCAAGTAGGTAACCTGTTGGGTGTTAAAGTAACTCAGTTTAAAAACTTTGGTACAGCTATGTTCCGTTACCGGGGCAAGGATATTGAATTTGTAGGAGCACGAAAAGAATCTTACACAGCCAATTCCCGTAAGCCGGCTGTTGAAAACGGAACGGTAGAAGACGATCAGAAAAGGCGCGATTTTACCATCAACACCCTTGCTTTTAGTCTGCAGGAAGAGGATTACGGAAGTCTGATTGATCCGTTTAATGGCCTGGAGGACTTACGTAATAAAACAATCCGCACACCGTTGGATCCCGGACAAACCTTTAGCGACGATCCGTTGCGGATGATCCGGGCCATACGTTTTGCAACACAACTGCAGTTTACCATTCACGAAGATACCTTTGCCTCTGTTACACAACACACAGACAGGTTGCACATTGTATCGCAAGAGCGCATTACGGCAGAATTGCAGAAAATTATGGCTTCCTCTAAACCCTCTGTGGGTTTTTACCTTATGGAAGAAAGTGGCCTGTTACCCTTAATTCTACCTTGGATTTCTGCCTTAAAAGGGACAGAAAGCATGGAAGGAAAAGGACATAAGGAAAACTTCAGCCATACCATGGAGGTGCTGGATAATGTGGCGCGGGAAAGCGACAACATCTGGTTACGGTGGGCAGCTTTGCTGCACGACGTGGGAAAGCCGGCAACAAGGCATTTTGATCCAAAAGCGGGCTGGACATTCCACGGACACGATTTTGTGGGCAGCAAAATGGTTCCTTCTATCTTCCGGAAACTCCGTCTGCCTATGGGGGAAGAAATGAAGTATGTAAAAAAACTGGTACAACTGCATCTGAGACCCATTGCACTTGTGGAGGAAGTAAGTGATTCCGGTGTGCGCAGGCTGCTGTTTGATGCAGGAGATGCTATTCATGACCTTATGCTGCTTTGCCGGGCCGACATTACGTCCAAAAATCCCAGGACGGTCAAACGTCATATGGAAAATTTTGATCAGGTTGGTAAAAAAATCCTGGAGGTAGAAGAAAAAGATGCCATCCGTAATTTTCAGCCGCCTGTTTCGGGAGAGGTTATAATGAAAACCTACGGACTCCCTCCCAGCCGTCAGGTAGGCCTGATCAAAGACTATATCAAAGAAGCCATTCTGGACGGAAAAATTCGCAACAACTTTGAAGAAGCCTTTGCGTTAATGGAACAACGGGCTTTAGAACTTGGTATCAGCAAGCCGAAAGAAACAGAGGTTTAATGCAGCAGGTGCATAAACTCTTCCCGCGTACGAACATCTTTTAAAAAGGCTCCCGTAAAAGCCGAAGTAACCAGTTTTGAATTCTGTTTCTGAACTCCGCGTATCTGCATGCACATGTGTTCAGCCTCTATGACCACAGCCACCCCCATTGGGTTGAGTGTGTTTTGGATGCAATCTCTTATCTGTACGGTAAGACGTTCCTGTACCTGAAACCTTCTTGCATACGTTTCTACTACCCTTACAATCTTGCTTACTCCGGTAATATAACCGTTAGGGATATAAGCCACGTGCGCTTTCCCATAAAAAGGAAGCATGTGATGTTCGCAAAGAGAATACATTTCAATATCCTTTACAAGTACCATTTGCTGGTATTCTTCAGTAAATCGGGCCGAGTTCAGAATCTCTGCCGGATCTTCAAAATACCCCTTGGTCAGGAATTGCATGGCTTTGGCCACCCGATGTGGTGTTTTGATCAACCCTTCCCTTTCCGCATCTTCTCCCAATAATTGGAGTATGTGCCTGTAATGATCTTCCAGGCTTTCTGTTGTTTTCATAATCTAAAACAGGTTAAGTGGTTGCAAAAATACAAAAAAAACCACCTCTTCCATGCTTAAACTTTTGGATATACCCGGAGTCAAAAGAAACAGCAACCCATTACTAAACATTTTTTTGTACATTCGCAGCTATGGAAAAAGAAGTAATTATCAAAGTTAAAGGCATCAAGAAAATATACCAGATGGGTACTCAGGAAGTACGTGCCTTAAACGGAGTAGATATTGAAATCAGGAAAAATGAATACGTAGCCATCATGGGGCCTTCAGGTTCTGGGAAATCTACGTTGATGAATTTACTTGGCTGCCTGGATACCCCAACAGAGGGAACGTATATACTAAACGGAACAGATGTAAGTCAAATGCGGGATGACCAGCTGGCAGAAGTGCGAAATAAAGAAATTGGCTTTGTTTTTCAGTCTTTTAATCTCTTGCCCAGGTACAACGCACTTAACAATGTGGCATTACCTTTAATTTATGCGGGTCTGTCCAAGGCAGACCGAGAAAAAGAGGCAAGAAAAGCCCTCCTGAATGTTGATCTTGGCGACAGGATGGATCACAAACCCAACGAGCTTTCCGGTGGCCAAAAACAACGGGTTGCCCTTGCTCGTGCCTTAGTTAACAATCCGTCAATTATTCTGGCTGACGAACCTACCGGCAATTTGGATACCAAAACATCACTGGATATCATGACGCTTTTTGAACAAATTTATGCCAAAGGGAACACCGTGCTCGTTGTCACCCACGAAGAGGATATTGCACGTTACGCCAGACGTGTAATCCGGCTCAGAGACGGACTTATTGAAAGTGATGAAATAAACGAAAGCCCGGTTCTACAAAATTCATGAGTAAAATATATACGTGCAAAGGAGACACGGGGATTACGTCTTTAGCTAATGGGGACAGGGTTGCTAAAAACCACCCGCGCATTGCTGCATATGGTAAAACAGATGAGCTGGTTGCATGGTTGGGACTGATTCGTTCATATCCCGAATTTTGCAGACATGAACGTTTGAAAGATCTCGCCGGATTTCTGCGTACCATACAGGAACACCTGATGCATCTGGCCTCCGAACTGGCATATGCCGGAGAACAGAAACACCCGGGGTACGATTTTTCTAAAGCCACCACATCTTTGGAAGCAACTATTGATATGCTGGAATCCCAACTTCCTGTTTTGCACGCATTTATCCTTCCTGCCAACCCTTCCCTATCCTCAATCATTCATATTGCCCGCACCGTTTGTAGAGAAACAGAACGACTTACCGTGGCTCTTGGCACAGATATTGTCAACGCAGGTATATTAACCTACCTGAATCGTCTGTCAGACTTCCTTTTTGTTCTGGCTCGCTTTGTAACTTTCGTGACAGGTTGTGAAGAAGACTTTTTTGTGTAACTTTGTTCACTTTTTTAAAACCTTGCATCAATGTACTGGACACTTGAATTAGCATCCAAACTTGAAGACGCTCCCTGGCCGGCATCTAAAGAGGAACTTATAGACTATGCCACACGCTCGGGCGCCCCGCTGGAAGTAATTGAAAATCTAACCGAACTTGAAGATGATGGTGAGATTTACGACAGCATTGAGGATATCTGGCCTGATTACCCCAGCAAGGAGGATTTTTTCTTTAACGAAGACGAATACTAGGCATACAACCGGATGAATATCATTATTGCTGGCGCCGGGGAAGTAGGTTTTCACCTGGCTAAAATGCTATCGGATGAGAACCATCAGATTACTATCATTGATAAAGATGAGGCACGCCTGCATCAAATTGCAGAAACAACAGATGTTGTACCTTTTTTTGGAGCTGTTACCTCTATTTCCATTCTGGAAAAAGCAGGTATAAGCCATTGCGATTTATTCATTGCTGTGAGTCCGGCAGCTCAACAAGATGTAAATATTGTATCTGCCCTGCTTGCAAAACAACGGGGGGCCCGGCGCGTAATTGCACGTATCAACAACAACGAATACCTGACAACTGAAAACAGGATTTTGTTTACAGAATTGGGCATTGACCTGCTTTTCTATCCGGAAAGTATTGCAGCCGCCGAAATACTTGATCTCCTTAAACTATCCGGAACCTCTGAGTTTATGGATTTTTCAGGTGGCAGACTACAACTGATTGTGCTCAAACTGATGGAGAGTTCGTCCATTGTCAACAAAAGCATGGGGCAGATTGCCGAAGAAGCTGTAGGAGATCTTCCTTTCCGGGCTGTTGCTATAGCCAGAGAAGGGACAACAATCATTCCACGTAAGGATACTGTTTTCCAATTGCACGATCTGGTATTTGTCATCACAAAAAGAGAAGCTGCCCATGCTGCCATGGCTCTAAGCGGGAAAGAAAATGTTATAGTGCGCAACCTGATGATTATGGGCGGAGGCCGTGTAGGAGAAATGGTAGCACACGGCATGGAAACACGGATAGAAAAAGTACGTGTTATTGAACTGGACCCCCACCGTTGTCAGGAGCTGACTGTTACCTTACCACGTACACTTATCATCCATGGAGATGCACGCAACGCAGACCTGCTTCTTGAAGAAGACCTGACCGCAATGGATGCATTTGTTGCCGTCACATCCAGTTCAGAAGCAAACATTTTGTCCTGTATGGCTGCAAAAAGAGCAGGAGTAAAAAAGACCATTGCCCAGGTTGAAAATTTGGATTACATCAAACTGGCAGAAGGAGTTGGTGTGGATGCTACTATAAATAAGAAACTGATTACGGCTAGCAGGATTTTCCGTTTAACCATGGTGGGAGATGTTCCTTCAATGAAATGCCTCCATGGCACAGATGCAGAAGTCATAGAATTTATTGTCAAACCCAGAAGCCTCGCTACACAAAAAAAAGTACAAGATTTGAACTTCCCGCGTCAGGCTATCATTGGGGGTATAACCCGAGGGAACACCAGCCTGATTGTCAGAGGAGAAACTGAAATAAAACCTTACGATCGTGTAGTCGTTTTTTCACTTCCTTCTGCTCTGAAAACCATTCATACATTTTTCGTGTGACGTTTATTTTTTCGTAGCTTACCATGGTATTGCTTAGGTGTGCAAAACTCCTTCGCTTTAAATACACGAGAAAAGGACCTTGCAGAATTAAAACCACATTTCATAGCCAGACTTTCCAGGTCTATCCTTTTCCCGTCATATTCTTTAATATAATTCTTAGCAGCTGCTACCCTGAATAAATTAACCCATTCACAAAAATGGGTTCCGTACATTCTGAATATGGACCTTGACAAATAAGAGCGGTTTGTATTTGTTTCTCTACATAATTGCTCAATGGTAAGTCCGGGATTTTTAAAATATTCGTATTGAACCATCATATGGTTCAGCCTGCAGACAATATCTTCCGGATTATCCGGATAGGCTGCATCTTTTTTAAAAAACAAGGCTGGGTTTGTTAGAAGCCATCCCCTTACAAATAAAACTAACCTGTTAATATTTTTTTTCATAATTTCAACTACCTCTTTTCTCCCCCTGTGTTGGTTTTTTTGCATTCTTTTTGCACCAATCGCCGGGTGTAGTACCTACGTTGATTTGAAAAGCCTGATTAAAAGCTGAAAGAGACCTGAAACCGGATACGTTGCACAGCTCAATCAACCGTGTATTGGGAAATTGTATATAATAATCCTGAGCATATTTTATCCTGTACGCATTGAGGAATTGCCTGAAATTCTGATGGGAATGCTGGCGCAACGCACACGATATATACGTTATATTTGTCCCAATAGCACTAGCTAATTCTTCTCTTGTAAAATAAGGCGACTTGTACGGATGTTCTTCTTCTATATAAAGTAGCATGCGATTGTATATGTCCAGATATACTTTATTTATCTTCTCATTTTCCTGATTAAGTACCTCCAACGCTGTCCTTTCACCCCCGGGAGGTGCTTCTTCCAGCCTTTGGGCAGGATAATCCCGGCTTTTGGAATGGGTAACAATCGTAACAAGGAACGCCATATGAACAGGAAGGGCCGTCAGGAAAAAAATGTTGGTTACAAAAAAATGACCCAACAAAACAAACACATAAGCAACCAGCGACATTCCCAATAATAAACCAATTACGATCTTAAACGACCTTATTTCAATCTTACATTGTTCGTAATGGTACTTCAGGTTCTTTGTCAAAGTATAAAAAAACATGAGACCAGCAGAAATACTGGTCAGACACAATACATTAAACAATTGAAATAAAGATGTTGCCCAAAAAGACTGCCTTTGAATAAACCAATCTGCCAGGGTCAGCAAAGGAAAAAGAAGAACAAACATCACCACGCTGTTTCTTATTACAGATTTTCTGACATGAGCAGACTCAATGGACGTACACAGAATACATTGAGCGGGCTGGCCTGTTAGAGCAATACGAAAAAGGAAATCTTCTTTTCTAAAGAGTTCTGTTATACCATTGCCTGAAAATGCCATGACTAACCAAAGAAAATATACACTACCCAAAGTTGCCGTTGAGTAGAAAAGGCAACGTACAGCCTGTGTGGGACAGTAATGACAAGAAGCTTTACTTTTCATATGCATGAACAAGAGAAATGCAGCAATAAAATACACAATAGCCATCCCAAGGTTTAAAGTAAAACACAACATATGAAATAACCGGTTTAGTTTTTTATGCGCAGGTTTTTCAAAAGTACAAATCAATTGTGTATTTAAAAACGGTCTTTCTGGATTCACTGTACCATTTGATTTGTCCAAAAATTTTGTCCCCTTCAGGACGTTTAAAATCAAGATTTTAATTTTATTTTACGACTTTGTAAAATAAAATTCTTTTCTGTTTTACGTTTATTTGTTTGCTAAAATGTGTCCGGAAAGGTGCACAATGTGTCAGTAGCCCCCCGGGAACTTCTCCTTACAGAGGGTTTTTATTACCTTTGTGCTTTCATAAAAGTGAGGATTAGCATGGAATACAAATTTTCCCGGATTGAAGAAAAATGGCAATCTTACTGGGCAGAAGAAAAAACATTTAAAGTAGGTGAAGATCCTACCAAACCAAAATTTTATGTACTGGATATGTTCCCCTACCCATCGGGGGCAGGATTGCATGTGGGGCACCCCCTGGGATACATTGCAAGTGACATTTATGCCCGGTATAAAAGACTAAAAGGCTACAATGTATTGCATCCCATGGGATACGATGCCTTTGGTCTTCCTGCAGAACAATACGCCATCCAAACAGGTCAGCCGCCGCAAACCACCACAGAACAGAATATTCTCAGATACAGAGAACAATTGAATAAACTGGGCTTTTCCTATGATTGGGACAGGGAAGTACGTACCTGCGATCCCGGGTATTACAAATGGACACAATGGGTTTTCCTTAAAATGTTCAACCATTGGTACGATACGGAACTGGACAAGGCAAGACCTCTTGAGCAACTGGTAACACTGTTCAGCCGGCAGGGTAACATGGGAATACAGGCTGCCCACCATTGCCAGGAATCCTTTACGGCGGCGGAATGGAACAGTTTTACAGAAAACCGCAAAGAAGAAATTCTGATGGGTTACAGAATCGCTTATCTGGGAGAGACATCCGTAAACTGGTGTGAACAACTGGGAACTGTGCTGGCCAATGATGAAGTGAAGGAAGGTCTTTCTGTAAGAGGCGGATTCCCGGTAGTGCAGAAAAAAATGAAACAGTGGCAACTGCGTGTCTCGGCCTATGCACCGCGACTATTGGACAGTCTGGAGAGCCTTGAATGGTCGGATTCATTAAAAGAAATGCAACGCAACTGGATTGGGAAATCGGAAGGAGCAGAACTGGTATTTACTGTAACCAATGGTCCGGCCGACTATTCCATGCATATATTTACCACAAGAGCGGACACCTTATTTGGGGTCACCTTTATGGTCTTGGCGCCGGAAAGCGAATGGGTGGAAAAACTGACTTCCGAAGACAATAGAAAAGAGGTGGACCGGTACCTGGCTTATGTAAAGACAAAAACAGAACGGGAACGGATGACAGAAACGCACCACGTTACCGGAGTCTTTTCCGGCTCCTACGCCACACATCCTTTTACCGGAAAGAAACTTCCGATCTGGATAAGTGATTATGTCATGGCCGGTTACGGAACAGGTGCTATCATGGCCGTTCCGGCACACGACAGCCGGGATTACCTTTTTGCAAAGCATTTTAACCTACCCATTATTCCGCTGATTGAGGGATGTGATGTAAGCGAGGAAAGCTTTGATGCCAAAGAGGGCATTATGTGCAATTCCGGTTTTATGAATGGCCTGACTGTTCAGCAAGCAATTCCGGCTGCCATTGAAGAAGTGGAAAAACAAAACCTGGGTGTCCGTAAAACATACTACCGGTTACGCGATGCTATATTCTCCCGCCAACGGTACTGGGGCGAACCATTTCCCATTTATTACAAAGACGAGGTTGCCAGGCCGCTCCCGGAATCTGAATTACCACTTATACTGCCACATCTTGATTCCTTTCAACCATTAGGGTCGGGAGAAGCTCCTTTATCCCATGCAAAGGACTGGAATTACAAGGGGTTCCCTCTTGAAATATATACTATGCCCGGATTTGCAGGCAGTTCTGCCTACTATTTACGGTATATGGATCCCCACAACAACAACGCACTTGTATCTGAAGAAGCCAACAACTACTGGCAAAATGTAGATTTGTACATTGGCGGAACAGAACATGCTACCGGGCACCTGATTTATTCCAGATTCTGGAATAAATTCCTGTACGATATGGGTTGTGTTTGCCGGGAAGAACCTTTTCAGAAACTAATCAACCAGGGAATGATCCAAGGACGTTCCAATTTTGTATACCGCATTAAAAACACAAATACATTTGTCTCGCTAAACCTGAAAGATGGATACGATACTACAGAAATCCACGTAGACATTAATCTGACAGAGAATGACCGCCTGAACCTGGAAGCTTTTCGGAAATGGAGTCCGGAATATGCCAATGCAGAATTTGTACTGGAGGACGGAGAATACATATGCGGCTGGGCTGTGGAGAAAATGAGCAAATCTATGTACAATGTGGTAAATCCGGACGATATCTGTGCGCGTTACGGTGCTGACACGCTGCGTATGTATGAAATGTTCCTGGGACCGCTGGAACAATCCAAGCCATGGGATACCAACGGAATTGATGGAGTTCACCGTTTTCTTAAAAAATTCTGGAAGTTGTTTTTTGACAAGGACGGCAACTTTATGGTAACAAAAGAGGCTTCAAATGCCCAAGAAAAAAAAGTACTGCATCAGTTGATTAAAAAGGTAGAAACTGATATTGAACAATTTTCATTCAATACAACCATCAGTGCTTTTATGATTGGAGTAAATGAACTTACCAACCTGAAATGCAACAAACGTGAAGTATTGGAGCCGCTGGTTGTTCTAATCTCTCCCTTTGCGCCACACATAGCAGAAGAATTGTGGTCTCTGTTAGGAAATCCTCCGTCTGTTGCCCATGCCGGCTTCCCCGTGTACAATCCGGAATTTACCAGGGAACAGGTTTTTGAATACCCTGTGTCGTTCAACGGCAAACTGCGGTTTAAAATAAGTCTTGGTGTGGACCTGACAAAAGAAGCGATTGAACAGGCTGTCCTGGCCGACGAAAGAACCGGTACGTATACCGGAAAAGAAAAAATTAAAAGAGTTGTTGTTGTTCCAGGTAAAATAATAAATATTGTTGTATGAAAATCGTAAAAGAATACCTGCTTATTACGCTGGGGATCCTGATTTATGTTGCATCCTGGTCCACGTTCATTATCCCCAACCATTTGGTGGGAGGAGGAGTTGCAGGAATTTCAACACTTATCTTCTATGCCACCAACCTGCCAATAAGTGTTTCGTTCTTTGCTTTTAACATAGTGTTGATCATCATAGGCCTGCGTACCATAGGATGGAAATTTGGTATTAAAACAATCTTTGGTGTTACCGTAACAACCCTTGCATTCCAGTTTTTGCCTCTGGTAATACCACAGGACCTTATCCAGACCATGGCTTTGGACAACGGGAAGTTAGTCTCTGCTCTTATGGGAGCTACCGCTTCCGGAGTAGGCATTGGAATGGTCATTGCACAAGGAGGCAGCACGGGAGGAACAGATATCCTGGCACAAATCATTGGCAAGTACCGCAACATTTCACCGGGACGCTTTATGATGTCTTTCGACTTGCTCATCATTGCGTCATTATTCTTTATATCCGATGAACCAACCATAGGACTGAAGCTGGCGGCTGTTTTATACGGATACCTGATTATTGGCCTCTTTGGCTATACCGTTGATGTAATGCTGTCGGGGGCCAAACGTTCCGTTCAGTACTTTATTTTCAGTGCAAAATACCAGGAAATTGCAGACCGTATTTCCAATGAATTGAATCGCGGCGTAACAGTAATTACATCGCAAGGCTGGTACACCAAAAACGAACAGCAGGTCCTGTTGGTTATTGTGAGGAGAACGGAAGCCAACGCAGTCGCTAAAATTGTAAAGGAAGTGGACAAGAATGCCTTCCTTTCCAAAGCAAGTGTCTCCGGAGTGTACGGAGCCGGATTTGAAGTGCTTAAAGCGTAATTAACGCGTAGGAGCCAACTCAAAATAGACAGGAATTGTAATCCTGACAGGAACTTTCTTCTTATTTTTTTCTCCCGGTTTCCATTTGGGCGACGCAGAGATAACACGCACCGCTTCCTCATCCAGCAAAGGATGTGCGGAACGCTCTACAGTTACCCCGGATACAGTTCCGTCCTTTTCAATAATGAATGAAACCATTACACGTCCTTTGACACCCTGACGGATAGCTTCTTTGGGATACCTCTGGTATTTATATACCCAGTTGTCTAAAAAGGATTCAATATCTCCTTTCATAAATGTTGGCGGAATGCTTACCTCTGAATAGGAATAAACAAACTCACCATCCTCTGCAGTTTGTGCCGGTACAAGAGCAAACAATTCCTCCGGACTATTGGCAGCTTCCAAAATGAAACGGGAGATATACTGGCAAAATGCATCCATTTTTTCATAATCCAGTTTTTCCGGAGTATCCCGTAAAGTATAGTGGTACGGATGCAGGCCTGTAGTAAACAGGCATACCGGTATTCCCTGTTCCATAAAAGCCTGGTGATCGGAAGAAAAATAATCGGAGCCGAACACCTGTACCTGTGGCATAAAAGGTTCGTATGTCAGACGGGTGAGCAAATGCTCCTGTTCGTAATGAGGCTGTCCGCAAAAGGCCATAGGGTAGTTATCCGGGGAAGATTGTCCTATCCTGTCTATATTCACCATCAGCTTTACAGACTTGTGCGGAAATGCCCTGTTAATAAAATACCAAGAGCCCAGTGCCCCTTTCTGTCCGGCTCCAAAAGCCACGAACAAGAGGCTCCTTTTATACATAAAATGCTGTTTCTGAGCAGCTCCTGACAATTCTATCAAAGCCGCAACTCCGGATGCATTGGCGTCTGCACCCGGATATACACACATACTGTCTTTCCCGTTTACACGTAGGGTGTGGGTACCCAGGTGGTCGTAATGAGCGCCTATAACAATATACTCATCCCTTAAAGCCGGGTCGTATCCCGGAATAACGGCAACCACGTTTTGAGAATACAACGTATCTCCGGTGGCTTCATCAACATAAGAAAAATCCTGAAAGCCTCCGGGGTAAAGCAGTTCCAACCCATTCTCCTTAAAACAAGCCGAGACCCGGGCGGCCACTTTTGCCTCTGAGGGGGATCCGGCCGGGCGGCCCTTGTATTTCTCTGAAGAAAGTTCTTTTACGTGGTTTTGAAGCGCTATTTCAAAAGAATCCTGAGCCTGCAAAAAAGCAAAGCTCAGGACAAACAATACTACGGTTAAAAAACGATGCATTACGGTTTGTAAAAAGGCGGCCGTACTACAACAGCTTTCAACAAACGGTCTCTGACCTTAATGTAAAGTTCTGTATCCACTGCCGCATATTCCGGTGCTACATATGCCAAACCTATGCCAATCTTTAGCGTAGGTGACATCGTTCCGGAAGTAACCTTTCCAATCTCTGTTCCGTCAGCCAGGCAAACGGAATATCCCTGACGCGGCACTCCTCTGTCTATTAATTTAAACCCCACAAGCTTACGGGAAACACCTCTTGCTTTTTGCTCTAACAAGAATGTCTTGTCAATAAAGTCACCTTTGGTGTCTGTAAATTTTGTGATCCAGCCCAAACCGGCTTCCAGCGGAGACGTGGTGTCATCAATATCATTTCCATACAGGCAAAATCCCATCTCCAGGCGCAACGTATCCCTTGCACCCAATCCTGCAGGCTGTAAATCAAACTCCGCTCCCGCTGCAAACAAGGCTTTCCACAGTTTTTCACCATCTTCATTGGCTACATAGATTTCACAACCTCCGGAACCTGTATATCCGGTAATAGATAACAGAGCATTCGGAATTCCTGCCACGGTGTATTTTTTAAACGTGTAAAATTCCATATCCATAATGTTGGAATCAGTAATCTTTTGCACAATTTTCATAGCATGGGGACCCTGGACAGCCAAAAGACAGGTTTCATCCGAAGCATTGTACAATTCCTTTCCCGGTGTAATTCCAAAATCAGGAGCATATTTGCACAGAAAGTCCCAATCTTTTTGAATATTGGCAGCATTTACCACCAACAAATACGTTTCTGCATCCACCCTGTATATAAGCAGGTCATCTACTATTCCTCCGCGACTGTTAGGGAAACAGGTATACTGCACCTTGCCGTCTTCCAGACGGGATGCATCGTTTGTGGTAACGTATTGAATAAAATCCAAAGCCCTTGGGCCTTTAACCCAAAATTCGCCCATATGGCTTACATCAAAGACTCCTGCCTTCTCACGTACCTGAATGTGTTCTGCATTAATACCCCGGTATTCTATCGGCATGTTGTAGCCGGCAAAGGGTACCATTTTGGCTCCCAGTTCTTCATGAAACCGGGTAAAAACTGTATTCTTCATAAATTAAAAGTGTAGATTTTGGTTGGTATCATAAACCCAGACATCGTATGGCGTGATGTCAAGGGAAAACATTTTATACATCCTGTTATAAGCGTCCGGCAAGGAATTGGTCTGGTAGGCAGAGATAACCGAATAGCCGTTTTTGAACTCTATCCGGTAGGGATTGTAACCATCTTTCTCTATTGCCTGCATCATTTTCCGGGCGTTATTATCCATGATGAAGCTTCCCAAAATCACATGGTATCTTTTAAAAGCCGATCGTTGTGCTTCTACCTGAGCAAGAGAGTCCAAAAGCAGCTGCTCCAGCCGGGCAGCTTCCTGTTCAGCGGCAGCATTCTCTATAGAATCTTTTACCAGCTGTTCCTTCTTTTCTCTTAACTCTTTTGATGTGGGCATTCCCAATATGGAACGAACCCAATCACAGGAATTTAGACTGCTCAGCAGCATAATTCCAACGAGAAACGGGAATATTTTCTTCATAATAAAGTAATTAGATAATTAGCATTATACAAATATACATGAAAAAAACGTGAACTGTGAAAAAAAGGGTAACTTGCCTTTCCATTATGAAAATAAAATTGTCCAACCTGTTTTTCTTATGGATTATCCTGGCTCCCCTGCCTCTTTTATCGCAAGAGGAAAGTCGGGTGCGGTTTTGTTTTACAGGAGACCTTATGCAGCACGGTGCTCAGATCCGTTCTGCCAGGCAGTACGATGGCAGTTACTCGTATGATACGTGTTTTACGTATATACAAGACCGCTTACAAGACGCAGATTTTACTGTGGTAAATATGGAAACGTCTTTCAACGGGCCTCCGTATTCCGGTTACCCTTCCTTTTCTTCTCCCAACGAACTGGCCCTGGCCATAGCACGTGCAGGAGCCAATGTGTTCCTAACGGCAAACAACCATATTCTGGACAAAGGAAGCGACGGAGCGAACAAAACCATCGCCTTATACGATTCGCTGGGGATTCCGCATTGCGGGACTACCAATCCGTGGATTATACTCAATAAAAACGGAATACGTATTGCAGTGCTGAATTATACCTACGGAACCAACAGGCAAGTGAGCCGGACTTCTTTCCCCATAAATTTTGCAGATACCTTGTTGGTGAAAAAGCATCTGGCAGAAGTGCGCAGGGAAGGTGCAGACTGCATCCTGTGCTGCATGCACTGGGGCGTTGAATACCAGCTCTACCCTTCTTCCCGGCAACGGTTTTTGGCCGGCTGGCTCAGGCAGCAAGGTGTAACCGCTGTAATCGGATCACATCCACATGTGCCTCAACTGATTGAGGTTCAAAAAAACGCAGATGAGAAAATCCCTTTTCTTGTTGCTTACTCACTGGGCAACTTTATTTCCAACCAACAGGACAAAATCCCAAGGCTGGGGATGATTCTCACATTTGATGTGGTTCTTACTGCATCCGGCACCTATATAGATTCTCCCTGGTACGAATGGATCTGGACATGGCGTCCGGTAACAGCGAATAAGATGTTATACCACGTGTTGCCGGTATCAGATCCAGCCCTTTACAGGCAGGTAGTCGCAGATCCGGAAGATACCTTGCTTATTTCCGGCACCGTACACATCCTGCGCACCTATATGAACGAAACAACATCCGGCATTTTTGAACGTAGAAGATATCCGCCTTATGAACGAAAAAACCTTTATTTTGGAGAACATCCATCCATCAGTACTTTATGGACCCGGGAACCCGTTTTTACCTCTTTTGAAAGAAGCATTCCCTCAATTGAAGATTATCGCAAGAGGAGAGCAGCTGAAGGTACAGGGCCCACCGGAAGACCTGGACCGTTTTGAAAGAAAACTGGACAGCATCGTTCAACTGATTGAAAAAAGACACCACCTTACAGAAGAAAGCCTGCTTTCTATCCTGCAGGGCATGGTCCAAACACCGGAAGACAGGCAGCCGGAACAGGACAACGTGCTGGTTTACGGTATAAACGGAAACCTGATTAAAGCGCGTACAAAAAACCAGGAAATACTGGTAACTTCTTATGAGGAAAATGACCTGATCTTTGCAGAAGGACCTGCCGGAACAGGAAAAACCTATACAGCTATTGCCCTGGCTGTCCGGGCTTGGAAAAACAAAGAAGTACGTAAAATTATACTTACACGACCGGCCGTTGAAGCAGGAGAACAACTGGGTTTTCTTCCGGGCGATATGAAAGAAAAGCTGGATCCCTACCTGCAACCTTTATACGATGCCCTTAGGGACATGATTCCGGCAAAAAAACTGGAAGTACTCATGCAGGAAGGTATAGTTCAGATTGCTCCGCTTGCTTACATGAGGGGAAGGACTTTGGACCATGCTTGTGTAATACTGGACGAAGCACAGAATACAAGCCTTCCTCAATTGAAAATGTTCCTGACCCGTATGGGAAAAGACGCTAAGTTTATTATTACCGGAGATACGAGCCAAATAGACCTGGTCAGAAAAAGCGACAGCGGTCTGGCAAGGTGTATGGATTTACTACAAAATATTAAAGGAATTGCTTTTGTACGTTTTGATTCAAACGATATTATCCGCCATCCTCTGGTAAAAAAAATAGTGGCCGCCTTCAGCCATTTACCAGCTTCCGGAAGCACCCCCGCCCCCGCCAAGGCCTCCGCCAAATCCGCCAAAGCCGCCCCTGCCAAAGCTTCCTCCACCGAAACTTCCTCCGGAGCCGAACCCTCCACCCGAAGTACCTGAGCGGGAACCTGAATTCCGGTTCTTACCACCCAGCAGGTTTGCCAGAATCATCAACTCCAACATACTGGGTCCTTTGCTGTTACTTCCTCCCAGATGGGTGGGTCCCTTGCGGTTGTTGGCTATAACTATGATTAAAGCAAAAAACAACAAGGTGATAACAATGGCCATAAACACAATGGCAATAGCAGGAATTTCAACACCATCGTCCTCAGCAATTTCATACTCTTCTTCTGCTGCAGCCATAACAGCAGCAACTCCTGCCCAAATCCCTTCAAAGTAGTTGCCTTCTTTGAATTCGGGTATCATTTCCTGCGTAATAATTCGTTTGGAGAGTGCATCTGTAAGTACCCCTTCCAACCCGTATCCAACAGAAATCGCCACCCGACCACCTGCAGTTCCCGGCTGGTGTTCAAGCAAAATCACAACCCCATTGTTGTTTTTTGCAGATCCTACTCCCCACTGCGACAGTATACGGTTAGCCTCCATATTGATATCCTCTCCCTGAAGGTCCGCAACAGCAACTACACACACCTGATTGGAAGTAGCGTTATCAAACGCCGCCAATTCTGTTTCCAATTGCAGGATTTCTCCGGCAGAAAATATTCCTGAAAAATCATATACCAGGCGTTCTTCAGCAGGACGTGCCGGAACCTGGGCTTGCAGCGTTGTATAGAAACACGGCAAAAGAGCCATGTAAAAAAATAACCTGATTGCTTTTTTCATGCTCCAACTGATACATCATTTGACAATTCGTTAACATCCCCCTCCCGGTAAGGAAAAAAGACGGACAGCTTTTTTCCTACTTCCCGCACTGCTTCACAGATGCCTTCCACAAATTTATCAAGTACAAAAAAATTCAACATAAGTGTTTTTACAGACTCCCAATATCCTTCCGGAACAACCGCATGAATCCCCGTATCGCCTACAATGGCAAATTTTTTTGAATCGGTAGCCAGGTAAATCAACACAGAATTCCTATCTGCTGTTTTGTCCATTTTCAATTGATTGAAAACAAAAACGGCTCTTTCCAAAGAAGAAGACGGACAATATGTTTCAATATGTACCCTTATTTCACCCGAAGTCTCTTGCTCGGCTTTTGTAATGGCAGCAGTAATTCTTTTTTTATCACGAGCAGAAAAAAATGTTGACATGTATACTAATCTGATTGCTTTACATCTTCCGGTATACGCACACACCTGACAGAGGCATATACCGCAGATTTATCTGCAGTTGCACATGAAAACCTGTCAATAGCATAGTGAATAAGCCGGTAATATCCCTGATTCCCATCTGCGCAGGCAGCCCACCAGAAGGATGTCTGACCAAATCCGGAAAATGCCTCCCCTTCCAGAATAGCATAACCGGCAGGTAATGCATTCCATCCGGTCGTATTTGTTTTTTCATTATCGGGATGGTACTTCCATACCTTACTTTGATTGATTGAAGCGTCTGCTGCAAACACCTGTCCCAACCCATTCCATGGATCAAGAAACCCCATAGGTGTTGGTGAAAAAGCCGAGGCGAGGTCTGCCCAGTCCCAGGCAGTGGGAATACTCCACCCCGGAGGACATACGCCTTGCGGACCCTGTCCCGGTCCGTCCGTTACCTCCGGTACAGTAACCGGAGACTCCAGGCCGGAAATTGCCTGATTCCAGGTATACAGATTTCCCATCATATAACCCAGGGCAGGCGTGTTTAAATAAGCCAGCCCGAACTCTTCCCAGTTGAGATTTTGGGTAAACCAATCCAGGTTCCCAAACCGTTTGTAATAATACACCTTTCCATCCCTGGGGTCGGTAATGGAATCGGCAGAGATTTCAATACCCCGGACCATGGTAATAAAGTGCCTGTGAATTACTGTAGTCGTACGGCTAATGGCTGTAGAGGCATAGCCTTCGGCTGCCGCCGTTAAGGTAAGTGTAAACGTCCCCAGGCTGTCCGGAACAGCAATGTAGGCTGTTCTGCCTACAATGGAATCCGGAACAAAATGCGGACCTATAAATGAATATGTTACAGAATCTTCCCCCGGAGAAGTTATCCCGGTAGCTTCCACCAAATAAGTATCTCCGGGAAAAGTATAAGCAGGAAGGTCAAAACTTAGTGTTCCCAGCAAATAATTTGTTTCGGATTCATCTTTTTCACATCCGGAAATAATGACCGCAGATGCAAACAAAAGAAGTAGAGGTGCTAATAAATTTTTTCTGTTCATATGTTTTATGTTCTGCAAATGTAGTTAAAATAATTTGTAGCTTTGTACTAATGTCAAAAAAACCATACCTGCTGTTATTCCTATATCTGCTGACAGGTATAACCGGTTGTTCTCTACCTTCCGGTTTTGTTTTCCTTACAGGAGGAGCGTTGGGGACAACGTATGCCATTACCTTCAAAAAACCATCCGGTTCTGCACCCCACTTTGTACAACAGGTAGAAAAAACTATTGCCGGCAGCTTTGAGCAAATCAACAACTCCCTGTCTATATACAATTACCATTCCTTAATTTCCGGAATCAACAACAATACTTCACAGGAAACAGACAGCCTGTTCAGAACGGTTTTTAATAAAGCGGTAGAAATAGCGGCCTGTACAGACGGAGCGTTTGATATATCGGCAGCTCCTTTCTTTGATTTATGGGGGTTTGGGTTAGAAAAGAAAGCCTCTGTAACTCCGCAAACCCTTGAAGAAATACGCCAGTTTACCGGCATGGATAAATTCCTGTTGGAAGGAACAAAACTGCTAAAAAAAGATCCGCGCAGCAGTTTGAGTATGAACGCTATTGCCAAAGGTTTTGCTTGTGATTTTATTGCAAATGAACTGCAAGCCCTTGGAATAACAGATCTGCTGGTAGAAATTGGAGGAGAAGTAATGTGCAGAGGACTTAATCCACATAAACAGCCGTGGAAAATAGGCATTGACAGTCCTGTCGACGGAAATGTACATCCGGGAAAAGATATTTATGTTACCCTTCGTTTGACAGACAAAGGATTGGCAACATCGGGCAACTACAGGAATTATTACGAAGAAAACGGAGAAAAATTTGCCCATATCATCAACCCCAAAACAGGAACACCTGTGAACCACAACCTGCTTAGTGCAACGGTAGTGGCAGAAGACTGCATGACAGCAGATGCTTATGCTACTGCCTTTATGGTTATGGGGTTAGAAGCTACCATAGCATTTCTCAAGGACCATCCCGAACTGGGAGCGTACCTGATATACGGTCAGGAGCAGACCTTTCGCACCTATGCTACAGATAACATCCTTATTGATTTATAATATGAGCTCGAATATTTCCCGTAGAACTTTTCTAAGAAGAAGCCTTGTCGGAGGCGCAGCCCTGGCTGCATCGGCCGGCGGTCTCTCCGGAACCCCTTCTGTGTTTCGTCTTTCGCAACCATTTGATACCATCATTACCAATGGCTTTGTCTATACCGGAGACGGTTCTCCCCCTTTTAAAGGCGATGTGGGCATTAAAGATGGCCGGATTGCCGCCTTGGGGAAATTGGGTGATTATGCAGACAGTATAACAGATGCAAAAGGCATGGCTATCTGCCCCGGGTTTGTTGATCTTCACACCCATACAGATACAAATTTTTTGCAATGTCCGGAAGGTGACAGCCGCATTTTTCAGGGCATCACCACAGATGCCGGCGGTAATTGTGGCGATTCTCCTTTTCCCGCAGGACCTTACAGTAGCGCTGCCGTTTTTATGGATGTCCTCAAAAAACAGAAAATAGGGATCAACTACTGCTCTTTTACCGGCCAGGGATCTATTCGCTCGGCGGTTATCGGAGACTGGAATGCACCGGCAACACGGGAGCAAATAAAAGCCATGCAGGACCTGTTGGAAAAACAATTGGAAGAAGGCAGCATTGGAATTTCCTGTGGCCTGGAATACGCCCCGGGAGCTTATGCTACTAACGAAGAGCTGGTGGAGTTGCTTAACATTGTGTCAAAGCACAATAAATTGTTTGCCATTCATATGCGCAACGAAGACGACCGGGTTGAGCAGGCCGTATCAGAGGCCATCTCAATGGCCCGGGCTGCCGGAGCAAGGTTGCAAATTTCGCACCTGAAAGCCCAAAATTTTGACAACTGGCACAAAGGCCCTGCCCTTATCCGGCTTATTGAAAATGCCAGAAGTGAGGGGCTTGACGTTGCTTTTGACCGGTATCCTTACATTGCGTTTTCAACGGGACTGACCAGTTTTATCCCTCTGGACGGAAGGCAGGGTTCAACGGACGATGTATTGTCCCGCCTGCAAGACAAAGAAACGGCACAAGCATTTGGCGTATATGCCCGTTCCCGCTTTGCCCGCTTTGGAGGCCCTCAGAACGTACTTATTTCTGCCTGCCTGCTGCCCCATAACAAAGAAGCCTTTATGGGACGTACCGTAGAAGAATGCGCCCGTATCACCGGTAAATCGGAATGGGATTTTGTAAAGGACCTGCTGGTTGAAGAACGGTTGCAATCGAGCATGGTGGTATTTGCCATGACAGAAGATAACGTCCGCCTTTTCCTGTCACACCCCCTGGGAATGCCTGCCTCCGACGGCAGTGTCTACTCTCCGCAGGGCCCTTTATCAAAAACCATTCCCCATCCTCGTTCTTATGGTACTTTTCCGCGGTTCCTGGGAAAATACTGCAGGGAAGAAAAACTGATGGATTTTGCAGAGGCCGTCAAAAAAATCACATCCCTGCCGGCCTCCCGCCTCGGACTTAAAGACAGAGGCCTTCTTTCTCCGGGATACCGGGCAGATGTGGTTGTTTTTAACCAGGCAACGGTCATTGACAAAGCTACATTTGCAGACCCCCACCGTTTTCCGGAAGGCATTCCGCACGTTTGGGTAAACGGAGTACATACCATCAAAAACGGAACCCATACGGGAGTGCTTGCCGGAATGGTTCTGTAATATCCCGGAGGACTACTTTAAAGAGTGATATACAGCAGGTGACCTTCTACCTGTGTATAACCCATTCGTTTGAGAGCTGCCACATACTGGTCTATCTGCTTTTGGTGCATGGGGTCGGGCCTGCCAAATTTATAATCTAAAACAACGGCCCTGCCTTCCTTTTCCATAACCCTGTCCGGACGCAATTGTCCTGAAGGACCCAGAATGACCGGCTCTGTCCTCACATGCCACGAACCGTCAAACCAACCCGACACATCAGGTCTCCGAAGGGTTTCTTCAATCACCTGTGCAATGTGCTTGACGTACGCGGGATTACCGGAAAGTTCCCCTTCTGCTACCAATTCTTCCAGTACAGATGCAATGCCGTCGGAAGTTTGAATACGGGAAAGGGCTTTATGTAATACTATACCCCACTGGCGCATAGAATCACCGGGGTCGTAGTCAAAATCAATTTCTTGTGCCAGTTTCAGGGTTTTGGAAAAATTACCCGAGCTGTAAGCTTGCAATGTATAGATCTCCTCAGCTCCCTGCCTGCTTGCACGTGCTGTTTTTGCTTCAGGTTGGATCCCTGTACTCCACACGGGGTTGTCCTGCTTACCGGCCGGCACGTCTGCCTGGAAAAGAGCTTCCCAAATATGCCCCGAAACAACACCTAATGAAGGCTTTCCGGCAAAAGGAAGAAACAGGTAAAGTTCCTCTTTGGGCCGGGTAACGGCAACGTACAACAAATTAAGTGCATCCAGGTACCGTTGGCTTAATTCCAGGTAATAATCCTTTGCAAAATACGTATGCTCCAACCTGGCACTGTATTGAACAGGCAGCCGTTCCGGACGGTTAAAAGGCTCTTGTTCCGTATGTGTCCATATAAGCTGTGTGCCTGCCGAAGAATCCAGCGGCCAGTTGCAAAACGGAACAATAACCACAGGAGCCTCCAGCCCTTTGGCTTTATGGATGGTTAACATGCGTACGGCCTCGCCGGGCAGGGCTACGGAGAGCATTTTTTCTTTGCCCCGCTCATGCCACCATTTTAAAAAAGCATACGTACCTCCGCTGTGTTTACCGGAATAATCCAGCATCACATCGTGCAATTCCTGAAGGTATGGAATGGCCTCTGTGGCATCTGACCATTCCATTTTTTGAATGATGGCTTCAAAAGCATCCACCAACGGAAGAAGCCTTATCCTGTTTAGAAAACCCTTGTCTTTTGCTATGTCTTTTTGATTCCAGTCCTCTGCCAGCACAGCAACAGTCTCTTCTGCACATGAATCCTGAGGAAAATACGCCAACGTAAGCAACGCAATGGTCGTGTTGACATACGGAGAAGCTACCAGATAAAGAGCATCTTCTGTAAGAAGTTGCGGACAATGCGTTGAACCGGAGCCTGCGTCTTGTGTCTGCTGCATAAAATAGCGGGAAAGGATACGGGCATCTGCTTTGGATCTCACGAGTATAAGGATATCGGATGGTGCGTATCCTCTTGCTACAAGAGATACCAGCAACTCCCGTACACCTTGCAATACTTTTTGATCTGCACTTGTCTGATCTGCTTCATAAAATGCACTGACTTGCACGTACCCCTTGTCGCACTCCTGCTCCTCAGGCGTTTCTCCCCAATGCCCTTCGTATGCATGGGGGAGTAGCCGTTCCATATATTCTTTGTCTTTTTGTTCCAGAAAACTGTTTTCTTCCAGCCTCTTTTTTAATGCACGGGTAAACGAGCCGCACACTTCTTCAATCAGCCGGTTCACAAATTGTACAATCCGGGGGCTACTCCTGTAATTGGTTTGCAACGATTTAACCTCTATCCCTTGTTCGGCAAGCAAAGGATCTCCCTGAACCGTTTCTCCCAGAATCCTCCAATCACTGTTTCTCCACCTGTAAATCGCTTGTTTTACATCTCCTACAATCAGGGAATCGTGTCCCTGAGATAGTCCGTTGAGCACCAACGGATACATATTAATCCATTGCAACACAGAAGTGTCCTGAAACTCATCCAATAAAAAAGAATCGTACCGGGTTCCAATTTTTTCATAAACAAAAGGCACGTTGCCGTCACTCACCAACCGGCTTAGCAAATACGTTGAATCTCCTATATCCAGCGTACCGGATTCTTCCTGTATCTGACGCATGGTGGTAATGATGTCTGCCAGCAGTCCCATTTGAGGAATCTGTTCCTTAATGGCAACGGCCGTTGCATATTCCCGGTAGCTGTTGTTGTAACAGGTCAAAATCTCGTCCAAAACAGGTCCCAAAACTTCCTGCAACTTATCCAAACCTTCCGGAGCATTCTTATTATGCCACACCTGTTCATCTCCTGCGGCTGCGTCCAGCACACGTTTACCCGGTATAAAAACAGAAACTCCCGGATTCTGTTCAGAGATTTTTTCAAAATACCTGGCAAACGATGTTGTTTTATAGGGAAAATCCGTGACTTCAAATCCCCTTTCCCGGATTATTTGCAAAGCGGTCCTGCCCAGGAGCGCCATGTTGTTTTCAAAGGATTCTATAATATTCCGGTACGTTTGGATGTACTCTTTTAAAAAAGTGCGATCCGACAGGCGGCGGGCAAAGTCTTCGCCCATTACCCTGAATGATTCCCGGGTTGCCTGCTGTCCTGTCTGTTTGAGCAAACGCAACGTATCCCACCTGTCGGAACGGGATAGCTTTTCCTGAATTAACTCCGTGAACCACAGGCGTAAAGAAGCGTCCTGCGGAATGCTTGCCACAATCCTGCGGGCTGTCTTATCCAACAAATAGTCTGTGTCTGTATCAACCGCATACCCCCGTGCAAGTCCGGCTTCCAACACAAATGCCTGCAAAACACGTTGAAAAAAAGCATCCAATGTGGAAACGGAAAACCAGGAATAATGGTGTAGCAGTGTCTTGTGCACAACCCCGGCCCTGGCAACCAATTCCTGATAAGACAACCCCGTTTCAAGACACAACTCTTCCGCAATTTGTGGAGCCTGCCCCCGGGACAGTTGCGCCAATGTATCCAGAATGCGTGTTTTCATTTGATCGGTAGCTTTGTTTGTAAAAGTTACCGCCAGAATATTGTAAAAGGCATACGGGTCGAAATGTGCCGGATTCCCCAACAACAAAGCAAGGTACGTAAGGGTAAGCCGGTAGGTTTTCCCTGTTCCCGCAGAAGCTTTATATACCTTAAGTGCCATTGGCAACACCTTCCATAAGGCAAGCCTGGATAAAGCCCATCAAATCTCCGTCCAGAACAGCCTGTGTATCTGTCATTTCATAACCGGTACGGTGGTCTTTAACCATTTTATACGGATGAAGCGTATAGGAGCGGATTTGGGAGCCCCATTCAATTTTTTTCTTTTGTCCCTCCAGTTCAGATTCCTTGGCTCTTCTTTTTTCCAACTCTATTTCGTACAAGTGGGATTTAAGAATACGCAAGGCATTTTGCCTGTTGTCGTACTGGCTTCTTGACTCTGTATTCTCAACCACAATCCCCGTTGGAATATGGCGAACCCGCACACCGGTTTCCACTTTGTTGACATTTTGCCCTCCTGCCCCGCTGGAGCGGTAGGTGTCCCATTCCAGGTCAGAAGGGTTGATTTCAATTTCAATGGTGTCATCTACTGCAGGATACACAAAAACAGAGGAAAATGTGGTTTGCCTTTTTCCCTGGGCATTAAAAGGTGAAATACGCACCAGCCTGTGGACACCATTCTCGGCTTTCAGGTATCCGTAAGCATAACTGCCTTCAAACTCAAGGGTGCAGGATTTTATTCCCGCCTCGTCTCCGTCTATCACATGGTGAACCCTTACCTTATACCCGTTTCTCTCCCCCCACCGGGAATACATCCTCATAAGCATGGCAGACCAATCGTTGCTTTCCGTTCCACCTGCCCCGGAGTTGATTTTCAAAAGAGCTCCCAGGGAGTCTCCCTCGTTGCTCAACATGCCCTTCAGCTCTTCTGCGAGAATCCATTCCAGAACTTTGGCTGTCTGCAGATCCAGTTCTTCTTGCGCTGCATCCAATTCTGCCAGTACTTTCAGGTCATCCAGACCTTCCTGTATTTTATAATACCCCTCCAACCCGCTTTTGATCAAAGCCTGTTTTTTCAGAAGTATTTCTCCTTCTTTAGGGTTGTTCCAAAAACCTTCCTGTTGTGTGGTTTTCTCCAGGGTTTCTAATTCTTTTTCTTTGGCATCAACGTCAAAGAAACCTCCTCAACCGTTGTCCCCTCTGCAACAGGTTTTTATAATTATCTATAGTATATATCATGATACGGTAAAGTTAACCATTTAATCTTTTTTTACGGGATTTCCAGTCGGGAAGCTCTTGTTCCAACAATGTATAAAACCGTTTATCGTGACCGGGAACCAACAAATGGCAAAGCTCATGCACTATTATGTATTCAATACAATCATCGAGCTTGTAAAGTAACCTCAAATTTAAGGTAATTCTTCCTGTCTTTAAAGAACAACTTCCCCAGCGTGTATCCATCAGCCTGACGGTCCACCGCTGCGGAGCTACACCGTAACGTTCTTTGAACCGGTGTTCCCAGGGAAGCGCCAGTTCCCTGAATTTTTCGGCCGCCTGCTTTTTCAATTGTTCCAGCTCCCGGCCGGCAGGCGGAAGGGCCGGCTCCTGCTGCACTGCCTGCTGCCGGACCCGGATCCAGGCTGTTTTTTGTTGCACAAAATGCTCCACTTGGGAACGGGTCATCCAATAAGGTGCCCTCACGTGTACCGACCCGTCCCTTTTAACCGTTATGGAAACAGAGGTGCGGGATGCTTTATACAGTGTATAAGAGACGCCGTTTGTTTCAAGGATTTTCATACATAAAAAAGCTGTCTTAGTACAAGACAGCTTTACAATTCAGCGCTGAGTTCGTAGATTTTCTTAGAAAGTGAAATAAAACAAATCCCTGAAAATCTGGATAAATGAATGTAAGAATTCATAAGTTGATGTTGCCCAATCATAACCTCCAAATAAAGTTTCCCAGAGGCCTGCTAACCATTGCCAGAATTCTTGCATGTTGTTTACAAATAAAATCATGATTGTAGTATGTTAAGTTAATAATTAAATGGCCACTTTTATTGCAATACAAAGATAAAAAGAATTTTAATCCAACAAAATATAATTCCACAGGGCATTAATAGGATTCCTGCTTTAATAACTTGTAAATCTGCTCGTACGTATAGCCTCTTCCCAGCCCGAAACGTACCAGTTTTTCCCTGCGTTTTAGCGGATTGGACTCTTTCAATTGAGCCGCTTTATTTTTTAGGGCAACTTGTAGATTTTTCACATAGTCCTGATTATCTGCTTCTTTCATCGCTTCTTTTATATATTCCTCCGGAATTCCTTTACTCCTGAGTCCGGCCATTACTTTCACCGGTCCCCATCCCGACAACCGGGTCTTATCCCTTACGTACGCATTGGCATACCTCTGTTCGTCCACAAATTTTTCTTTTTCCAAAAACTGCAAAATTTCTTCCTTTTCCTCTTCTGACAAAGAACTTGCGGCCAGTTTTTTACAGATATCCTGCCGGCACTTCTCACCACGGCTGCACAAGGCCATCATACGGTCCGCCTGTTTTTGACGGGCTTCATTAGCTACCTGCTCTTCTTTTTCTTTGTTCATCTTCTGTAGTTCATGGTGTATTGTGCACGCTCA
The DNA here is from genome assembly GCA_002427525.1 of Bacteroidales bacterium UBA5433. Lineage (GTDB taxonomy): Bacteria > Bacteroidota > Bacteroidia > Bacteroidales > UBA932 > DMER64. Next base: position 18,875 of record DIRP01000018.1, on the reverse strand, counting down.
GCATACCGCAGGCAGCCAGGATATCCTGCCCGCGCGAAGCACGTACGGTAGTAACAAGTCCGCCCCGGTTCAGGCGGTCTTTAAAGGCCTGTATGGCGTTCTCGCCCGAGGGAAGCATGGGAAAATCCGGAATGGCATGAAAGCGAATCAGGTTCACCCGGCATTCCAGACCGCGGAGCAATTGCAGCAAAGCGGCCGCATGCCGTTGTGTATCGTTCCATCCGTCAAAAAGAATGTATTCGAAACTTAAACGGCGTTGTCCCTTAAAATCATATGTACGCAACTTCCGGACAACGCTGCTGATAGGAAAAGATTTTTGTACCGGCATCAGTTGAGCACGCTCTTCATCATACGGATTGTGCAGGCTCACAGCCAGATGCGCACGCGGGCCGGCCATGAAATCATCCAGCACCGGCAAGATTCCCGACGTAGATACGGTAATCCGCCCCGGACTCCAGGCCATCCCCCAGTCGGCCGTCAGTATTTCCAGGGATTTTTTCACCTCGGGCCAATTATCAAAAGGCTCACCCATCCCCATATACACCACGTTTGTCAGAAGATCTGTTTCCGGAATACGTAAAAACTGCCCCACAATTTCACCGGCTGTCAACTGACCCCGGAATCCCATACGAGCTGTCATACAAAAAGCACATCCCAACTTGCAGCCTGCCTGAGAAGAAAGGCACAAGGTATTCCTGCCCTCCTCCGGAATAAGCACAGCTTCCACGCCCGTTTTCTCTTCCGGGCCTGCCGGGAACAGGTATTTTTTTGTTCCGTCAGACGAAATTTCTTCACGCACGGGATCCCTGCCGCCTACCTGCCAGGTTTCTCCCAGTATTTCACGTGTTGCTTTGCTCAGGTTGGTCATGGCCGGGATATCCCTCACCTTGTTTTTATACAGCCAACGCGCCATCTGACCGGCCGCATAGGAAGGCATACCACAGGAAGAAGCGACTTCCTGCAGTTCCTGCAAATTTTTTCCAAGCAACCATGTTTTCACAGCACAAAGATAGGGGTTTTTTACAGGCGAATTTGTATATTTGTCAACTAATCATTAATCAAAATTATTATGGCAAAAGTAAGTGAAGAAGAAGTAAAAGGAGGAGCTGCCAGTCAGGAGAAAATGAAAGCGCTCCAGGCAACCCTGGACAAGATTGAGAAGGACTTTGGGAAGGGGACTATTATGAAACTGGGGGACCAGCCCAAATGGGATGTTTCTGTGATACCCTCAGGCTCCATAGGACTGGACCATGCCCTGGGCATTGGCGGCTATCCCAGAGGCCGTGTAGTGGAAATTTACGGTCCGGAATCGAGCGGAAAGACCACTTTAGCCATCCACGCTATTGCAGAAGCACAAAAGTTGGGAGGTATAGCAGCCTTCATAGATGCAGAACACGCCTTTGACCGCAACTATGCACAGCAATTGGGTGTCGATGTTGAAACCCTGCTTATTTCCCAGCCCGATAACGGAGAGCAAGCTCTGGAAGTAGCCGACCATCTGATCCGTTCAGGAGCCGTAGATATTGTAGTTATAGACTCGGTAGCCGCCCTTACTCCAAAAGCCGAGATAGAAGGCGAAATGGGTGAATCAAAAATGGGTCTTCAGGCACGTCTGATGTCCCAGGCTCTCAGAAAGCTCACAGCCAACATCAGCCGTACCAATACGTGCTGTGTTTTCATCAACCAGTTACGGGAAAAAATTGGTATCATGTTTGGCAACCCCGAAACTACCACCGGAGGAAATGCCCTTAAATTTTATTCTTCCGTAAGGGTGGACGTTCGCCGCACCACCCAGCTCAAAGACGGAGATGAAGCCATGGGAAACCATGTGCGCGTAAGGGTCGTTAAAAACAAAATGGCTCCGCCGTTTAAAAAAGCCGAGTTTGACATCATCTTTGGAGAGGGCATTTCGCTCCTTGGCGAAATTATTGACCTTGGAGTAGATTTTGACATCATCCGCAAGAGTGGTTCCTGGTACAGTTACGGAGAAACCCGTATAGGCCAGGGCCGTGATGCTGTCAAGCAAATACTCAAAGACAATCCGGAACTTAAAGAAGAAATAGAAGCTAAAGTGCGAGCTGCGCTTAAAGAACAGCGCGACTAAGATCTGCCAGAACCAGTGCAGTTACCGCTTCTACCACTACAGGTACACGTAAGGCAAAGCAAGTATCGTGACGCCCCTTGCCACCAACTGTGGGCGTAGGTTTAACAGCAACACTAAAAGTAATGGTATCGCCGTTGGTAATCCCACCGGCGATACCTCCCGTATGCGGGTTGTTATACCCGGTAAAAGCAGCCTCTTCAAAACCGGAACCAAATGCTATCCCTTTAATTCCGGGAATAGCAAATACCGTATGCGAAATACAGGATTCTACAGAATCAAAAAACGGATTCCCCCATCCGGCCGGTACTCCTGTCACCTGACAGGTAATGACCCCTCCCAAAGAATCTCCTGTTACGACAGCTCTTTCCAACATTTTTTGCACCCTGTCCGGCAGCTCCTGCCCTCCCGGTAATGCGTCCTGCTGTCCGGGACGCATTATGGGAAAACCACCCACCCGGGTTAAAAAAGCCCGGATCTTCAACCGAGGGTATGTGGCAGCCAGGATTCTTTTAGCCACAACACCAGCTGCAACCAGCGGCAATGTCAACCGACCGGAAAAGTGACCTCCTCCCCGGGGGTCCTGAAACCCTTTGTATTTAATAGTGCCGGTAAAATCAGCCGTTCCCGGTCTGGGAGGCAGGTTTTGCCGATAATCCTGCGAACGGGCATCCCGGTTCTCAAAAGCAATACATAACGGTGTTCCGCAAGTAAATCCGTTATAAACTCCGCTCAGGATTTGCGGTTTGTCGCTTTCCTTCCTTGGGGTTGTTCCGCGTGCACCACTTCTACGGCGGTCAATATCTTCTGAAAAATCGTCTTCCTGCAATGGAATCCCTGCAGGTACCCCATCCAGCAGGACACCAATCCTGGGACCGTGCGATTCACCAAACACAGATACCCTAAAAAAACTTCCAAATGCATTCATAACTTACCGTTTGGTTACTTTTTCCAATTCTACCCAAAAATCCGGAAACGATTTGACTACCGTATGTTTTCCTTCTATTTCAATGGGCTTTTCGGCACCTAGGGCTGCTATGGCAAGCGACATGGCAATGCGGTTGTCCCCTCTGGCTGAAATACGGGCTCCGCCGGGAAGCTTTCCTCCTTCAACCACCATGTTGTTGCCTTCAAAGCGAATCTTTGCTCCTACCTTAGTGTACTCTTCCAGCAAGGCAACTGCCCTGTTGGATTCTTTATGAAACAGCCGGTCTATCCCATGTATAGTAGTCGTTCCTTTGCAGTGAACAGCCAAAGCCACAAGCGGAGGAAAAAGATCGGGGCATTTTTGTGCATCAAAAGTAAAACCTTGCAAATTGTCCCTTTTATAAACCTTCAACTGATTTGCCGAGCCCCACGCCCACGAACCTCCGGCCCGGCCAATGGCTTCCATAATGGCTTTATCAGCCTGAAGACTTTCGTTCCATAACGGCCCGATGCGCAAATCTCCAAACAAGCTGGCTCCAACAATAAAATTAGCCCCTCCACTCCAATCTCCTTCAATATCAATCTTCCGGGCCCGGTACGTTTGCCTGCCGGGAATGTGAAACACTTTGTAATTGTCATGCGTTGCCCGAACTCCAAACGCCTCCATTACGCTTAACGTAAGGTCTATGTAGGGCTGGCTGGCCAAATGCTCTACTTCCAATATAGAATCCTCCTCTCCCAGCGGCAGGGCCATAAGCAAACCACTTAGAAATTGCGAACTGCCCCCTGCGTTGACTTTGTACTTGCCCCCACGCAACGGTCCCTGCACCAACAATATAGGACGAGACATACTTAGGGAAGGATCTCCCGATTCCCAACGTCCAGTTTCTTTTAAATTTTCTTTAATAGATAAAGCCGGCAAGGTATTCAGACTTTCCGCCCAGCAACCCAACTCCCGCAACCCGTCAATAACAAAGTCTATAGGTCTTGAAATCAGTGTTGTACGCCCTCTTAGGCAGTAAATATAAGGTGATAGCGCCAGAATGGGAGCAAACATGCGCAGGGCCAGGGCAGACTCTCCACAGTCCAGTTGACGTCGTGAATAATCCCTTCCCGGAGGCGCTACATTCGGCCATATATCTTCTTTCACAAACTGAGAACCCACAGAACGTACCACGCGGTATGCAGCCTGTACATCCTCACATACTTGCGTTCCGTCTTTGGGCCAAGCCCCTTTCAGCAAGGTTTCACGTCCGGCAAGAAAGATAGCAGCTAGCACACGAATGCTCATACTTTTTGAAGGAGGCAATGAAACTTTGCCTTTTACTTGTCCTTTTGATATTGTAATCATGTTTTCTGTCTAGATTTACAAAGATAACATTTACCTAAAAAAGACTAACTTTGCATCATGAAAACAGTATTAAGCGGCATACGTTCAACCGGACACCTGCACCTTGGCAACTATTTTGGTGCACTCAAGAATTTTACACAACTGCAACACAAAGCCACATGTTACTTCTTTATTGCAGACCTGCATTCCCTGACTACACACCCCAACCCGGAAGACAGCCGCTCCAGTATAAAAGTTATTTTATCAGAATACCTGGCATCCGGTCTGGATCCGGACGTATCTGTTTTGTTCATTCAGAGCAGTATTCCGGAAATCAGTGAGCTGTTTGTACTGCTGAACATGCTCGCATACAAAGGAGAGTTGGAGCGCACCGCTTCTTTTAAAGACAAGATCCGAAAAAACCCCGGAAATGTGAACGCCGGATTACTCACATACCCCGTCCTTATGGCTGCAGATATCCTGGTCCACAGAGCCAACTGGGTTCCGGTGGGAAAAGACCAGGAGCAACACCTGGAAATAGCCCGGGTACTGGCACGCAGATTTAACAACATGTACGGCGCAGACGTTTTCCCGGAACCGCAGGCTTACAATTTTGGCCAGGACCTGGTAAAAATCCCGGGACTGGACGGAACAGGCAAAATGGGCAAAAGCGAAGGCAACGGCATTTACCTGATTGATGATGAAAAGACCATCCGAAAAAAAGTCATGCGGGCCGTTACAGATTCGGGACCTGTGGCTCCCGGGAGTCCCATGGGACCGGAAATCACCAACCTGTTTACGCTGCTGTCGGTTGTTTCTGAGCCGGATGTAGTATCCCATTTCAGGCAGCAATACGACAACTGCACCATTAAGTACGGAGAACTGAAAAAGCAACTTGCTACCGATATTTGCAAACATACACTTCCCATAAAAGCCAAAATTGAAGAAATCTACAACAACGAACCGTACCTAAAACAGGTTGTAGAACAAGGTGCAGAAAAAGCCCGCCAATCGGCACGTGCTACCATGAAGCTGGTACGGGAAGCCATGGGCTCTGAAGTCTTCTGATGTATGATAAGCCAGGCCACCATAGAAAGCATCCTGAATGCAGCTTCTATTGAGGAAGTCATTGGTGAATACGTCAATTTAAGACAACGTGGCGCCAACCTGGTGGCTTGCTGCCCTTTCCATAACGAAAAAACACCTTCTTTTACAGTTTCTCCCTCCAAGGGCATATTCAAATGCTTTGGATGCGGCAAAGCCGGTAATGTGATCCGTTTTATCATGGAACACGAACACCTGTCGTACGTAGAAGCATTGAAGTTCCTGGGAAACAAATACAACATCCCCGTAGAAGATAAGGAAGAAACTACAGAAGAAGCCCAATCACGCATGCTCAGGGACAGCATGTTGGTTGTCAATGAATACGCACGGGAATTTTACAGCAAGTACCTGACAGAAGAACAAGCGGGAAAAGATGCAGGCCTGAGCTACCTTACCGAGCGCGGTTTTAATGAACCAATTATCCGTCAATTTGGACTGGGCTATGCTCCGGAAGAAAGGGACGCTTTTACCCGGGCAGCCCTGGCAGCCGGATACAAACAGGAATTGTTAGTAGCTACCGGACTAACCCTGCACCATCCTGCAGGCGGAGGCAGGCCGGAAGCTTTTACCGACCGGTTTCGGGACAGGGTAATGTTTCCCATCCATTCGCTTAGCGGCCGGGTCATAGGTTTTGGGGGGAGGACCCTGCAAAGCAGTAAACAGGTTGCCAAATATGTGAACTCACCCGAGAGCGAAGTCTACGACAAAAGCCGCTCGCTGTACGGACTTTTCTTTGCAAAACAGCACATCAGCAAGCTGCAAAAATGTTACCTGGTAGAAGGATATACAGATGTATTGTCGCTGTTCCAGGCAGGAATTATGAATGTGGTTTCTTCTTCGGGAACCTCCCTTACAGAAGAACAAATACGACTGATTAAGCGGTTTGCCCGTCAGGTGACCGTCCTGTACGATGGCGACGATGCAGGTATCAAAGCTTCTATCCGGGGCATTACTATGATTCTGGAAGAAGGACTGCAGGTGAAGGTAGTCCGGTTTCCGGCCGGGGATGACCCCGATTCCTATGCCCGCAGCCACAGCGCACAAGAAACGCTTGCATTTTTAGAACAGCACGAAACCGATTTTATTCATTTCAAAATCTCCCTGATGGCAGAAGAAATGAAAGATCCTTTAAAACGGTCTTCCCTGATACGCGACGTAGTTGACACCATTTCTGTTATTCCCGATATCATCACCCGTACCGTTTACATTGAAGAATGCAGCCGGCACCTGGGTATTGAAGAGCTCATCCTGACACGGGAAGTAGCCAGGATCCGCAGAAGAAGGTATTCCAGGCAGGCACCCGAACGTCCGGCAACGCCTTTGGAAGAGCAGGACCACAACCTGGACCAGTTTTCCCAAAACAAACGAGGAGATGCCCTGGCCGGGAAAAATGATATCAGCAGGTGTGAAAAAGATATATTGTATTACTTATTAAAATTTGGACAAAGCCCGCTGCAGGAAGAAACATCCGTAGCAGAGTACATTACCCTTTCTCTGGAAGAAGACGAACTGGAATTGCAAGATCCTTTAATGCTACATATTTTTAAGGAATATATGGAGCTTACCGGTGATAATCAAGCAAGAAGAAGGTATTTTACGAACCACGTCAATCCGGAAATTGCCCGGTACGCCCTGGATTTACTTAACCAGCCACATTCCATCAACCTGAAAGTCCTCCGGGACAGCCTTCCCATAGAAGAGTCCCTGCTTAAGGAAAACGTAACCAAATCCGTTTTGGTTTACAAACTGCGGGTTGTTTCCCTCACGTGCAACCAGCTTACCCGGGAGTTGCAGCAGGCTCAATTACAGGGAGAAGAAGGAGTTATGGAAGAAATCATGAAAAAGCTGACCGTCATGATGGAAGTACGAAATTCGTTTGCCAAAGAATTGAACAGATTGAGTTAATAAAACCCTATATGCAATGAAGGAAAAAGAATACAAACGTTACCTGATAACCTCGGCACTGCCTTATGCCAACGGCCCCATTCACATTGGGCACCTTGCGGGCGTATATATCCCGGCAGACATCTATGTTCGCTACCTGCGACTGGCAGGACGTGATGTCTGTTTTATAGGCGGATCAGACGAACACGGTGTCCCCATTACCATAAAAGCCAGGCAGCTGGGTATTACTCCTCAGGAAATTGTCGATACATACCACAAACAGATTAAGGATTCTTTCAGCAAACTGGGCATTTCTTTTGATATTTACTCCAGAACTACATCGAAGATCCATCACAAAACCGCCTCGGCTTTTTTTAAAAAACTGTACGACCAGGGAAAATTCATTGAAAAAGAAACAGAACAGTTTTTTGACCCGGGGACCGGAACATTTCTGGCAGACCGTTACATAGTGGGAACATGCCCCCGTTGCGACTACGACCACGCCTACGGAGACCAATGTGAAAAATGCGGTTCTACCCTTTCTGCGGACGAACTGATCAACCCCCGCTCCTCGTTAAGCGGTGTCGTTCCCCAAAAAAAGAAAACAACCCACTGGTACCTGCCTTTGGACAAGTACGAGCCGTGGCTTAAAGAATGGATACTGGAAACGCATAAAGAATGGAAACCCAATGTGTACGGGCAATGCAAATCCTGGCTGGATAATGGGTTGCAACCCAGAGCTGTAAGCCGTGACCTGGATTGGGGAGTCCCCGTTCCCATAGAAGGAGCTGAAGGCAAAGTGCTGTACGTTTGGTTTGACGCCCCCATCGGATATATTTCCAATACCATGGAACTGTATCCGGATACGTGGGAAACATGGTGGAAAGACAAAGACACCAAAATGGTCCATTTCATTGGTAAAGATAATATTGTATTCCATTGTATTGTATTCCCGTCTATGCTCAAAGCCCACGGTGAATTTATTTTGCCCGACAACGTGCCGGCAAACGAATTCCTGAACCTGGAAGGCAAAAAAATATCCACCTCCAACAACTGGGCTGTCTGGCTGCACGAATACCTGGATCAATTCCCCGGTAAAGAGGATGTACTGCGGTATACCTTATGTGCTACCATGCCGGAAACAAAAGACAACGATTTTACATGGAAAGATTTCCAGGCTCGCAACAACAACGAGCTGGTAGCCATACTCGGAAATTTTGTTAACCGCACTGTAGTACTTACGCAAAAGCATTTCAACGGAATTGTCCCGGAATGTGGCCCGTTGACAGATTACGACAAAGAAATACTGGCGCAAATTCCCGGAATCCTGGAAGCTCTGGAATTCCATCTGGAACATTACCACTTTAGGGAAGCCCTGAAAGATGCCATGAACCTGGCACGTCTGGGTAACAAATACCTGGCAGACACAGAACCCTGGAAAGTAGCTAAAACAGATATGGAACGGGTAAAAACAATCCTGCACCTATCCTTGCAATTGTGTGCCCGGCTTACCATTGCCCTGGAACCGTTCCTGCCGTTTACCACAGAAAAACTACGCAATATCCTGAACATACCTGCAGTCCTGCCCTGGAGCTGCCTGTCAGATAATGTCCTGCTTGCACCGGAGACAACCCTTGGAGAAGCGGTCTTGCTGTTTGAAAAAATCGAAGACGCAACAGTACAGGCTCAGGTGGACCGCCTGAAAAAGGGAACAGGCACAGAAGCCGCAACCGTTCCTCCGGACACTCCCACCGCCGCTCCCCCGGCCGCTTCAGCTTCGGCAACTTCAACAACTTCGGAGGTTGTCGCCACTGCGGATCCGGTTCCGGCGTTCCCTGAATGCACGTATGAAGAATTTAGCAAAATGGATATCCGTGCCGTTACAATACTTGCAGCTGAACAAGTACCTAAAACAGACAAATTGTTAAAACTCACAATAGATACCGGCCTGGATACGCGCGTTATTGTATCCGGAATTGCCGGCCACTACACTCCGGAAGAGCTGGTGGGACGTCAGGTATGCATGCTGGCCAACCTGCAACCCCGGAAAATTCGTGGCATTGAGTCTAAAGGCATGATTCTCATGGCTCAGGAACCGGATGGTTCAATGAGTATTATTTCACCTGCAAAAAAAATGAAAAATGGATCCGTCGTCAACTAAAAATAAAAACACAAAAAGTACACACTCCATTATCCGGTTCTTCAAATATTATTTTTACCTAAGAAAAGACAAAGAAAACGAACTGGAAACAATAGCCAATATTAGAGCCGGAGTAGAATTTAAAGGAGCCAGCCTGTGGATCCTGATTTTTGCCATCCTCATCGCCTCTCTTGGACTGAACGTCAACTCCACAGCCGTTATCATTGGTGCCATGCTCATATCTCCCCTTATGGGCCCCATCATTGGTATGGGTCTGGCATTGGGCATCAATGATTATGAGTTGCTGAAAAAGTCTATGAGAAGTTATTTGATTGCCACCGTTATAAGTATCATTACGGCTACACTTTTCTTCTTTGTATCACCTTTGGATCATCCACAATCAGAATTGCTGGCCCGTACTTCCCCTACCATTTATGATGTGTTTATTGCTTTGATAGGTGGTTTGGCCGGTTTCATTGCGCTTTCCACAAAAGATAAGGGGAACGTAATTCCGGGAGTAGCCATTGCAACGGCCCTTATGCCTCCGTTGTGTACTGCCGGGTATGGTATTGCTATTGGAAGCTGGCGGTTCTTTATGGGAGCTTTTTATCTGTATTTTATCAATACAGTTTTTATTGTTGTGGCTACTTTTCTGGGTACCCGCATACGAGGCTATTCTCCCAAGGTTTTCCAGGAAAAGCGACGCGAGCAAGCCGTCAAGCGTTACATCCTGGCTATTGTAATTGTAACTATGGTCCCGTCACTTATTCTTACCATTGATATTGTAAGAACAACCCTTTACGAGAGCGATGCCAACCACTATATTGAACAAGCTTTCTCATTCCCTGAAACGCAAATCATAAGCCGTACCATTTCTTACAAAGAAAAATCCATAGACCTGATGCTTATAGGTAACGAAGTGCCGGAAGAGTCCCTGTCGCTGTCTAAAAAACAAATGGACGAATACAGGCGCCTGCACGGATCGCGTCTAACCGTGGTGCAAGGCGGAGGCGAAAAAGTCACGCTGGACGCCATCCGTTCATCGGTTCTGGAAGATTTTTATAAAAAAGGTGAACAGCAGCTGCTGGCCCGTCAGGCTACTATTGATACACTGCAAAACACCCTTGAATCTTACAAACGCTACGAACGGCTAAGCAGCGAGTTAATAGAAGAACTGGTAGTACTCTATCCTATGGCCCGGGAACTCTCTATTTCACATGCAGTCAATGTAACAGCAGGTGTAGCCGGCACAACACCAGGCAGCGCGGCAGACACCCTTACCATTGCCGTTATCAGGTTTGACTCCATTCCTTCTGCCAAAGATCTGGGTACCATCAAAGAGTGGATTAAAACCCGCATCAACACACAGAACCTGCGGCTGATTACAGAGCAATAGCGCCGTTTTTGTTTATCTTTGTGAACCTTAATCAAAAATGCAATTTTTTTGAGTATACTGAATCTTGTTTTTTTATCCATTGGCCTGGCCATGGACGCTTTTGCAGTATCTGTATGCAAAGGCATGGAACAGCCCAAAATGAAATGGACAAATGCCCTTAAAGCCGGTCTTTATTTTGGGGGATTTCAAGCCATTATGCCCCTTATAGGATACCATGCCGGACACAGTTTTCATCATATAATCCAGGCTGTTGACCACTGGATTGCTTTTGGCCTTCTTGGATTTATTGGAGGTAAAATGGTGCTGGACTCTTTCCGGTGCAACAGAGAGGTAAATTGTTCCTTTGGAATCCGCTCCATGTTGGTGTTGGCGATAGCAACCAGCATAGACGCACTGGCTGTTGGTATTACCCTGGGGTTTACAGAAGTCAATATAGTCACAGCCGTACTTCTGATTGGGGTAGTCACCTTCGTGCTTTCCGTTATAGGTGTTCGCCTGGGTTATCTCTTTGGCAACCGTTATAGCACGTGGGCAGAACGTATTGGTGGCATCATTTTGTTCCTGATAGGATTAAAAATCCTGATTGAACACCTGAGTCCGAATCTTATTTTTACCGTTTAGAAAAAGAGCACTTGCAGCTTAGGTTGCAAGTGCTCTTTTGACTACATTCTTCGATTTTATAAACTGCTCCTCATCAAGGACTTGAACCTTGGACCCCCTGATTAACAGTCAGGTGCTCTAACCAACTGAGCTAATGAGGAATGTTTTAAGGAGTGCAAATATAAACGGTTTTTCCTGAAAGAGCAAAATCTTTTCAAAAAAAGTGTAAATTTGTCCGACTTATGGACACATCCTTACTTGCATCCCATTGTATAGAATTGCTCCGCACGCATAACCGCGTTTCCCTGGGAAACATGGGAAGTTTCATGGCAGAAGACACCCCGGCCACACTTACCCACAACCTTCACGTACTACTACCTCCGGGAAGGCGGATTTCTTTTAAAGAAAGCGAAACCTGGAACGATGGCTTGCTAGAGAAAGTATACGGAGACCCCGATGCATTAGAGGCCTTGCTTTCAGAGGTCTCCAAAAAACTGGTACGGGAAAAATCAGTTACCCTGGATGGCTTTGGAAAATTAAGGCGGACACGTGAAGGAGATGTTTTTTTTGTGATGGACAAAAATGTTTCCGTGAACCCCGGAGGATTTGGGCTGGTACCTTTGTCCATGAGTCCGCTCTCCACACCGTCAAGAATCAACTGTGCGACTTTGGACCCGCAGCCGGAAGAAGGAATAGAAGAACCGGACGGATCCGTAATACAAGCCGAGGCCGTACCCGATGTTGAAAGAGCAGCAGACAAAAACGGTGCAGCAGAAGAGAGCGGAACGGCAGACGGAAGCAAAACTGCAGACGGAAGCAAAACTGCAGACGGAAGCGAAGCGACGCCTCGGCAAGAAACGGGAAATACGCCACGGCGTGTCCCCCGGGGCCTGGTGGTTTTCCTGGTGGTTCTGCTGGTTTTGGTTTTGTTTCTGTTCCTGATTTATGTTTTCAAAGATTCCCTACGGCCTGTTTTGGAAAAGATACTCTATTCCGCAGAAGAACGACGGCTTCTTTAATCAGAAATATTTCATTTTAACAGAAACGGCAACTTTTTCATTTTCATTAACCGAGAATGAAAAATCATCAAACTGCGGCCTTCTGGAGCTTTTAAGGACATAGTTTGAAAACCCGAAACCTTCCCGTGGAATTCCCCAAAAACTAAACCGCATTTTCTCATCGCCGTCTTCATCGTCCAATACAGAAATGCCGAACGTCCCGGGCCAAATGGGAATCTCTATGTGTGCCGTATCACTCAACAAGGTTTCCTTATCAATGTACGCTGTTAACAAAGCGGTTTCATTTTGGTAATCCAAGTTGTTATCAAAAATAGCAATGCACAAACGCCCATCCGTATTCCGAATATCTGTAATGATAACATCCAGTACCTGGGCATTAAGCGGTATGATCACGCTAACCAATATCAGAAAAGCCAGCAGACGAATTGGCGCAATAATTTTCATTACTGTAGGGCATTGGGAGAGAACAAGTCTTCCCGGTATTTTTTCCCTGTTTCCAGGTTATTTACCACCATTTCTGATATCCGGCCGTTCTTTACATTCTCCATGCTGGTGTGGTAGGCAAAATAAGAGGTTGCTGTGATTTTTTTAAAATCAGACGCAATCATAACCCTGTGCAGGTTATCGGAAGAATCGTAGTATTCTGTTTTATAACACAGGTAGGTCTCCTTATCTATATAGTTCACAGACCTGCTGTATCCGTTAGCTTTTTTGATAGCCTGATCCTTTCCCTCTGCCTGAACAATCCAGCATTCCCGACCTTCGTACGTCTCGGACCCTTTCAGTTCGTAATGAAAGTCTGCATGGTTGGGTTTGCTCATGTCTGCATTTGTAAATTCTGAGCCCATAAAGCTTTTACCTTTTTCTGAACTGATAATCCTGCGAACTTTCTTTAAAGCCGGCATGTAGATCCACATATCATCCTCTTTCTCTTCGTAATCGAATATTAACAAGGCTGTACCTTTTACATCTGACGGTGCCGTAAAGCGAATCAGCGTTTTAGTAACGTCGTTAAACCTGCCGGTTATCATGGTAAGTTGCCTTACCCGCTCACTTCCCTTTCCGTCACGAATGTTTATGGTAAAATCCATAGTCATAGAGGAAAGATCAACCACATCGGCTGCTTTTTTTCTAATCTGTTCTGCCGACTGGGCAAAAAGCCCACAACTGAAAAAAAGTAACCCTAAAGTCGTCATGGACATAAAAACCGTGCGTTTCATATTTGTATTATTTTAGTTGTATTGTTTTCTAAAAATTTAGGTCTAAAGAGATAACATATAGCGGGAATAAGAACTAAAGCGGAAACCAGACAGAAGAAAAGCGAAATGATAATCAAAAAAGCAAAGGAACGTATGAAAGGAAAGGCCGAAAGGAAAAGTACGGCAAAACCCATCATAACAGAACTTGCGTTAATGATAATTCCCCTGCCAATAGTCTTAAGGGTAGCTGTAATACTACGCTCGTAATTGTTTCCGTGCGCCAATTCCCATTTAATGCGCCAAAAAATATGGATAGTAAAATCTACCCCCAGGCCAATGGATATGGAAGAAAGCAGAGCCGTTACAATGTTCAGCTCAATACCCAGCCATCCCATAATACCAAAAGTGCACACTACAGCAAATGCCAAGGGGATACTACCTATAAGGCCGGCTTTTATACTTTTGAAAATAAGGCTTAGTAAAATGAGAATGGCTACGAAAGCCACCAGTAAAGAGTAAATCTGACCTGTTTTTACAGATTCGCTGATGTCTTTATCTGTCATAGTAAATCCGCCAATAACCGGTTTCAGGTTATCTTCTCCGGCCATTTCTTCAATTTTTTGTACCAGATTTTGTATTTCTTTTATACTGGTTTCGCCAAATTGAATCGTTAGCAACGTGTGGGTAAAATCAAAGTCAACCATTTGTTCCAGGTCTTCCGGATCTCCGCTCATGGTATACAATTCCAGGTATTGAGCAATAGCTTCTCTGCTATCCGGTATACAGTCATAACCGGCTTCTGTGGAATCGTTCAACGCTTTACTGATTTCCCGTATGACAGTCGCCAGCGAGCTTACAGCACCTACACCGGGTGTATTTTTAAGCTCTTGTTCGTACCTGTCCAGGTTGTGCAGGAACACCGGGTCTGTCACATCTGCCTCAAACATAATATTGAACGATTTGCTTCCGCCAAACTGTTCATCCATTACCTGAATAGCCCGGTTGAATGGATGGCTTTTTGGTAAAACCTCATTGGAATTGGGGGCCAGTTTAAAGAAAAATAACCCCACGGCACAGAGCAACACAAAAATACCAAAACCCGCAATGATTTTTTTGGGATGATGGATTATTCTTGTTCCTGTTCGCTCCAAAATCCTGGGGAAGAAGCCCCGGGACCCATCCTGCAAATCTTTGTGGATTTTCCCCTTTTTGAGTAAAGACAATAAGGCCGGGATAAAAAGTAAACTCAAGAGCAAAGCACAGGCAATACCTATGGCTGTTACAACACCCATCTGACGTGCCGGTTGGAACAGGTGCGCCAGCAGTCCCATGACACCTACAATGGTAGTCAATCCGCACAACAAAACAGGAGTAACCAGATAATCTGTTGTTTTAACAGCCAGTTCCGGTGGAGTAAGCTCCGGAGACGAGGCGCGCAGGTCCTGGTAACGGGCTATGAAGTACACACCGTAATTGTTGGCTATGGCAATCATCATAACAGGTATAAGCACTCCTATCAGACTTAGCTCCCATCCAAAAACAGGAATAAGGGCCAACGACACAATCGTAGAAAAAAGTACTACAGAAAAAGGCAGCAATACGCTTCTTATTTCTCTGAAAGAAACAAACAGAATTACAAACATTAACAGCAGCGCAAGAGGTAATAATAACATGATATCACGTCCGATTTTTTCCTCGGCCTCGGCTCTTAAATAGGGGTTACCGGTTATATAGGTTATTTCGTCTCCCGGATACTGTTCTAATGTTTCTTTGACCAAAGCCAACTGGTAATCGTCCTGTACGGTCTTGTCTGCTCCCAGTATGATGATGGCATTTTTAAAATCTTCTGAAATTACTACTTTGTAAACCAAGTCGTTGGAGCGTATGGATTCCCGTAGCGCATCCCGTTCATTTTCCGTTACAGGAATGGTTTCCACTACCGGATTAACCACCATACTGCCGTCTTCCGACCGGATGTCTTTGCCCTGAAACAAAGAATAAACACGATTGAACTCAGGCATATCAGAAAACGCTTCTGCTATTTGACTGATTCTGTTCAATGTATTCTCTTGAAGCACATCGGAGGTCTGGAAAACAACAAGCAACAGTTCTTCGTTTCCGAAAATCTCGTTGATTTTCAGGTTGTTTTCCCTGGAAGGCATGGAAGTATCTAAGTACGATTCCAAGTCGGGATTTACCGTGATATGAAGAATAGGAATAATACTAACAAGTACTACAAGTAAGGTGGCAATTACAATATGCCATCTGTATTTGATGATGAATCTTGGTTTTTCCATGTATTAAAAAATAATTTTTAGTTCTGCATAAGCGCCGTTAAGTATGGCAGATGAATAACCATATAAAGTTTTTTCTCCCCCTCGCATGTAATTGCCTCCGGCCGCAACCATCAGGGCGTCTGAAATTCTCCAGCTCAATTTTGGCCTTATAAACCATTCGTTAGATGTAAAATTATAAAAAGCCGTACATTCTGCCGAAAGCACATCGTAAGCAAAAGAGCGCGTAACGGTAAGAAAAGCAGCATGATTGGTCTTCTCCTGCTGGTTGAACACCTTGCGGTTAAACATTCTGTTTTCGTAATCAATCATATCTTCTGCATACTGCAAAAGCTCTGCCGCACTGCCCCCGGACGGGAGAACGGGTTGGATTAACGGCGAATAGTTAAACGTATATTTCCCAATGTACTGGCCTATAATCATAAAACCCCACAGATTTGTTTCCAATCCCACCACATAGCTTATATCCGGATTGGGTATATACATATTGTTGTTCGGATTTTTTGTGTGGTTGTACGCCGCCTCGGCTCTTAAAATTACTACGTTCCCCAAGGGGGCAGCCAGGTCTGCTCCAAAGGAATTTTTCAAATACGGCATGGATGAAATGCGAACTACAGGCTGTCCCGTAGCCCAGTTTACAGATACCACATTAAATCCGTGGTACGGATCATAACCCCTGAACCAGGAAACAGATCCTCCAAACGCTGAAAAATCAAAATCTGCACGGACTGCATAGGAACCGTTGGCCAGAATTTTTTCCGGAACCATGTCGTTGCCAAAATCAATCATGTTACTCGTATCAAACTGACCAAACTGTTCAAGCCCGCTCATATCAAACCCGCTCATATCAAACAGATCAAACCTGTAACTTGACATTTTGTAAAAAGGTATGGCTATCACCTCCAACCCAATCCCAATCACAGGCCTGTAATTTACCTTCAACATGAAATTGGATAATTTCTGATCGTTTGGGTCAGAAGACAAAAAGAAAAAATCATCCGGTGTAATATTATTCGTGGGGCTGAATCCTTCGGTACGTCCCCAGGATACAATTTGGTTTCCCAGAAACACATCAAAATTCCGACTTTTGTACCCCACATACAATTCCCGTATCTGAAGCTCCGTTTTCTTTTCATTAAAAAACATGCCTGTCCGAATCCGGATATCGGACTCTAAAAGGGCATTGTTTGTTTTTACAGACGGCTGCAACGACAGCTCTGAAAACAACGAAGACACGGCATACGCAGACCCACCCCCAAATATACTCGCCCTACCGTAACCATTCAGATTGAACGTGGCATCAAATCCATCCTGCGCTGCGGCTCCGATAGTAAACGTGATTAGCAAACAAAGAAAGGCAATGCGCTTCATTATAAGTGTTTTTTTAATTTATCTGCAAAAGAACAGAAAATTGAGCATCTGAGCATCCTGTTTTCAAAAGAATCCCCGTATTTGTGGTATGATTTTTAAAAGATGGAGTGTTTTTCAGGATTCCGAGACGTTATTTTTGTATTCCAGCGGGGTAACACCTACTATTTCTTTGAAAATCCTAAAGAAAGATGATTTATTGGAAAAGCCACATTCGTAACCAACGGCTTCTATGGAATAGTAATTAGTAGGATCTTTCAGCATCTCTTTCACAGCTTCTATACGAAAAGAGTTTATAAATTGAAAGAAATTTTTTCCCAGTTCTACATTCAACACTTCTGTAAGATGGTGTTTGGGTATTTCTAATTCAGTAGCTAAAATATCCATATTCAACTCCGGATTCAAATACACCTTATGTTCCTGGACGTACATTTGTACTTTTTCTCCCACGTTTTTTCTATCCGAATCGCTCAGCAACGGATTTTTATACTTTCTCTTTTCTTCATCAACCTGCAAGCGTTCCGGAATGAGTTTTTGCCTTAATCCATAAAAACTCAGCATATAGACAAGTATCAAAAGAAACGAAAAATTATATATAGCCGGCCACAAGGTTTGTCTATCTGCAATAATTACAACCAACGATATAAGGTATCCGGCAAGACAGTAACACACATAAAAAGTAGTAACTATAAACAGCCAACGGATGTTCTCATTCTTTTCAATACTCGATACTTTATCCTGAAGGCTTTTCCGGTAATTATATACCATGGTTATAGTCATGGGACTGTAGATCAACCACGATACCAGGTTACAAAGCGCAAATAAATAACTGAACAGATGGCTCCCGTAAAATGCCAAAGGCGTACCGATGAGTAGCGGTTCCTGGATTGTGTGGCGGAATATTTCTACCATTATATAAGGAACCAAATGTAGCAGGTATACGGGTTTCAATTTAAATCCCGCATGGGTTAGGGATTTGACATACAAATATAAAGCTGCATTAAATAGCAAATGTGTCCCTGTAAGTAAAGGCAAATCATACTGTTTAAAAGAAATTCCATGAATAAGAAACCCCAGGGCAAGCAATCCAAGCCAGGCCGTAAGCACCTTATCTGAAACACTGCGCTCTGCTTTAGTAAACATCAGTAGCGCAGCAAACAAGGCCTGGCAAAAACCAATCCAGATAAGTGTATTCAGGTATTGCACATACAAATTTAAGCAATTTGCTCAAAAAAAGAAAAGCGCGCTACATGCAAAGTAACGCGCCTTTTGTGGAGATAGACGGAGTCGAACCGACGACCCCCTGCTTGCAAAGCAGGTGCTCTAGCCAACTGAGCTATATCCCCGTAGCTTTATGCAGTAGTCCCGAGCGGAGTTGAACCGCTGACCCCTACATTATCAGTGTAGTGCTCTAACCAACTGAGCTACGGGACTGAATAATAAAAAAGATTGGAAGGTAAGAGCAGAATAGTAACAGAACTTGCTCCAAAAAGGAGGTGTTCCAGCCACACCT
>DIRP01000007.1:8130-10371 GCA_002427525.1 Bacteroidales bacterium UBA5433 | reverse complement strand
GAAAAAAACCAAGAAATAATGCAGAAAAAGCCTCTGGACACGGACCATTGCTCTTTTTGTGGCAGGTCCAGCACAGAAGCAGGCTTACTTATTACAGGCCTTTATGCTTCTATTTGTGAAGATTGCCTGACAGATGCTTCTGTGGTATTGGAAGAGATGTACGGTACAACAGAAAAACACAACACGGCAGAATCTAAAACCACGCGTTGTTCCATGACGCCTGCACAAATCCACGAGTACCTGAATCAATATGTTATTGGGCAGGAGCAGGCAAAAAAATCATTGGCTGTTGCCGTGTACAATCATTATAAGAGGATTCGTTCATTCGAGGAATCTGATGTGGAAATTGATAAATCCAACGTGTTGCTGGTAGGACCCACAGGTACCGGAAAAACATTGCTGGCCAATACTATTGCCCGGATGCTGCGCGTACCTTTTGCCATTGTGGACGCTACGGTTCTGACGGAAGCGGGGTACGTGGGAGAAGATGTGGAGAGTATTCTTACCCGGTTGCTGCAGGCTGCCAATTACGATGTAGATGCTGCCGAGCAGGGGATTGTGTTTATTGACGAAATAGATAAGATTGCACGCAAAAGCGATAACCCGTCCATTACAAGGGATGTATCGGGGGAAGGGGTGCAACAGGCCATGCTTAAATTGCTGGAAGGAACGGTAGTTAATGTACCGCCGCAGGGAGGACGCAAACACCCGGAACAGCAAATGATACAGGTGAACACAAAAAACATACTGTTTATTTGCGGTGGGGCGTTTGAGGGGATTGAAAGAATAATTGCAAACCGTTTGAACACCCGGGTAGTGGGGTACGGCCAGGCAGAAAAGAGGGATAAGATTGATATGGACAACCTGATACGCTATGTAACTCCCCAGGACCTGAGGGCCTACGGGCTTATTCCGGAGATTGTAGGACGTTTGCCTGTGGTTACGTATTTAACGGCATTGGATAGAGCGGCTTTGAAAGCCATTCTTATAGAACCAAAAAATGCACTGATCAAGCAATACAAGCACCTTTTTGCATTAGACGGTATCAAAATGAGCATAAACGACGATGTGTTGGATTATATTACCGATACGGCCAATGATTTTAAAATGGGAGCCAGGGGGTTGCGGTCCCTCTGCGAAGCCATTATGGTAGATGCTATGTACGACGCGCCGTCCTCGGGTAAAAAATCCTTGCGCATTACCTTGCCTTATGCCAAAAAACGTGTGGAACAAATGAGAAATATTATATAAACCGGATATTATGAGTGAAATTAAAGATTTTATCAGCCAAAATTCCAACCGTTTTCTGGAAGAATTATTCACCTTACTGCGTATTCCCTCTGTAAGTTCTCAGAAGGAACATACAGAAGATATGCAGACTTGTGCGTTGCAATATGCAGAGTTTCTGACAAAAGCGGGGGCCGATAATGCAAAAGTATACCCTACGGCCGGTCATCCTGTGGTCTATGCAGAAAAAATCATTGATCCGAAGAAACCCACCGTCCTGGTGTACGGACACTACGATGTGCAACCTGAAGATCCTATAGACTTGTGGGATTCTCCTCCTTTTGAACCGGAAATAAGAGACGGAGCCATTTATGCACGCGGTGCCAACGACGATAAAGGACAATCGTTTATGCACGTCAAGGCTTTTGAATACTTTATGCACGGTAACAAACTTCCCTGCAACGTGAAATTCCTGATAGAAGGCGAAGAAGAAATTGGATCGCCCTCTTTGGAGCAGTGGGCAGAGGAACATAAAGAGTTGTTGGCCTGCGACGTAATGCTTGTTTCAGATACTACCATGATCAGCGAAAAGGTTCCTTCCATTACTACCGGTATGCGTGGTCTGGCTTATATGGAAGTAAAAGTGACCGGCCCCGACAAAGATTTGCACTCGGGACATTACGGAGGAGCCGTTGCCAATCCCATAAACGTGCTTTGCGGGATGGTTGATCGTTTGATAGATGATAAGGGGAGGGTTACCATACCGGGTTTTTACGACAACGTAGTAGAGCTTACGGCAGAAGAAAGAGCCATGTTGGGACGTGCTCCCTTTAACGAAAAGGAATACATGGAGTCCATTGGTGTGCAGGCATTGACGGGAGAAGAAGGGTTTACTCCTTTGGAAAGAACCGGGATAAGACCTTGCCTGGATGTGAACGGAATTTGGGGAGGGTATATAGCCGAAGGTGCCAAAACCGTACTTCCTTCTTTTGCCAAAGCTAAAATATCCATGCG
>DIRP01000007.1:0-7897 GCA_002427525.1 Bacteroidales bacterium UBA5433 | reverse complement strand
AAATCGCTGGCACCTGCCGGTGTTACCGTAGAAATAGAAGAACACCATGGAGGACAGGGATTCCTGGCTCCCATTACTTCCCCCTTTTATAAAGCGGCTGCCCGGGCCGTAGAGGAAGTGTACGGCATTGAACCGGTACCCAGCCGGGGAGGAGGAAGCATCGCCATTTTGGCTACGCTTGAAAATATACTGCATGCCCCGCCGTTGCTGATGGGCTTTGGGCTGGAAAGAGATACCATTCACTCTCCCAACGAAAGCTACCTGTTGAGTCAGTTCTACAAGGGCATTGAATCCATTATCTTGTTCTATAAGTATTACACACAAGAATAGACACTATGAATTTATTTGTTATTCTTTTCTCTCTTGCTACGCTGCTGCAGGAAGGGGATCCTGTACGCTTTTCTGCCAATTTTGATTCCGGCAGCCTGGGCCGGGTGGACTTAATAGACTCTGTATGGGTACGTCCTTCACGTACCGATTCTGTACTCCATCTTTCCTACGAAATCATCTCGCGTTCAGACCCCGCCAATCCGGCCAATCCGGACCTTATGCCCAGCGGTCGCTGGTTTTATTTTCTTATGGATAATGTGAAAGGAAAGCACATTTACCTTACGTTTAAAAATACAGACCCCAAGCGGGCTGTGTATTCATACGACGGTATAAACTTTGAAAGGTTCCCGCATTACCAGGCATCTATGCGCAAGATATCTGCCTTGTTTGAACAAGATTCTGTTTATGTTGCCTACTTTGTTCCTTACGGCTGGGAACGGTTGCAGGAGCGTCTGGCAGACTGGACAGCTACAGAGTACGTAACCATGGATACGCTGGGTACGAGTATGATGGGATTTCCCATTCAGATGCTGACCATTACAGATTCTTCCGTTCCTGCATGTGAAAAAAATACCATTTGGCTTCATGCGAGGGTACATCCCAGTGAATCACCGGCCAATTGGCAATTGGAAGGGCTGCTGGACCGGCTGACGGAGGATTCGGATGTGGCGCGTGAATACCGTAGAAAAGGGATCTTTTATGTTGTGCCGTTTACCAATCCGGATGGGGTGTACGGAGGGTACTCCCGCTCCAATGCACGGGGAATCAACCAGGAAATCAACTGGGACCATCACGATTCCATAACTTCGGTAGAGGTGGACGCATTACGCCGTAGAATGGACTCCCTTAGCAAGGACCGCCCATTTGATCTGGTACTCAATATGCACGCTCAATCCGATGATAAAATAAGCTATTACATCCCCACAGAAGAAGCTACTACTACGGAATACCATGAAAGGGCCATGCGGTTGGCTTACCTGACAACCGACAGCAACCCGTATTTTTTCCCGGAAGATATGTTTTATTCTGCACCGGCACCCAGGTATGTTGAAGGATGGCTTTGGAACAGGACAGCCGGAAACACGCTTGCCGTGACCATTGAAATGCCGTACTCCTTTTACAACAACAACCCCGGAAACGAATGGGTGACTCTGGCTTCTCTGAAAGAAAACGGGGTATATATGCTGCGTGCCGTATCGGATTATTTTGGGTGGAACATTCCGGGTCGTTATCTGGTACAAGGCCTGGAACGAAAAAACAAAACTGTGTACCGGTATGCCGAACTGCCTGCAGGTGAATACCATGTGTTTACCTGGGACAATGCCTGGGTTTTGCACGGTACCTATGTCAGGGAACGCCCCGGAGCCTTCCGGTACGTAATCCGATCACAGGATACACACAAGAGACCGTATAACGGTCCCTTGCGTGTAAGCATGCAGTAGTGTTTGTTTATTTTGCGTAATTGACGGCTCTGGTTTCCCGTATAACGGTAATTTTAACTTGTCCGGGATATACCATTTCATCCTGAATTTTTCTGGCAATGTCCTGGGAGAGCATTTCTGCTTCCTGGTCGCTGACTTTTTCCGAGCCTACAATAACGCGCAGTTCCCTGCCTGCCTGGATGGCATATGTCTTGGTAACTCCCGGGTAAGAGAGTGCCAGGTCTTCCATGCCTTTCAGACGTTTAATATAGGATTCTATCACTTCCCGGCGGGCTCCCGGACGTGCGCCCGAGATGGCATCACCTACCAGCACCAGGGGGGCAATGAGGGAAGCCATTTCCGTTTCTTCATGATGGGCGCCAATGGCATTGCATATCTCGGGTCTTTCTTTGAATTTTTCTGCCAGACGCATACCCAAAATGGCATGGGGCAATTCCGGATCTTCGTCAGAGACTTTCCCAATATCGTGCAGCAGGCCTGCTCTTTTTGCCAGTTTGGCATTCAGACCCAGTTCTGCAGCCATGATGGAGCAGAAGTTTGCCACTTCCCTTGAATGTTGTAACAGGTTTTGTCCGTACGAAGAGCGGTATTTCATTTTCCCCACCATCCGTACCAATTCGGCGTGCAGTCCATGAATTCCCAGGTCTATGCACGTTCTTTTTCCGGTTTCAACTATTTCTTCTTCCAGCTGTTTCTGGATTTTAGCCACTACTTCTTCAATCCGGGCCGGGTGAATGCGGCCGTCGGTTACCAGTTGGTGCAGGGCCAGCCTGGCTACTTCCCGGCGGACGGGGTCAAACGCAGAGAGCAGGATGGCCTCGGGGGTGTCGTCAACTACAATTTCCACACCGGTTGCAGCTTCCAGGGCACGGATGTTACGTCCTTCCCGGCCAATAATGCGGCCTTTGATTTCATCACTTTCAATATTGAACACCGTTACGGCATTTTCAATGGCCGTTTCTGTAGCCACACGTTGTATGGTGTTCACCACAATTCTTTTGGCTTCTTTCCCTGCTGTAAGCCGGGCTTCGTCCATGGCTTCACTTATGTAGGACATGGCCTGCACACGGGCTTCTTCTTTCATGTTTTCCAGCAGTACGGTTTTGGCTTCTTCTGCCGACATGCCGGCGATGCTTTCGATTTTATCTATTTGTTGCAGCCTTAGTTTTTCAAATTCCTCTACTTTCTTCTCTGCCAGTTCAATTTGTGTGGCCAGGGTGTCCCGCATGGTCGTTACCTCTTTGCTTTTACGTTGGAGTTCGGCATTGCTTTGGTTCATGGCCATTTCCCGTTGTTTAAGCTTAGTCTCTATCTGATTAATCTTGTTATTTTTCTCTGAGATTACCTGCTCATGTTCTGCTTTCAATTGCAAAAACTTCTCTTTGGCTTGAAGAATTTTTTCTCTTTTTATGTTTTCTCCTTCCATCTCGGCTTCTCTCAGAAGGGTAGCGGATCTTCTTTTAAGGATAGTGCTCCTGAAAATAATGTATCCCAGCACGAACCCTGTAATAAGGGCTACTGCTGCTATAATATATAGTTCCATAATAGTAAGTGTTGGTGTATATAATATTAAAAAAAGACCCGTTGCCATACCACTATTTAGCAAAAACCCTGATTTGCAAGGTTTAGGAGCTCTGGTTTTTGTCGCAAACTTCCCACGTCCCGTAAACGGAATTCCCCGGAGGGTTACAAAGGGGCCTGTTTTTAACAGCCGGATACTCCTTAAAGTTTAACGTGTTGAGTTTAGCAAAGAGCTGGTATGTAACGGGTCAGATTTTTATCTCTCTAAATATTCTCTTAAAAAATTATCGAGTGAAGCAATTTCTGTTGTTAAGGTGTGTATTTCGTCTGCTTTTTCATGTTTCAACAAACTCAATACAAATTGGAGGGCTGCCATAGCCAATGCATCCTGTGTGTCCTGGCCTGAATATTTTACACTAAATTGTTCGATCCTCTGGTTGATACGTTGTGCTGCAGCACGTACTATTTCTTCATCTTCTACAGCTATTCGTAAAGGGTAATAACGGTCAGCTATGCTTATTTTTATGGACAATTTGTCTTCACTCATTGTAGTGGGTTACCTGTTTAACAATGTCATACACTTGTCAATCTCTCGTATTAGTTTCCCGATTTTTTTCTTTGCTTCTTTTGTGTCTTCACTTGATGACCGGAAGGCGCCGGCCATCTGGAGTCTTTGTACTTTATTTTCTAGTTCTTCTTTTTCTTTTTTATATATATTTACTTCTTCGCTTAAGGTTTGTACTTGGGTATTTAACTCACGGTTTTCTGTTAAAACCCTTTCATGCAGCGATATAAGTGTTTCTATCTTCTGCTTTAACGGCTCAATAATAACTGCGTGTTGTGGTTTCATAAGTAAATCCGCTAAGCAAAGATAAAAGTTTTTTAATGAAAAAAAAAGAGGTCTATTTGACCTCTTTTACGTTTTGCATGCCCACGTCAATTGCTTTTTCGTTTATTGGTATCATATTGTGATACCTTTCCGGTAGCGATTTTTTAAGGCCGTTGATAACGTTTTCTTTTTCCAGGATGGGTTTTACCTTAAGGTAGGCCCCCAGAACCACCATGTTGAATACCTTTGACATTTCCAGTTTGTTGGCCAGGTCAACGGCATGTATAGAATAAACATGTATGTCTTTACGCGTAGGGTGGCGTGAAATACCGTTGGGGTCGTATAAAAGTACACCGCCTTTTTTAACCATAGGCTCAAATTTGTCCATAGATTGCTGGTTTAGCACAATGGCCGTATCGCACCATTGAAGGATGGGAGAACTGATCCTTTTGTCACTGATAATTACAGTCACGTTGGCTGTTCCTCCGCGCATTTCCGGACCGTAGGACGGCATCCAGGTTACTTCCTTGTCCTGCATAATTCCTGAATAGGCGAGTATTTTGCCCATAGAGAGGACGCCTTGTCCTCCAAATCCTGCTATAATCAATTCTTCTTTCATATTCATCTGTCTTTTAAGTCTCCCAGGGGGTAGAACGGGAACATGTTTTCAACCATCCATTCGTTGGCTTTGACCGGAGATAATTTCCAGTTGGAATTGCATGTAGAGACGACCTCTATCAGCGAGGTGCCTTTTTTCTGTGCCGAGTTTTCGAATGCTTTTCTTATGGCTTTCTTGGTTTTTCTGGCACTTGCAGGCGTATGTACAGACTGGCGGGTTACGTAACATGTGCCTTCCAGTTGCGCAATAAGCTCTGTAATCTTCAGGGGATATCCGTTCAGATCTGCACGTCTTCCGTAGGGCGTTGTGGCTGTCTTCATACCCAGCAGTGTGGTAGGTGCCATCTGACCACCGGTCATCCCGTAAATAGCATTGTTAATGAAGATGATAACAATGTTTTCACCGCGGTTGCAGGCGTGGATGATCTCCGCTGTACCAATGGAAGCCAGGTCACCATCGCCCTGGTAGGCAACTACGTATTTATCGGGATACAGCCGTTTTGTGGCGGTAGCCAGTGCCGGAGCCCTGCCGTGGGCTGCCTGCTGCCAGTCAATATTAATGTACTTGTAAGCAAACACAGCACATCCCACCGGTGAAATACCAATGGTCTTATCCTGGATATCCATTTCTTCAATGACTTCTGCCAGCAGTTTATGTACTACGCCGTGGCTGCATCCGGGACAATAGTGCATTACTGTGTCTGTAAGCACTTTGCTTTTTCCGTAAACAAAGTTTTCAGGTTTGATAATATCTTTAACGTCCATAATGATTGCAATTAAAGGTTGAATTTTTCAGAAAAAGCGTTGAATACCTCTTCGGGAGAGAAGATGGAACCTCCCATCCTGCCGTAAAACTCTACGGGTACTTTTCCATTAACGGCAAGTCTGACATCTTCTACCATCTGACCGGAGTTCAGTTCTACCGACATCATGCCTTTGAGCTGAGGCAGGAACTGTTGAATGGCTTTTTCCGGGAACGGGAAGAGGGTGATAGGTCTGAGCAATCCCATTTTGATTCCTTTGGCACGGGCTGTTTCAACGGTGCTTTCGCAAATACGTGCCGAACTGCCAAACGCAACCAGCATGTATTCTGCATCGTCACATAGCAACGTTTCATAACGGACTTCGTTTTCCCTTATTGTTTGGTATTTAGCTTGCAGTCTGAGGTTGATTTCTTCCATTTCAGATGCTTCCAGCGAAAGGGAGGAAATGATATTCCCATGGCGGTGTGGCTGTTTGCCAACCGTAGCCCAGTTGCCGTATTTTTCTGCAATTTCCTGGTCTGTAAGACGTCTGACCGGCTCACGCAATTCCACTTTTTCCATCATTTGTCCAATGGCTCCGTCTGACAGAATCATGACGGGCGTGCGGTACTTGAATGCCAGATCAAAAGCCAACCCTACAAAATCGTACATTTCCTGTACCGAGGCAGGTGCCAGAACAATTACCTTATAGTCACCGTGTCCTCCGCCTTTAACAGCTTGAAAATAATCACCTTGTGCAGGCTGAATAGTACCCAGTCCGGGACCTCCACGGATAACATTGACTACCAGGCACGGAAGTTCTGCTCCGGCCATGTAGGAAATACCTTCGCACATGAGGCTTATGCCGGGGCTGGAAGATGAGGTCATCACTTTTTTTCCGCAGCAGGCACCTCCGTACAACATATTAATGGAAGAAGTCTCACTTTCTGCCTGAAGGACTACCATTCCGGTTGTTTCCCAGGGCATCTCTTCCATCAGGGTCTCCATTACTTCGCTTTGGGGGGTAATGGGATAACCGAAATACCCGTCCGCTCCGTATCGGATAGCTGCAAGAGCAATGGCTTCGTTCCCTTTCTTCAATAGTTTTTCTGCCATAATATTTCTTATGTTTAAATTTTTACTTTGTAAACAGTAATAACTGAATCCGGACAAACTACGGCGCAATTGCCGCAACCGATACAATTATCGGGAAATTCCATATAACAATACGGGTATCCTTTGCTGTTAACTTGTTTTGCCAGGGCAATTGTTTGTGTAGGGCAATTGGCTACGCAAACTCCACAACCCTTGCATTTTTCTGTGTCTACTACTATAGCGCCTTTGAATGCCATATTTTTATAATTGTTTAGTTGTTTCCATTAATTTCTTACAAATGTATAGTAAATTTTTAAATTACCTTACATTTTGTCTGTTAAAAAACATAAAACCTTTCTTTACCGCTTCCCAGATTCTTTCACGGCTGATGACAATGGCAACAAGCAGCACGATACCCATAATCAACATGCCTTTGACGTTGGCAGGTAAATTTTTATACCAGGAAATCAGTCGTTTTATCATGACCTTGCTATTCTTATGCGGGCATCAACGGCCACTACGTGTTCCGGTGTTCCCAGGAGCGGATTCAGGTCCATCTCGGCAATTTCCGGAGCACAGGCACATAAGGCAGCTATGCGGCAGATGGACCGGATAAACAGGTCTTCACGTACACCTGCCTGACCTCGGGCACCTTGTATAAGGCCGTAACCCCTTAACCTGCGAACCATACGTGTGGCCTCTTCTTCTGTGAGCGGGCTGAGTCCCATACTTACGTCTTTAAGTACCTCGACAAAAATTCCCCCCAGTCCGCACACCACCGTATGCCCAAAGGAGGGTTCCCTCTTGGCTCCTATAAACAATTCCCTTCCGGTGAGTTGCGACTGGAGCAGCACAGCGGTGCTTTCGGGGATGTGCATCATGGTCCGGAACCATTCCAACAAGGTGGCGTTGTCGCAGATATTCAGTTTTACACCGCCTACATCTGATTTGTGAACCGGCCCTACCACTTTCATTACAAGCGGGTACCCGATTTCCAGAGCGGCTTTTTCCAGATCACTTTCTTTTGTTACCACCTTTTCTTTTGCTCTGGGAATTCCCGTGGCATCCAGCAGGGCGGCCACCAGGTCCGGCACCAGGTATCCTTCCGGTGCTTCGTCAATGATACGGCGGATGGCTTGTGTATCAACTTCCGGCAAATCAATTTTTCCGTCCGAGGGTGGGGCGGTATTGAGGATACAGGCCAGGGCATCTCCAAAAAGCACTTCGTCCGGGAAGTATATCCTGCCTTTTTTCTGAAATTCTTTGATTTCTTCCGTAACATTCCATGTTGACGGGAAAATGGGGTATATGGGCAGGGA
>DIRP01000008.1 GCA_002427525.1 Bacteroidales bacterium UBA5433 | reverse complement strand
CCTCCCTTTTCGGGAGCCAATGTTTTCCTTAGCCGATACAGACCGTTCGCTGACGAATTTCGTTCTTCTCTGCCGATACATTCCGCTGTTCCTTCGCGGCATACTCCGTTGCTGCTCCGCCGGCCCCTCTCCTCTGAAGGGTAGTAAGTAGCGATTTCAAAGGCGGTGCGCTAACGTACAAGTATATAGTGAGTTGCAGCAAGAAGCGCTCCACAAGCACTCACTACCCTTGCCATATTGACGCGTCCGGCTGTATCGGCCTTGCAACTCCTCTCCACCTTGCGGCGGGTCCCCTCCCTTTTCGGGAGCTAATGCTTTTACTACTCTTATTTTCACGCTAAAAACACCTTTAGTGCGGTAAATTTAACAAAATAAAATAAATCTAAGCTGATATACAGGCGTTTATGACCGCACTAAATTTGAAAGGGACAAGTCAGAAAAAGGAAAACGGCGTATGCGCCAGATTGGCAACGTAGAAGTTCCGCAATCGGCTTTCATGGCCGTCCTCAAACTGGACTAACAACAGTGCCGTAATAAAAAAAGGAGACGAAAATTTGTTCGTCTCCTTTTTTAGTAAGGTGTGAGGTTAAATAGGTTTAACGATATTTTGCAAATTCAATATCTTTTGAGGCTTTCACAGCATACTCGGGTACCTTATTGATTTCTTCCATCAGTTCACCGACTTTGGAAGCTTGTCCCTTGCGTGCAGCAATAACGGCTTTCATGTAGGTGCTGTTTGCACACCTGCAACTGCCCAAAGCAGCTTCTGCTTTGTCCAGGTTTCCGTTAAGCAGTTGGGCCAGTGAGCCGTTCATGTGGGATTGTCCGTCCAGTTTAACCAGAGCTTCTTTGTATTTTCCGTTTAAGATATCCAGAGCTCCCTGGTTGTATTTGGCGGTTTCACATCCGGATTTGCCAAAGAATTCAGCGGCTTTTCCGTAATTTCCTTTGCGCATTTCAATAACACCCAGGTTGTTGGCAACTATGGGGTTGGAGGCGTCACATTTGGCCAGGGCAGCAGCAGCTTCGTTCACTTTTCCTGCATTCAGGTAAGCAACAGCCAGGTTGTTCTGACCACGTGGCGAGTTGTATTTTTCAGCTGCTTTTTTGTACAAGGCAATTTTGGTGTCGTTGTCTCTTGTAAGGGTGGCGGCATACAGCAACGCTTCTTCATTCAAAGCATCCATATTGCTGGCAGTCAGCTCAATCAATTCTTCATCGGAATAGTTGGTGAATTCTACATTGGTAATCAGACGTGCACGGCGCAATTTAGGCAATACTTTATCTTCCAAAATCTTATATACGGCAGACATATTCCGGATTTCACGTTCGCGGACAACGGGGTCTGAATACATGGACAGCACACGCAGGATCAGGTCTTTATCGCCCAAATCTGTTTGGCTTACCAATTCCTGGAATCCTTCCCAGTCTTCCCCTTTTGTTTGCAGGCTTACTTCCCCTTCCGGTTTAATTTTGCGGGTTATGGTTTGGTAAGCTTTTTCTGCACTCTTCATACGGTTTTCAGAGAGTTTTTCGTTAAAGTCCACAGGTCCTTCCGGAGAAGCGTAGGCAATAATATCGGTGCCTTTAATCACCCTTCTTTCATCTGCAGGCAGGTTTTTCAGAAATTCCTGAAACTCTTTGATCTCTCCCTTTGTCAACTCTTTTCCTCTAACCTGAGCCGAGTTCTTGGCATACATGATGTTGGTTTCTTCGGCTTCCTGAATGACCTTCTGGTAATCATTGGGCATCAGTGCAGGGGTGCCGTCCAGTTCTACCCATTTGTAGGTAATGTTTGCACCATCGGCAATTTTGTAGGCAACGGGGAAAGGCCATACATCGTCTTTATAAATAACAGCTCCGCGCAGTTCAAGATGTGATTTTGCCATGCCTTCTACATAGTCAAACTGAATCTTGTGCTGAATAGCATCACCCGCAACAGGTATTACGTTGTAATTGTCTTGTACTTTCTCTCCCTGAAGTTTGAGAGCCTGTGCAGCAACTTCACCTCCCTCATAAACCAATACAGGAGTAACTTCCAGCATGGCTTTGGGGTGGAAATACCCTTCGGGGAATGTCAGGGTGTAGGTTACATCAATTTTATCGGCTATAACTTCAAGGATTTCCGGATTGCATGATTTCTCAACGTCATCTGCGTATTTCACCATGTCCTTAGGGTTGTTACAAGCCACAAGCATCACACCAAAAGTGGCAATGCCCAAAAAGCGCAATAAAGATTTTTTCATAACAAATAGATTATTATTCATATTTTAAATTAGTCAGAAAAAGAGGTATTTAGTTTAGCTTACAAATATAGGACAAAATTTATATCTTTGCAAAGATGGATGTTACAGCAATTAAGCAGAGATTTGAAATCATAGGAAACAGTCCTTTGTTGGACAGGGCACTGGATATAGCCGCTCAGGTAGCTGCTACAGATTTGTCGGTTCTGGTTACCGGAGAGACAGGTGTTGGGAAAGAATTTATTCCCAAGATTATACATACCCAAAGTATACGAAAACATGGCAATTATTTTGCGGTAAACTGCGGGGCAATTCCGGAAGGCACTATAGATTCAGAACTGTTCGGACACCTGAAGGGGTCTTTTACAGGAGCTCACGAAGACAGAATGGGGTATTTTGAAGTGGCAGACAAAGGCACACTTTTTCTTGACGAGGTAGCGGAACTGCCTCTGTCCACACAAGTGCGCCTGTTACGTGCATTGGAAACGGGAGAATTTATACGCGTAGGTTCTTCCCAGGTGCAGAAAACAGACGTGCGTGTAATAGCAGCCACCAACGTTAACCTGCACCATGCTATTAAAACAGGGAAGTTCAGAGAAGATTTGTACTACAGATTAAATACCGTGCCCATCCTCGTACCGGCTTTACGGGAGCGTCCCGGGGACATCCACTTATTGTTCCGTAAGTTTGCAGCAGATTTTGCAGAAAAATACAAGATGCCCGTAATACGGCTGACAGACGGTGCCAGAAATATGTTGGAGCACTACCGTTGGCCCGGCAACGTAAGGCAATTGAAAAATGTAGCAGAACAATTAAGTGTTCTGGAACATAACAGGAACGTAACAGCAGAAACGTTGCAACGCTACTTGCCGGCAGACAGCCCCCTTCACCTTCCTGTGGTATACGATTCCGCAAAAAGCGGCCGGGACGATTTTATTTCTGAAAGGGATATTCTCTATAAAATTCTTTTTCAGTTGCGCTCAGAGATAGATGAAATGAAAGAGAAAATGGACTTGCTGCAAAATCAGGAAGTGTATGCTGCTCCGGGACATACTGCCATGTTATCACATACAGTACATGAGCATAACCGGGAAGAGGAGGTTACAGAAGGGGAGATACTGCCTTTGGAAACTATTGAGGAAACTCAAAATTTGTCCCTCAATTCTTTGGAGAAAGAACTGATTGCCAAAGTGCTCCAAAAAAATAAAGGACACCGCAAAGCCACAGCCAAAGAGCTGGGTATTGCAGAGCGTACGTTGTACCGCAAAATAAAAGAATATGAAATTGAGTAAATTACTTCTGGCGGCTTTACCCCTGCTCCTCACGCAGTGCTGGTGGTACTCTTTTTCCGGGACTTCAATCCATCCCGAGGCTCAGTCCATAAGTGTGTCGTACATAGAAAACAGGGCAGAACGAGTTAACCCGGCTTTGAGCAATACGCTGACAGAGGCTCTTATGGACAAATATACCAAGCTCACCAGGCTTTCTGTTACCCAGGATGGTGGTGACTATTCTGTGTCCGGTCAAATCACAGGGTATACTATTGCATCCATAGCGGTAACCTCTGACGAGGTGGCCTCTATGGCCCGTCTTACCGTAACGGTAAAAATAGTATTCCAAAACAAATTGGATGCTTCGGAGAATTTTGACAAAAGTTTTTCTGCCTACGAAGATTACGACTCTTCCATCTCGTTCGATGCAGCCGAAAGCGGGCTGGTGGATACCATAGTGGAGAAAATAGTGGAAGATATTTTTAATGCAACTGTAGCAAACTGGTAAATAGACACAATGGATATTTCTACATTTTATAAAGACTACCTGAATGCCACCCCTCAAGAATTGGCTCCTCACGGATATGTGCTTCAGGATTTAGTTCGTCGGTATCCCTGGTTCTCTCTGGGCCATCTGTTGCTTTTTAAGGCCCTTTGCGGCCTGGGCGGTGACGCCAGTCTTTCCCAATCGGAGAAAACGGCAGCCTATGTGTACTCACGCCAAAAATTGTTCTTCCTCCTGCAACAAAGTCGGGAAGATTTTGACAAAATTGCCGAGGAGGAATTCTTCACGCTGGATCTTTCAGAGGCAGCCGCCGGCTCGGCCTCTTCCATTCCCGCCGGCTCGGCTGCGGCTGCAGCTTTGGCTTTAGGGAAAGTTACAGATTCGGGGAAAGCCGTTCTTTCTGCTGCGGAGCCTTTGGAATTTGTACTGGACATCTCGAAAGATCGCACCTTTTATCCGGGCGCAGATTATTTTGGAAGAGAGCAAATGGCTGCTGTGCAGTTAGATGTCACCGCTCCCATAGATCGGTTTATAAGTGAGAACCCCCGGTTTACCCAGGTGCTCCGGAGGGCGGGAGAAAACGTGGACACCTCTGAACAGGACGCGCCGCCGGCCCTGCAAGACGATGAGTTTGTAACAGAAACCCTTGCAAAGATTTATGCTTTACAGGGGTACCACAAATTGGCCATCGCCTGTTACGCGAAATTAATTTTGCTATATCCGGAAAAAAGCGCTTACTTTGCGTCCCTTGTAGAAGAAATCAAACAAAAATCCAACAATTAAATAATGTATACAGCAACCGCCATTCTCATTGTCATAGCAAGCATATTGCTGACCCTTGTCGTTTTGGTACAGAATTCAAAGGGGGGCGGACTGGCAGCCAATTTTGCAACAGGCAACACAACTTTTGGCGTTCGTCAGACAGCCGATTTTCTAGAAAAAACAACCTGGACCCTGGCCATTACCATTCTGGTACTGTGTCTTTTGGGTACCACTTTTATATCAACAGGCAAGGGCAAAAAAGCCTCTGATCTGGAACAACGTCTGGAACAAACACAACAGCCCACAGGACTTCCTCAATTCCCCTCCGGATCTGATGAGCTGCCTTTCATTCCTACTGAATAAACAGGATTACCGCTTATTTCTTTTTTTGTTACTACTTACAATTGCTGCTCTTGTAGTTGTAGTTTGCTGTATCTGATTGTGCTACTTCTTTTGCGTGTGACGCACTAACTTTTGGCAGGTCGCTGCATCAAAAGAACGGGGAACGCCTCCCAGTTGCTACGCTGTCACTTCGCTACCGCTACGCAACCGGGTCCCTCCCTCCTCGGGTGCGAGGTTCCCCTTTTTCTTTTGAAATCAGCTCCCTTGTTCACATTCAGTGCCAACATTGCCTTAATCGAAGCCTTTGATGGAAATTTTGCGGGAATTTGATTTCCCAAATTCGTGGTAGATGGGTTTGCGTACAATGATTATCTGGTCTGCAGGTACGTAGAGTTTCAGAGAACTTAGGTTGCCGTCCCAGGGATCTGTTTTATTAATCTGCCACGACGGAATGGATAATACGTTGCCGTTTAATTCAAAAACAGGCCTTTGTGTTTTTGCAGCATGCCGGGCTTCGGGTTCTGATCTGCCAAAGGAACCTGATTTGACCAATATAGACGGAGTTTCCTGTTCAGATTGCCTTACAACGGTCAAAGTCGGAAACACTACCACATTGGGGTTTTTCCCTTTCCCTTCAAACCATCCCAGTTTGTACACGGCGTTATCTGCTTCTATCCAGTAACGCTCAAACAGAAAATCTTCGCGTGCATCCAGGTCAATAAACAAAGTGTCCGATGTCAGCTCAATAGGTATACGTTCTTCCACCGAAGCATGTCTTCTGAAATTTGCAGCTCCGTGAGTTCCGGTTACAACCAGACCAATCAATGCGGCAAGCCACATGAAAAACATCGTGATACCAATCCATTTATGACCTCTTATATTGAACACCAGCACAGATCCCAGGTATAGAAATCCGAGTGCAGGGAGAATAATGGTAAGTATCCCGCATGTTTTAAGCCAGAAGACATTCCCTGTAAAGGCAACCAGGTCAAACAGCGCGGTAGGAAATAAATTCAGAGCAAATCCGGTAGCAGAAAATGCCACAACCAGGCTGATTAATACTGCAGAACTGCTTATTAGAAATAGTAAACCCACAAACACGGCTAATACACGCAATACAACATACCATCCGTTGTTTCTATCCGAAGATCTGTAGGAAGGTTGCCGGGAAGAGCTGTACGAGCGACGGGTATCCGATACAGGCCGGGTTGTGCGTGCCGGTCTGCGTGATGCTCCGGATCTGCGAGATGCACGGGAGGAGGTGCGCATTCTGTCCTCTCGGCTTACACGTTGCAAACCTCTGGCAGAAAGCGGAGCTCCGTGCATGGCATACTTTTCTTCAACAGTAAGTGCAGCCGGTATAAGTATCCACATAAGAAGGTAGACCGCAAAGAAGAACCACCCAAAACTTATAGTAAAAGTTCCCCAACCGTGCGTGAACCGGCTAAGGCGTATAACGGAAGGCAAAAAGAGCCCAACGACATAAATCAGTCGGACAATAACTACGTCTATATTAAAGTAAGCGGCCAGTCCGGAGCAAACCCCGCCAAGTACTTTGTGGTCAACGTCTCTGTACAGCCTTTTGGGCGGAGGGGGGTAAGAGTGGTCGGCATGGGCACTTTCTTCTTCAATCATTTCCAGCGGGCCCATAATGTCCAGAATTTCCTGGACCAGGTCTTTTGATACCACGTGTTCTCCGGCAAGGGTGCGTTCCGACAAGAGTTCGGCTATGCGTTCTTCTATACCGTCTACAATTTCAGAACCGTCTTCTTTGCCGGAATAATACCGGCGCAAATGATCCAGATACACTTTTAGCGAGTTGTAGGCTTCTTCCGACAACGTGAAGGGTATCTTATTGATACTGACTTTGATTACTTTTTTCATTTTCTTAAGATATCAAGAGTTTCTACCAATTCTTTCCACACTTTGTCCATTTCCAGAAGAACAGCCCTTCCTTTATCTGTAAGGGAGTAATATTTCCGCGGAGGTCCTTGTGTGGATTCTTCCCAGCGGTACGTCAGAAGTCCTTGGTTTTTCTGGCGTGTGAGCAAAGGGTAGAGCGTCCCTTCTACCACAATAATGCGTGCGTCTTTCAGTTTGCCTATTA
This sequence comes from Bacteroidales bacterium UBA5433, assembly GCA_002427525.1. Classification (GTDB taxonomy): domain Bacteria; phylum Bacteroidota; class Bacteroidia; order Bacteroidales; family UBA932; genus DMER64. The sequence goes on along the minus strand of DIRP01000008.1, from coordinate 16,945 downwards.
ACTCAGAGGCATAGGCGTCGCTCTTGTCCAAAATGCTTAAAATGCAATATTCCAGCACGCCTCTTCGCATTTGCGACTTAATGTTTTCAATATTGGTTTGATTCATAACTGCTCTTTTTAAATTTGTTAAGGGTTCTTATCGGCGTGTGCTAAAACGGCGCAGGTTTTCGGCAGTTATCGGGAGCCCCCGCATTTCCAGTTTTTCAGATGCCGTTCGTGCTTTAGGTACGGCTATCCACAAGATGATGTAAATCCAGAAACCTGCACTTCCCATTAAGAAAGAAACTATGGCCAGTACACGAACCAACACGGGGTCACAATTTAAATAAGCAGCCAGGCCACTGCAAACTCCGCCAATTATGGAGTCGTCCGGATTTCTATACAGCCTTTTGTGTGGCTTTTCTCCCAGACCGTCGTACTGTTCGTACTCGGAATAGCCGTTGCGCCGTCTTGTTTTTTTAACCGGCTCATCCTCCCCTCCTCCTGCTGCAGAATCGCCCGGATAGCCCAACTGACAGATTACGCGCTCTACCACATCCAAAGAAACGACCTCTGTTTTACCTTTGGTGTATTCATAGAAAAGTTCGGCAATGCGTTGCTCTACATCTTCCATGACTTCTCCGGCATCTTTGCTGTCCATTTCGTTGCGAAAACGCTCCAGGTAGAGATCCAGCCTTTGGTAAGCATCTTCCTCTATTATAAAGCTACTTTTCCCAATGCCAACATTCAATACTTTTTTCATAATTTTCTGTTTATAAAAATTTCCATTCAGAGTAATATGTCGCAAAGATATATAAAAATATTGATACCTTGTACTACAAGGTACTAAAATGATTAAAAATTCTTAAAATAAACCCATATATGTCTATCTTTGTAATGTATGGAAAGTATTAAACAGATTTTTAAAATAGGTAACGGTCCTTCCAGTTCTCATACTATGGCTCCCCGGTGGGCAGCGTTGGATTTTGCTTCCAGAAATCCGCAGGCTGCCGGTTTTTCCGTTACGTTGTACGGAAGTCTGGCGGCTACGGGTAAAGGACATTATACAGACAAATCGCTTGAGGGGGCTTTTGCACCCAAAAAAGTTGAAATCCTGTGGGATTACGAGACGGTGTTGAAACAACATCCCAACGGCATGGAATTCAGGGCGTTGGATGAACAGGGAAACGTTCTGGATACGTGGCTGACTTTCAGCATAGGAGGAGGAGATTTGTCGGAAACAGGAAAGAGGATAGCGCATACGCCTGTTTACCCTCTGACCACCATGGCAAACATTTTAAAGTTTTGTCAGGAAAAAGGCTTGAATTTCTGGGAATTTGTGGCCATGTATGAAGAAGAAGATATTTGGGATTACCTGAACGAAGTATGGCAAACCATGAAAGCAGCCATACGCCGGGGGCTGGAAAACGAAGGAGTGCTTCCCGGACCGTTGAACCTGGCACGCAGGGCGGCCTCTTATTACATAAAGGCGCAAGGATATAAAGGATCTATGCAGCGGCGGGCGATGGCTTTTTCGTATGCTCTGGCCGTAGCAGAAGAAAATGCAGAAGGTACAGTAATTGTAACAGCGCCTACGTGTGGCAGTTGCGGCGTACTCCCGTCTGTGCTGTATTTGAACCAGACTTCCTACAACTTTCCGGAAAGCCGGGTTTTGCGTGCTCTTGCCACAGCGGGGCTCATTGGGACACTTATCAAACACAACGCCTCCATTTCCGGAGCCGAGGTAGGGTGTCAGGGAGAAATTGGCTCGGCCTGTTCCATGTCGGCGGCCGCTGCTGTACAACTATTTGGAGGAAGTATAGCCCAGGCCGAGTATGCCGCCAGTATTGGTATGGAGCATTTTTTGGGACTCACGTGTGATCCCATTCACGGATTGGTACAGATTCCCTGTATTGAAAGAAATGCCTTTGGTGCCACCCGGGCTATAGATGCCAACATGTATGCTTTGCTTTCTGACGGAACGCACCGGATAAGCTTTGATACCATAATTGAAGTGATGAAACGTACAGGTCACGACTTGCCCTCTATATATAAAGAAACCTCTGAAGGAGGACTGGCAGTAGTGCCTAACAAATGATTTTTTATATATTTACACAATATAATATCAGAATTAAAAGTGAAAATTATGACTCAAATTGTAACAGATACCAACTTTGATTCGGTGGTGTTGAAATCAACAATACCCGTTTTGGTTGATTTTTGGGCAGCATGGTGCGGCCCCTGTCGCCAGATTTCTCCTATTGTAGATGAGCTGGCACGTGAAATGGAAGGTAAGATTCTGGTATGCAAATGCGATGTTGACCAGGCAACGGAAGTTCCTACCAGATATATGATACGCAGCATACCTACATTACTTTTCTTTAAGGAAGGAGAACTGGTGCATAAGATTGTAGGGGCAACCAACAAGCAGACTATTCAAGAAAAACTGAATTCATTAATGTAAGGATGATATGAAAAAATACCTGATTACATGGGTGCTTATGCTAGGCATAGGTACGGCAGCTCTGGCGCAGGGAAGTGTTCTGGTAAAGGCCGGGCTTAATTTTAACAAATTTCAGGATATCCAGGTGGGTGAACTGAAAAAATCATGGGAGATGCAAACCGGATTTCATGCCGGTATTGGATGGCAGTACAAAATACCGCTCATAGGTCTTTCTTTCCAGCCGGAAATTCTGTACAGCCGTGTGCGTACAGACCTGATAGGTGGTAGCGTAAGTCAGGATTCCTACGGCTTTAGGCTGGATTATATTGATGTACCGCTAAACGTCCAGTTGGGAATCAATATTCTTTTTCTGCGTCCCTATGTGTTTGCAGCACCTTATATAAGGTATGCCCTATTTAAAGGGAACATGCTGGAACACGTCAGCTGGGATAACATCAACCGGTTTGATTACGGGTTTAGCCTGGGTGCCGGTCTGGAGATCTGGAAGTTGCAAATATCCGGGAAATACAACTGGGGTTTTGGAAAATTGGCTAAGGGTGGAACCCCGCATATAGACAAAGGTGACTGGAAGCTTGGAGACACCAATATGAGAGGATTTGAACTTTCTGTTGCGTTTCTCTTCTAACGCATTATGCACGCTATGGATTGGGTCAGGCAGTCATTGGGCTCTGATTGGAAGGCTTTTGAGAATGTGCTGAAGACCGCCCTGGACTCTCCGTATGCCTTACTTTCTGTCCTGGATGAATACATTCTTAACAAGCCCGGCAAACAGATAAGGCCGGCACTTGCTTTGTCTGCGGCCGGGGTATGCGGTACCCCGGGATCGCTAAGTCATGCTGTGGCTGCTATTGCAGAAATGATACATACAGCATCGCTCCTGCACGACGATGTGGCAGATAACGCCCAGACGCGCCGTGGGAAAGAAAGTGTGCAAAAGCAATTCGGACCGCATGCCGCCATTGTGCTGGGGGATTTCTGGCTGGCCAGGGCATTTCAAGTTTTGTTGCAGCACAACGGAACACATCTGTTGCCCCTGTATGCCGATGTTATTGAAGACCTTAGTCAGGGGGAGTTGTTCCAGATGGAAAAAGCAAAAACGCTGGATGTAACGCCGATAGAATACTATACCATTTGTAAGAAAAAAACAGCCTCGTTGTTTTATGCTGCTATTATGTCCGGAGCTATGTCTGTTCCTGAAAAGGAAAAGGCAGCCGAATTCAAACCCCTGCTGGAGCATGCAGCCTACCATATGGGGATGGCCTTTCAGATACGGGATGACCTGGAAGATTTGCAGGCAGACCTTGCCGAGTCAAAAATGACCCTGCCCCTGTTGGGGGCCTTGGTGCATGCGGGCGACCAACAGCACAGACCTCAGGTCAAAACCTGGATACACAGCCTGGAGCAAGGAAACAATGCATCCATGGAGCCGTTGTTAGGGTTTGTAGAAAAACACAAAGGCAGGGAGTATGCGCTGCAGGTACTTAACCACCATACAGACAGCGCCCGGGAACAACTTGGGCGCCTTCCGGATTCAGTGTGGAAAGAGTGTTTGTTAGTGCTTTCGGGTATGTAAGAAGGTTTTACTATGAACAGTCTGCAAGAGTTCTTTACCACGCAAAGTATTTCCTCTACCTTGCTTTACGTGTGCCTTGTTGCCTTTTCCGGGTCACTGCTGGGTAAAATCAAATACAAAGGCGTTGGAGCCGGTGTAGCGGGGGTGTTGTTTACCGGTCTGTTGGTTGCGCATTTTGGGGCACCTATAGATGTTCATACGTTGCATTTTCTGCGCGATTTTGGACTGATACTGTTTGTTTACAGCGTAGGCCTGAGTATGGGCCCACGCTTTCTTTCTTCGTTCAAAAAGGATGGATTGTTGCTGAATGTGTTTGCTGCAGCTATAGTTTTGGGCGGTTTTGGAATAGCCTGTCTGATATACCGCTTTACCAATATGTCACCGGCTGCCGTTGTCGGAATTCTGTGTGGGGCAGTAACCAATACACCAAGCCTGGGTGCCGCCCAGGAAGTGCTTGCATCACAAGGAGCAGATGCTGCTACCATTGCCCAAACAGGTATGGCCTATGCCATCACGTACCCGTTTGGCATTTTGGGTATTATTATTTCCATGCTGTTACTTAGGGTGATTTTTAGGATACAAGTCCCGGCGGAGATGAAGGATTACACCCAATCGTCAGGCAGCCGTGACATAACGCAGCAAAACGAACAGATTGACAAGGCTAATATCAGTTCTGTTTTTATAGGCATTTTTGCCGGTATTCTTTTAGGAAGTATTCCTATTTATTTCCCCGGTTTACCCGCACCTGCTAAACTGGGACTTGCCGGAGGGCCTTTGTTGGTTGCCATTATTTTGGGAAACAGGGGGCGGATAGGGAAACTGAGTTTTTACATAACACCCGGAGTTAGTGATTTTATGCGTGAGCTGGGAATTATTCTTTTCCTTGCCTGTGTGGGATTGCTTTCAGGTGGACAATTTGTGGAAACCATCCGGCACGGAGGGTGGCAATGGATGCTGTACGGGGTGGCTGTTACCCTGATTCCTATTATGGTTGTAGGGATTATCGCCCGGCTAATGAAAGTGAACTACCTTAAAATATGTGGTTTGCTGGCAGGCTCCATGACCGATCCGCCTGCTTTGGAATTTGCCAATGGTATTGCGCCCGTTCAGGCACAAGCGGCCGCCTATGCTATGGTATATCCCCTTACCATGTTCCTGAGGATTTTGCTTGCCCAGTTGTTTATTCTGATAACGACCGGTTTTTAATCCGTGCCTGTTGAGAATTTTAGGTACGTGATGGGTTTCCCCTCTGCCAGAAATATGTCTTCATAGAAAGTACGTACCGACACAAGGGGGTCTGCCGGCTGCCGTCCGCTGTTGTGTACATCTGTATCTGCCTGCAACAGGTTAAATCCTTCCCATGTTTCTACAACCTGACGCGTATAATCATGTAAAAGACGGCTGTCTGTTTTCAGGTGAATGACAGCACCCGGCTGTAAAAAAGAAAGGTACAGGTTTAAAAACCGAGGCGAGGTAAGCCTTTTGGTTTCTTTTTTAGGTTGGGGGTCGGGGAAGGTAATCCAGATTTCCGAGATTTCATCCGGAGCAAAAAAACTTTCAATCAATTCTATCCGTGTACGTATGAACGCCACGTTATGCATTTGTTCTTCTACGGCCGTTTTTGCACCGCGCCACAGCCGGGCTCCTTTAATATCAATACCAATAAAATTACACTTTTTGTAATGCCGGGCAAGGGCCAGGGTGTATTCTCCTTTTCCGCAGCCCAGTTCCAGAACAATGGGGTGGTCGTTTCCAAACACTTTTTGGGACCAATGCCCTTTTAGCAGGTAGTCTTTTTTGTACACTTCAGCATACGAAGGCTCGTACAGGTTGGGGAAGGTTTTGTTTTCTTCAAAACGTTTCAGTTTGTCTTTTCCCATTCTTTTGTATTTTCATGAGGATGCCTGCTTGCACAATACCCGTTAGCTGTTGGTTGGGCATATGGTGTTCCAGTTCCCAGAAACAGACGGGGCCGGAAGCCTTCCATCCGGCAGTGTCCAAGGCAAATCTGTAATCTGTAAATTGTCCGCTGCGAATTGCTTGCTGTGGCAGGAGCGGCAGCCACAATGTATCTGCCGGTGTCCGGTTTTTCAGTACAACAGAAAGGTATTTGTACGGGTACTCTTTGGTAACCCTGATATCTAAATAAACAAGGTATCGGGCGTTGGAATCCGGTAACGGCAACTCCATTTGCAGCAGGTGGCTCCTATCCCAGATGCCGTGCGGTACAGTTACCTGCCTTTGTGTTGCAGAAGGAGCTGTGCACCGGACACCCGCAAGGGACAGCCCTGCAAAAAAAACTAAAAGCCATTTATGGTTGTTTGGGAACATTCTTTTTCCGGCTGATTTTCCTTTTTTTGTTTTTGGTCCTGCTTTTGCTTTTGTTGTCAAAGCGTGTAATGCTTTCTTCACCGGCAGAAGATTTAAAGCCGTTGAGTTCTTCTCTGGTTTTTTCTACTGTACGGAGCGAGGGCACTGTCTCGCCCCGGCTGTTGGCCTCTAGCATTTCCTGTACCTTTTTGGCGGGAACCGGCTGCATATTGGTCATGCTGTGTTTGTCGTAACTAAACCACATGGTTTCTTTAAGCACATCGGTTTTAACCAGGTAAACGGGGCCGTCATCTGTTTCTATGGGATTGACAACCTGGGGTATTCCCTTTAAGGCATCCATATAAACAGGTGTTTCATAATCTATGCAGCATTTAAGTTTGGAACATTGTCCGGCCAGCTTTTGAGGATTCAGAGAAAGGTCCTGGATTCTGGCTGCTTGTGTTGTCACAGAATTGAAATCTGCCATCCAGCGGCTGCAGCAGAGTTCCTGTCCGCAAACGCCAATACCGCCAATCAGGCCGGCTTCCTGGCGGGCTCCAAATTGCCGCATTTCAATACGAATGCAAAATTCAGAAGCATACAGTTTGATCAATTTTCTAAAGTCAATTCTTTCGTCTGCTATGTAGTAAAAAATTGCCTTGGTACCATCTCCTTGGAATTCTACATCTCCAATTTTCATCGGTAAATTTTCATTCGCGGCAATTTTACGTGCCCGCATCATTACCGGATGTTCTCTGGCAATGGCTTCCTGCCATTTTTCCAGGTCCAGTAATTTGGCTTTTCTGTAGATCTTTTTAAACTCGTAGGTTTCCGGATTCAGGTTGTGGCGCTTCATTTGTTTGATTACAAGTGGTCCGGAAAGGTCAACAAAGCCAATATCGTGTCCTGTGGCTGCTTCTACGGCAACCAGGTCGCCTGTTTTCAGGAGTGTTTGTGATGCGTTGCGGTAATATCCCTTATGTGTGTTTTTGAACCGAACTTCAAAAAGATCATCGTACCGCGGATCCTGCAACCCTTCCAGCCAATCGTAGGTGGCCAGCTTGCTGCAACTTTGTTTCATACCGCACCGGAGATCCCCCATGGGGGTTCTTTCCACCAGGCATCCGCGTGAACAATCGTGTTGTATATTTTTAGTTTCCATTTATTTGCTGTCTATCTTTGCAAAGATAGAAAAAAGTCAAAAGCCAGTGAACAGAATAAAATTTTGGCATTGACATTGCGCTCCAGCCTTTCAGCTGTTGTGTTTAGCCGGTTGTAGATGTTCGTAAAAAAAGTGCCGGACATGCGGTCTGCATACCGCTGTATTTTTGCTTGCCGGGCAGTATCTGCTCCTGCCAGGGAGGGAACTTCCAGGTAAACCATATAATACTGGCGGAGGATTTGCAGTGCGTTGTTTGTGAAATTTTTTTGTTCTTCCCTACCAAGTGCCGCCATATCTTCTGCCCAGTCTATGATGCCGGCAGGTTTTCCGGCCAGGCACAGGTCCAGCAGGCGTTCCAGTTGTGTATAAGCTTCTTCCGGCGGGGGGGCTTGTTTGCCCGGAGGAACCTGAACGTGCATGCAGCGGCTTCTGATGGTAGGAAGCAGTTGATCCGGGCGGTGGCTTACTAAAAGAAAGTATGTTCCCGGGGAAGGTTCTTCCAGGATTTTCAGCAGCTTGTTGGCGGCTGCCGGATGCATGCGTTCCGGTAACCAGATAAGGATTACCCGGGAGCCTCCTTCAAAAGGCTTATACTGAAGTTTCCCAAGAAGGTTGGCGGATTCGGCTACTCCAATGGCTCCTTGCTTATTTTCTATGTCAATTTTTTTGTACCAATCCTGTTCTGTTAACTGCTCTTTTTCAAGTAAGGCTTCCCGCCACAGATTTAAAAAATCATCTGTTACGGGGGCGCGTGATCCGGGCACGGCAGCTGAGCGGTTAACAGGCACTACAAAATGAAAATCCGGATGGACGTAATGTGCAGTTTTCCGGCACGCAGCACACATGCCACAGGCCGTTCCTGCATCCTTTGTTCCGGTACACAGGATGTATTTAGCCAGCGAGAGGGCCTGCGGTAAAGCACCTGAGCCCTCTTCTGCACTAAATAATATAGCGTGAGACAAATTGTCTAGTCGCACTTAAGTTCTGTTTTGATCTTGTATTCCGCAATGGATTTAAAATTGGGGTCATTTTGTATTTTCTTGTAATAGGAGCAAGCGTTTGCTTTATTTCCCAAGCCTTCATACACAACGGCCAGACGGTAATACGTGGTGTTGATGTCTTTGGCGCCGGGGTCTGCATTCATTACTTTTTCCCACGCCTCCAGGGCTTCGGGAAAACGTTTCAGCTCCATGGCAGCCAGTCCCAGCAATTTGTTGGACTGCACGTTGTCTGCATATATGGTTGCTTTTTGGGCTGCATCAAATACTTGCTCCCACTCTTTTCCTTTCTGGGCTGCTACAGCCTGCTTAAGGTAAATAGAAGCCAGAAGCCTGTTGGCATTGGCTCCCTGTCCCAGCTCTGCTGCTTTTTCAAGGGCAATTATAGCTTCTTCTTCCTTTCCGCTGTTGGCAGAAGCCTGTCCCAGGCGCAGGTAAGCAATCCCGTTAGAGGGATCCAGCTCCAGCACTTTTTGGAAACTTTCAATGGCTGCGCCAAAATCTTTGCTTCCAAAAGCTTCGTTGGCTATAATATAAAACACTTTTGATTTCAGATCGTTTGCTTCTTCAGGAATACCATCCAAACCATAGGCATAGGCAGTTTCTATTGCTTTGTCCAGAAACGGGAGGGCTTCCGGACCTTGTCCGCCGGCAGCAAGTTCTTTGCCTTGACGTAAATACAATTGGGGAATCAGACTTTTGCAATCAGTCACTACTGACAATCCCTCTTCACCCAAAGCACTGCCCAGGTCAAGGGCTCGGTTCAGGTGTTCAATGGCAGTGACATAATTACCTTCTTGTGCGGCTGTTGCTCCCAGGTTGTACGCCTCAATGGCATCATTAAGTTCTTGTGCCTGCAAGAAACCTGTACAGGCAACTACAAGCAGGGTGGTAAATAAAATCTTGGCTCTTTTCATTTTTCTTACTAAATTTTTCAGAGTTATAATTAGCTGTTTCTTAAGTCGACAAAGGTATAGCTTTTTTTATACCTTTGCAATTGAACGAACTATAAATTTTGTATATGAAATGGCGTAATCTGTTAACGGGATTGCTTCTTCTTGCAGGAATGGCAGCTGCCTGTCCTGCATGGGGATTTTCGGCCGTGCCACAGGACGGTCGGTTCAGAACAGGTCGGCTGCCCAATGGGCTTACTTATTATATACAGGTTAACAATCTGCCCAAAGGATACATGCAGTTTACCCTTGTTCAAAAACCGGTAAGGGAACCCTTTTACCGGCAGGTACTTATTGAACCGGAGCATCTATATAAAGGGATTGACCAGATAGAAAAAACGCTTAGGGAACAACTTATAACGGCTCCCAAACAATACAGACCGCATCTGATGGGGGTCATTTTGGCAGGTGCGTTTGATGCCGATACGGCTGAGTTTTTGATTCACAGCCGGTTGGGGACTTTGCCGGCTACAGCGGATGTAATGCAGGCACAGGAGGTTCCGCATGGGACAGACTCGGCTTTTGCAACTAAAGCGTTTTCTGCTAAACCGCTGCCACCTGTTTTGCAGGACGGGTATCCACGTGTGGAGATAGCCTTTCCCCTGCCGGTACTATCCAGAGAGTTGCGTGCGGGGAGCGAATATTTTGTTATGGATTTCCTAAGACATGTTGTGCAGTATGCAGCGTCGGTGCCGTTGGAATATCCGGCCCGGGCATACGCCGGTACAGATATGGTATGGGAAACCCGGGCGCATCCGGACAGCCTGGCTGGTGCTTTTGGAGCTTTGGCTCAGGAATGTGTACGGCTGGCACGCAGCGGCATTTCACAAGAAATGTACGATTTGGCACGAAAAGATTACTTGCAAAGGGAAACGTGGCGTTACCAAAACAGAAATGCACATACCAACCGTTTTTTTGAGCAGGAGTGCATATACCATTTTTTTGAAGGGAAACCTGTTGCACAGCCTGCCTGGCGGTACAAGTTTGTGAGCCAGATGGTGTCTTTTGTTACCTTAAACCATGTTAACCAATATATAAGGGGCGTATTGCTTTCTGCTAATCCGTCCATCCGGCTTTATGCAGCCACAAGTGCAGCAGACAGCCTTATGACATCGGTACAATACCTGCCGTCTGCCCTGCAGAAAGAGAGGGTTCTTCTGGAACAGGAGCTTGCCGGAATATCTTTTCCTTTTGAAGAAGCACGCCTTATGGAGCTCTCGGAAAGGATACTGGATATTGACCTGCGGTTGCAGCTGGACAGTTTGCAGCGCAGCCAGGTTGTTCCCGTGATAGATGCGGACAGTCTGCATTCTTTGTACGGAGCCCTGGCACATAGGCCGGCAGTACCTTTTCTGCCGGTACTGCCAACCGGTCAGGCAGATACGGTATGCTACGGAGAAATAGTGCGCTCTGTTCCTGTGGCTCACGACGGGGTGTCTGTATGGCAACTTTCCGGGGGGTCTTTGCTGTACGTCAGACCGGATACGTTGCAGCGTGGTCGGGTGTGTTTTGCCGCAGTAGAAAGGGAACCGGAGGTGTTAATGCCTTTTGTTCCTCAGGAAGAATTTCGGAAACACGACGGGCCGTTGTTCTGGAAATTTACTTCTCAGGGTATGTTGCTCTACCGGGCGACCACCTCGGATTCGTTACGTGTTTTTTTACAGGATGCAGCTTTGCAAACAAAACAATTGCTGGAAGAACCGTCCTGTATGAAAGAAATATGGCGGGAGAGAGAACAGCACATACAGTCTGCCCGTAACCTGTCCCGCAACATTTTGCTGGACAGCCTGCGTGTAATGCTTTTTGAAAAACAGCCTTTGCAAACAGCAGCCGTTCCAAAAGGGTTTGATTTTGTGTGCACGGGTGATGTTTCCCGGGATTCGCTGTATCAATGGGCAGGGTTGTTCCTGGCAGGTATGCCCAACCGGGAAACGCATACGCGTTTGCCGGTTCCGGAAGAAGAAGGAATACGCAGGGGGGTACACGAACATACCATTTCCTTTCCTAACCCCGCCGGAGAAAGCAAAGCAGCGCGCGTATATTCCGGTCCCTGCCCCTATACCCTGGAGCAGTATGTGTTGCTGCAGGTATTGGAAAGGTTGGTAGAGCAGAGTACAGACGGTGCTGTTTGGGTACAATCTTCCTTGGAATATTATCCCAGAGGACATTATTTTCTCTATACCGGTTTTTATTCAGATGCCCGTGATATGGCATACAACCAGCATCGGTTGGAACAAACCCTGGCTAATTTGGCTGCTTTTGGTCCTACCCGGGAAGAGCTGGAAAAAGCACGCCACTCCCTGCTGGTAGAGCACCGGACAAACATGTTGGATGCAGCGTGGCATTGCCACATGTTGGTACTGTACAGCCGCAGCGGGAGGGACTTTGTAACAGGGTATAATAACACGTTGTTGCAAACAGATACAGCCATTGTCCGAGACTTTGTACGACAGATTATGGAGTACGGCAATACGGCAGCAGTTGTACTTTCAGGTGCAACAAATGAAAGACAAGGTACGTCTTATGTAAAAAATCCGTAACTTGCACCCCCTTACGCAGACTTTGCAAAAGAAGAAACTTATGCTACGCAATACGTTTATACGGATAACCCTTCCGGCAATTGCCCTCTTGTTGAGTGCATGTATAAAGCCCGGAAGCGATGAGGTTTTGGTTACTCCGTACACTAAAATAGATTTTTCGGCAACAGGAGAATCAAGCGAATTCTCCATTTCCTCCAATTTTCTTTGGACCATTGAAATATCAGATACCTGGGTTACGGTCAACCCCATGAGGGGTTATGGTGATCGCGTGGTAACAGTTACGGCAGCTCCCAATACAAAGCTTATATCACGGCAGGCTTCTTTTACTATATCCGGTGAAAAGGCCAGCCGGGAAATTACCGTTGTACAGGAAGGAGAAATTCCTGTGTTAACGCTTGACGCTACACAAAAAGCAGTACAGGCGGCCGGAGACACTGTCTCTGTGGGGGTGACCACCAATGTGGAATTGCAGGTTATTCCGGAAGCATCATGGATTTCCTTTAAAGAAACCCGGACCGTTGCAACAACACGCTACGTATTTTCTGTAGAACCTAACACGTCGTTGGAAGGACGGAGGGGAACAGTTCTCTTTAAGCAGGCAGATGGTTCGTTGTCCGCTGTTCTTCAAATCACACAGGATGGCGAGGCAGCCGGTATAAAACTGGAAACACAAACGGTAACGGCAGCAGCGGCAGGTGGGACGTATAAAGTAACGGTGGTATCTAATATTGAGTGGAAAGCCGTTACAGAAACTCCCTGGATAACCCTTACCGGGACAAAGCTTATGGAGCCCCGTGATTGTACATTTGCCGTTGACTCCAATCCCCGCGTGGAATCAAGAGAAGGGTCGGTTGTTATTTTTGCTCCCGGGTATCCGGAACTGGGGCAGGCTGTTGTCACTGTAACACAACAGGGGGCAGAACCACAGGCAACGTTTATTCCTTCTGCTCTGGAGGATGTTCCGGCAGCAGGCGGAAGTTACACCATAGTGGTACAGGCCAATTTTACCTGGCAGACGGATTTGTCGGGTACGGCTGCCTGGATACAAAGCGTCAAAGAGCAAAACGGCACCTTGCGTATTGCTATTGAGGAGAACGGTAGTGTACAGCCCAGATCTACAACGCTGGACATTGTGGAAAAAGGCGGGACTTACCGCAAAACACTTGTTGTTGAACAACAAGCCGGAGAACGTCGGCTGGAATTGCCCCCACAGGCAAGCATGCCTGTAGCAAATGCCGCAGGAGGGGTGTTGGAAATACCTGTTGTTTCCAATGTTCCCTGGAAGGTCTACATAACGGAAGGCTGGCTCACACAAGTCACAACAAAAGCCCCGGATACAACTGTTCTGAAATTGCAGGCAGAACCAAACAGGGCAACGGAACCACGTAATGCCGTGATACTGGTCGTTACAGACGATGGGGAAGAAACTCCGCTTAGGGTATCCCGTATAATAAAACAAGCAGCGGCACAACCGCATATTACTCCGCAAACAGACACACTGCAGGTTTCTGCCGACGGAGGAGCTTATGAGGTTTCTGTGCAGGCAAACGTACCGTGGAGTATTTTTTCTTATCCCACATGGGTAGAAGACGTTACCCTTACAAATAAAGAAGAAAACAATGCCCGTGTTTCCTTTAAGGTACAGCCCAACAGACAGACAAGCGCACGTGTTGCCAAGATAGAATTTGCTGCAACAAACAGTGAAATGCGTGCCGTTCTTGTAGTAAGCCAGGCAGCAGAGCATGCTTTTGTAAACGCCACCCTCAACGCCCCGGCTCTTCTGCACAACCAGGGGGATACCTTTACTCTGGAAGTGGAAACGAACATTGAAGTAGATTATGTATTGGATGTTCAGTGGATTGTTCAAAAATCTGCAAAGGTAGAAGACAGAACCACTACCTGGACGTTTGACGTGTTGCCGGTTGCTTCTACAAGCAACCGTACGGCCTCGTTGCAAGTACGTAATTCCGGAACAGATCAGGTGTACAAATCGTTCAAATTGACCCAGCGCGGTGCACGTGTTGCCCAACGGGACAGCCTGGCGTTAGTGAGTTTCTACAAGATAATGAAAGGGGAGAACTGGAGAGATGCTTATTTGTGGAATATGCAGCTTCCTGTGGACTCCTGGCCCGGTGTAGTACTGGAAACAGCCATCCGTAACGGTGCGCGGTATGTAAAAGAGCTTATCCTTCCCAATGCACGGCTGGCAGGGTCGTTGGCCGAAATGCCGGGAGACGCATCATCAAAAGATCCGTTAACTGCACTCAGCTACCTGGAAAAACTAGATTTGTCCAACAACAACATTACCGGCTGGTTGCCTGTGTCGTGGAAAGATTTGAACAACCTGGAATTGTTGAATCTGGAAAATTGCAATATTGGCAATTTCATGCTGGGAGGTCATAACATACCTAAAGAATACGCGACCGGACTTGGAAACTTGCGAGTTTTCATATTGAAAAACAATTTGTTGAACGGTATAATTCCGAAAGAACTTTTGAAACATCCGCATTTTGAGGAATGGGACTTTGAAAAGAATATACAACAGCAAAAAGGAAGTAACGGGCTAACCCTGCCTCAGGAGTCGGAAGACTTTTAAATTGGCAGGGTTTCCAACAAGTTTTCAACAAAAAACATTTTGCGGTTTCAAATTATCGTTTAACTTTGCAATTATATATGCCGTAACGGGAAACTGACAATTGATAATAACTATAAACTTTTGTTTAACTTAAATTTTTTAATGCATGAAAAAATTTTTTAAATTGAGTGCAACCTTTTTAGTATTAGGTGTACTCGCTGTTGGCTGTATTCAGAATGAGTCGAGCCAGGGCATTGAAGCTATGCGTAATGCAAAGGCTACTTTGCTGACTGCTCAGGCCACTCTTGTACAGGCCAAAGCACAAGTAGAAGCTGCGAATGCTGCCTTGGTTCAGGCCCAGGCAACGATCGTGCTGGCTCATAAAGCCATTATTGATGCCCAGGCAGCCGCCATAGAGGCAGAAACGGAATGGCAGAAAGCATTGACCAAATTCCATAAGGAAGGCTGGGAAATAAAAATTAAAGAAATGGAAGATGACCTGCGCGCAAAGCAGGCCGCAACAGACGCAGCCATTGCTGCGTGGGAATTGACCATGGCCCAGCTTCAGGCAGATTTGCTTGCATCCCAGGTGGCCTATGAAGAAGCTTTGCTGGCGTTTGAACAGTGGAAACTGGCCAACATAGGCACTCTTGCACAAGATCTTATAGCCGCTTTGGATAACCTTACTTTCCAGATTCAAGACGTTATTATGGCCCTTGGAGAAGCACAAGTAGACCTGAACTATGCTAAAGCTCAGTATTTGTGGTATACCAAGGTAACATACCCGGAAGATGTATCCCACATCCGTCAGCAACTGGAAGCCAACCTGCGCCGCCTTACCTGTGAAGTAGAGTACCTGGAAGGTGTTGTAGCAGCTTATGATGCATTGTACAACAACTACCACGAAGATCTGGATATTATGATTGCCGATTACCAGGCCATGATTACCGCATTCCGGGCAGAAATTGCTGAAATGGAAATCAGGTACATTGCCTTGCAAGAAGAGCTGGCTTGGTTCAATATGACAAAACTTAACAAAGCTCTGGCAGCACTGACTACTCCAAAGGCAGTAGGCATTAAGGGCGTATTTTCCGACGGCGGTGACGATATCAACATTCACGTAGTAAAGGGCAATTACAGCATTAAGTATCCCTGGAAGAAGTCTGCAGCCTACCCCATCACCATGTTTGCTGTGATGGAAAGAGATATGCGTGTCATAGAAGATACACGTGCAGAATTCCAGGATCAGGGATCCGGAATTATTGATGCAAACCTTAAAGCCAAGAAAGATGCTGCTGCCGCTTCTGTTAAGGCTTATACAGACAACTGGGCCAACTGGCAGAAATATTATGAAGGAGCCCAACCTGCAACAGGTGCCTTGTACACCACATGGGTAAATGCATGGAATACATGGGATGCCGCTATGAAAAGCTACAATGCCCACCTGAAGACTTACGATGAAATGTATGTAGCCGCTGACAGCCTCTTACAGCTGTTCCGGGATTACATGAACGGATACATAGTGGAAGGTAAAGTGGTAGTTCCCGGCAGTTCCACCATTTCCGAAATTTTGGGTGGTATTGAATTTAACGCAACCACCCTGGCACAATTTGTATTTGACGGAAATGCACAGGCTTTTGTAGATATTATCAATACTATCATCGGTCTTTTGAACCTGCCCACCGAAATAGATGCCATTGTAACCCAGCTGAAAGGCTTGATGGATGGCACACATGACAAGGGCTATCCTCCTTTCTGGGAACATGCCACAGCATGGACCTACGATCCCAAAATTGTTCCCTACGGTGATATCATGCGTACAGTTTATACCAAACAAGGGAAAGATCTTACCCAGATCACCAAACAAGACTGGTATGTATGGCTGTTGCTGTACTGGATGTTTGAAGACAGAACCGTTGAACTGGGTCTGGACGGCCCCAACGGAGGTCCTGTAATTACCATTAACCCCGGCGCCTACAAAAACTTTGGTACACAAGTACTGTACGACTTCTTTGGTAAATTAGACAAAACAGCTTACGACGGCTACATGGTTGGAGCCTCTACAAAACCCATTGAAGATGCCATCAAGGCATACTATAATGCAGTTGAAGGACTGGGTAGTCTGGAATACGCTATGTTCCGCCCCTTCAACAGGACATGGGTAGCCTATAAGGATAAAGGTGTGTCCTTTAGTCGCGCCGAGGCAAATGCTGCTGTTAAAGTAAAACCTGCCCTGGTAAAAATTGCCTCCACTCCCAGTGGTTACACACCTCCCACATATATAGATGATCCGTTGAGTGAAGAACAACCCAGACCGGAAAATGTTAATGAATTCTTCTTTAAACTGGAACTTTACAAAGACGAAACAGGTCCCATTCCGTCCCTTGATTT
>DIRP01000002.1:116402-134316 GCA_002427525.1 Bacteroidales bacterium UBA5433 | reverse complement strand
GTATTTTTATATATATTTGCGTCTTATTCTCTACAATATATGGATTTACCCGCGATATACGATCCTTCAGTAACAGAAGAAAAATGGTATGCTTACTGGCTGCAGTATGGCTTTTTCCGTTCCATTCCCGATGACAGACCCAAATACAGCATGGTCATTCCGCCGCCCAATGTAACGGGAGTACTTCACATGGGGCATATGCTCAACAATACCATACAGGATGTGTTGGTGCGGCGTGCCCGGATGCAAGGTAAGAATACGTGCTGGGTTCCCGGAACCGATCATGCTTCCATTGCTACAGAAGCCAAGGTTGTTGCCTTGTTAAAGGAAAAAGGTCTGGAAAAATCCGATATGAGCCGGGAAGAGTTTCTGGAGCATGCGTGGGCATGGAAAGAAAAACACGGCAATATCATCCTGGAACAGCTCAAAAAACTGGGGGCATCTTGTGACTGGGACCGTACTTCTTTTACCATGGACCCGGCTATGAGTCGCTCGGTAATAGAATCATTCGTTTACCTGTATAACAGGGGTTTGATTTACCGCGGCATACGCATGGTTAACTGGGATCCTAAAGGAAAAACGGCCGTTAGCGACGAAGAAGTCATTCACCGCGAAGTAAATGAAAAACTGTATTACCTGAAGTATTTCTTTAGTGAGAACGGCAAACCCGGGAAAGAGTACCTTTCTATAGCTACCACACGCCCGGAAACGATAATGGCAGACGTAGCCGTTTGTGTGCATCCCGAAGATGAACGGTATGCAGCCCTGGTGGGGAAAAAGGTACTTATACCTTTGATAAACAAAGAAATACCTGTAATAGCAGACAGTTACGTGGCGATTGATTTTGGAACGGGTTGCTTAAAGATTACACCGGCTCACGATATAAATGACTACGAAATTGGTTTGCGGCACAAACTGCCTGTAGTGGATATTCTGAATCCGGACGGAACCTTGAACGAACAGGCACAAATCCTGGTTGGGGAAGACCGCTTTGAGGCACGTAAGAAGATTTGCCGCATGCTGGACGAAAGCGGATGTCTGGAAAAGGAAGAGCCGTACGTCACACAGGTAGGTTTTTCTGAACGGACAGATGCCGTGATTGAGCCGAGGCTTTCCCTTCAGTGGTTTGTTAAGCTGGATGTTTTGGCAAAGAAAGCCCTTGCCTATATGGAAGACGGCAGGATTAAACTGATTCCGGAAAAGTACAACAACACGTACCGTCATTGGATGGAAACAGCCCGGGACTGGTGTATTTCCCGGCAATTGTGGTGGGGACAGCAGATTCCTGCCTGGTACCTGCCCACAGGAGAAGTGGTAGTTGCCTCGACAGAGCAAGAAGCTTTTGAACTGGCACGGAAAATTGATTCTCACCTGCAAGCAGAAGATTTGGTACAAGACCCCGATGTAGTTGATACATGGTTTTCTTCCTGGCTCTGGCCCATCTCGGTATTTGATCCGGATAAGCCGGGACATCCGGAAAAACAGAGTAACAAAGAACTGGCCTACTATTTTCCTACAGACGATTTGGTTACAGCTCCTGATATCTTGTTTTTTTGGGTAGCCCGGATGGTAATGGCAGGTGATCTTTTCTGCAACCAGAAACCTTTTGGAAACGTGTACCTTACCGGTATGGTACGTGATAAACTGGGCCGAAAAATGTCCAAATCCTTGGGCAATTCACCGGATCCTGTGAAGTTGATGGAACGTTACGGAGCAGACGGAGTACGGATGGGGCTGATGTTGTGTACCTCGGCAGGAAACGATATTTTATTTGATGAATCCCAGGTAGAGCAGGGGAGGAATTTCTGCAACAAGATATGGAACGCTTACCGGTTAGTCCGTTCCTGGAAACGGGATACGCAGCAAAATCAAGAGGAGGTTTCGCGGGAAGCCGTTCGCTGGTTCTCTCAGTTGCTTTCAGCTACCCGAGTAGAAGTAGACGATCTCTTTTCCAAATACAGGCTCTCAGAAGCACTGATGCTTCTTTACAAGCGTTTTTGGGAGGATTTCTGTTCCTGGTATCTGGAGATAATTAAGCCTTCAACAGAAAAAGAAAGAGCTCTGGATGCCTGCACGTACGATAAAACATTGGAGTTTTTTGATGTGTTGCTTCATCTACTCCATCCTTTCATGCCCTTCATTACAGAAGAATTGTGGCAAAATCTGCAGGAACGCATGCCGGGTGAAAGCATCATGGTGTCTCCCATACCTGAAACCGGTTCTTTTGATGCAGAGGAACTGGCTGAGTTTGTACGTTTGCAGGAACTGGTAGTTCATATAAGAGGAGTACGTCAGAACAAACAGATTCCGGGAAAAACCGGACTGGACTTGTTAATAAAAGGTCCTTTTCCGAAAAGGCTGTATGGCATAGCCATGCGGATGGCCGGATTGAAAACTGTACAGCAGGTAACTCAAACGCCGGCTGAAGGCAGTATGTACGCGTTTCTTTTAGGTACTACCGAATGTTTTATTCCCTTGGGAGCCTTTCTGGATATTGAAGAAGAGCGCTCCAAAATCCATGCAGAGCTGGATTACTACCGTAAGTTCCTGCTATCTGTAGAAAAAAAATTGGCCAACGAGACTTTTGTGCAACGTGCTCCGGAGCAAGTAGTAGCCATTGAACGGAAAAAACAGGAAGATGCCCGGGCAAAAATAACCGCCCTGGAAGAACAGTTGGCATTATTATAGTGCAATAAAAAGACAGGCAATGAAATACAAGCATGTGTTGCTTTTGTTTGTTGTATTGGCTTCTTTGACCACGTGTGTTAAAGTAGCCGAGTTGAATGATAATGCATCTGTCTCTACGTGTTTCATCACGAAAACTGCACCGGAAACCGTTGTTTTTGGAGAACCGGTTGTGGGGAACGGAGAACTTGTACTGCCTATGGAGTATGGGAAATACGAATTCCCCGTTACGTTGACTCTGGATATCCGTACTGCCCAAAAAATTGATAAGATTCTGGGGCTGGACGAAGACAATACCCTTACTTTTGAAACGGAAGAAACGGTCCACACCATCCATTTGATTGCAGAGAGCGGTGTGCCTTATTCGTATACCGTTTCAATTGAAGTGGCTCCTTTGAGTGAAATGGCAGGCGTAACATCAGCCGGGTTATTAACACATATGCCTGCAGGTTTCATTCTGTCGCAGGAACCGGTTGTGGACGTAGTTGAATCCCAGGTGTGTTTGTATGCATTGACAGGGCAAACCTTGCCCCTGAAGGTGGAGTTGGAGCTGGAACTGAGTCCCGGAGCATCAATACTTGCAGTGGAAGGTTCTCATGTATTGTCTATCCTCCTTGAATCGTACGACACTTCCGTTGCATTTACCGTGGTTGCAGAAAGTGGCAGGAAAGAAGCGTGGGCTGTACAACTTACAGGGGTTGCTTTAGTTGACGAATCTTCACAGGCAGAACCGGGTGTCTGGCAACGGTTGGAACCCTCCGGACCCGTTGAACTTGTTTTTCAGACAGCAGGCCCGGAAGTGGTATCCGTTGTTACAGATCCTGCACAAAGCAGGGTCAATGCCGAGTTACGGGATAACGGAACTCCCTTTCCGTGGAACGCCCGTCTTTCCGTACCCCTTTCTCCTTATGTTCTTCTTATGGGAGGTACGCAGGAGGGGGACTTTCAATTGTCCGGCTGGGAGCAACAGGATACGTTGTACCTGACAGACAGGATATCACGTGTAGCCCGTTCCTGGATTTTTTCCTGGAACAAATGGTTGAATCCGGAAAACCATGCACTCGCTTTTGGGGTTGTAGATTATGAATCTGCCTTACATGAAATGACCCTGGGTTCACCTATAGTAGACACGCTGGCCGGAGTAATTGAAATTCCGTTCCTGAAAGGAAATGATTTCCCGTTGCAAATAAAGGAGTACGTGGTAACGCTGTCTGAACATGCTACAAGCAACCTTCCCAAAACTCTTCTTTTCAACAACTACAAAGACGAGATTTCTTTTGATATTGTTTCTGAAAGCGGGAAAAGCCGGTTGTGGAAAGTGAAGCTGAAACCCTGGTTTTCTACAGCTGCGGATGTGCTGTCCTTCGAAGCCGTTTCGTACAGCTCGGCAGAAAATCTGGTACAGTTGAAAGACCGGCACGCAACAATTAATGCCCAAGAACAGACTGTTTCGCTGGTATTGAAAGCAGGCTATGATTTTCCTTTTGTTATTGAAGCGTTTACGCTGGAATTATCTCCTATGGCTGTTTTGCAGGAAGCTTATCCGGATGGAATTAGATTCCAAACCATTGAAGATGTAGCACCGCTTACGGTTATCGCAGAAAGTCAAGAGTGCACGGAATGGCATCTGGTTTTGGTAGACGAACGAACAGAAGTGACAGAGGCACGTGTACTGGGTTATCGTATTGACAGTTATAGCGGGACAAGCCAAACACAGCATAACATAAGCCTGGAAAGAGACGGAATTATTGATACGACAGCCCGTACCGTAACACTCGTTGTTAATGATTGGTCCAACAAGTTGCCGTTAACCGCCAACGCCACACTGCAAGTTTCTAAAAATGCCACCCTTAGCGGAAACATTACTACGTTGCAGCATACGTTGCTCTTTGAATCTATTGACCAGGAGTTTCACTTTCAGGTAACTTCAGAAAGCGGTACCAGCCAAACTGCATGGACGGTAAAGCTGGAAGACCGTTCAATGCCTCGTCATTCAGAAGCAAATGTTATTAATTTCATAACAGGCAACCCGTCTTCCGGTTTTGTTTTTGAAGAGAAATACCTGGAACAAGACAAAGCAGCCATCACGCTGCTGGTTTCTTCCAGACCATCCAAAGAAGCTGTTTTAACTATAAAACCTTCGCTTACTCTGAGTGAAGGAGCTTCTATATCTAAGGGATTGGTTCAGGGAGCACCTTTGGAACTGACCTTTGGTTCACCCCATACATTTTCTGTTGTGGCCGAAGATGAAACAGTCCGGGAGTGGCAGGTGTCGTTAGTCTATGCACCTCAGGTGCCTAACAGCAATTTTGAAGAGTGGGGTATAGTAAATTTTATTTATAACATACTTCCATCCAATGGGAAAGGGTGGACAACAGGTAACAATATTCAAGTATCGGGAACTTCCAGGGTTCAGGGACAAGATGGCACGTATGCCGCTAAGCTTCATACTACACTAAAGGTTGTTGACCTGGGGCTGTTTAAATTCACCAGTCTGGCGGCCGGTGCGCTTATGCTGGGTAAATTTGCGTTTAGCATGACTGCTGATGCAGTTATGGACCCGCCAAGTATGTCTGCGATGGGTATCGCTTTCCTTGCCGATTCAAATCCGGTGGGTTTTGAAATTGAATACAATTACACAGCAGGGGGGCAGAGGGTTTATACAGAGCCTTACAAGGGGACGCTGGGTATGCCGTCATTTAAGGACCTTAAAAAGATTGACGGAAAAGATAAGGCATCTATTATTGTTGAATTACATAACTTTACAGGAAGCAATTGGACTTATAACCACAGGAACAGGGTAAATATGATTGCCGGATACGATCTGTATTCAGAAGGAACGTCCGGCTGGGTACGGGAGCGTTACCTTTTTGACGGGGTTGCGGGCAGGGAACATCTGGATATGACACACCTTGTGGTACGTTGTTCTTCTTCCTGGGAGGGTGACGAATACAAAGGTGCCGACGGCAGCACGCTGTTGCTGGACAATTTCCGGTTAATTTATTACCTTCCCGGCTCCAATGCAGTACTTTTAGAATAAGCATGATGGAACATGTAACACATATCAAAGTCAGGTATTATGAAACGGACCAGATGGGCGTGGTACACCACTCCAATTACATCCGTTATTTTGAAATTGCGCGTGAAGAAATGATGGAGCATTACGGGATTCCTTACAAAGAAACAGAATCCCGCGGAATTATCATGCCCGTGCATACCTTACAGTGCGATTACATCCATCCGGCCAAATACGGAGAAATTCTTACTGTTATAACCCGGTTGGAAGAGCTGCCACGTTCACGGATTACTTTCAGGTACTCCATACTAAACCCATCCGATGTCTTGTTGGCAAAAGGATTTGTAACGTTGGCTTTTGTTGATAGTACCCGTGGTGTTCCCGTGAGAGCTCCGCTTTTCCTTACGGAAGTATTGGAAAAATACCTAAATTTGTAATTATTAAAACATAAGAACATGGTAAAATTATTGCTTTTTGGTACCGTAGGTGCTACCGAAATAATCATTATTGCGCTAGTCATTCTGCTTCTTTTTGGTGGAAAGAAAGTTCCTGAATTGATGAAGGGCCTGGGTAAAGGTGTGAAAAACTTTAAGGATGGAATGAAAGGGATTGAAGATGAATTGAGCGAAGAAAAAAACGATCTGGAAAAGACGCGTAGAGAATAGTGGCAGCTGAGACCCCGTTGAATGACACCGGGATGTCCTTCTGGGAGCATCTTGAAGAATTCCGCAAAGTACTTATACGTTCTGTAATTGTTTTGCTGGTGCTTATGGTCGTAATATTTCTGAACAAGACTTTTGTTTTTGAAACTATTATTTTTGCACCCAGAAGCTCCGATTTTGTTTTTTACAAATGGTTGGAATCTCTGTCCCGCTTGTTGAACATTCCGTCTATGGCTCCGGAACCTTTCAAACTGGAGTTGCAAAACATTGAACTGGCCGCTCAATTTTTCACACATATTAATATTTCACTGAGCCTGGCCCTTGTGCTGGGAACTCCGTTTATCCTATACCAGTTATGGCTTTTTGTAAAACCGGCACTCTATGAAAAGGAACGAAAGGCAGCGGTCCGTGCTTTTGCCTGGTGCTCCTTTCTTTTCTTCCTGGGGGTGCTGGCAGGCTATTTTTTTGTTTTCCCGTTAACCATAAACTTTCTGGGTAATTACAGGGTGACCGATTGGGTTGAGAACCAAATCACCTTGCAGTCTTACATCCATATGTTTACCTGGCTTATCCTCATCATGGGCATCGTCTTTGAGATGCCTGTATTGTTGCGTGTCTTGTCAAAAATCGGTATTATTTCCAAAGATTTTCTAAAAAAACACCGCAAGCACGCCTTTGTTATTTTGCTTATTTTGGCAGCTGTCATAACACCCAGTGGCGATGCTTTCACTTTGTTTATTGTGACCGTACCCCTGTATTTGCTTTATGAAGCGAGCATTCTGGTGAGTTATAACAAAAAGTCAGAAGAGGATGAAAAAGTTGCTGTCTAGACGCCGGTGGGTAATTCCGACAGGAATAGGGTTTCTTTGCCTGTTGCTTTTTCTTGTACCCTTTTTCTGGGAATTTCCGGTAGTGGTCTTGCTAAAAAGCCGTATGCTTACCGGTTACCAAAAAATGGCGTTGACACGTCTGTACCGTCCCGGAACCACAGAATCCATAAGAAAAGATGTGCATTTGTACAACGGAGGATACCGGCCGGAACATTTTGTTCCGGGACCTGTTCATGTACCGGGTAAAGGCATGAATTACCAGGATTCCCTGGGATTGCTTCTTTCCAAATCGTATTTTGACAAGGCTTATCCTTTTCAAAGGAAAAGGGCACTTGTACGTGTTAACTCCTGCTATGGTCTGCTGGATATGAAAGGCAGGTGGGTATTGCATCCGGCATTTGACACCTTGTATCCGTTCAGAAACGTATACATAGTAAAACAAGGCAAAGAGTGGGGGATAGCAAACAGGCGGGGACGTATGAAAACACCTTTATCTTCTTCCCGGGTAACTGCAGATTATTATGGAACAGAACTTCCGTTTCTGAGGGTCGTGCAACCGAATGGCCGGTTTCACCTGGTTGATGAAAAAGGAAATATCAGAGAATCCGGCCTGTACGACAGCCTGGATTTGCGAGATCGCTATATATTTGTCTGCAGGGGTGGTAAATGGGGCGTTGCAGATGAAAGGGGGAAAGAACTTATTGTTCCTCAATACGATGGAATTGAAGTAGCAGAAGGTCCCTTTTTTGCGGTACGCAACGGAGGTCTGGAAGGCTTACACAGGTTAGGCGATAAAGAAGCAATTGTTCCGGTGCAATACGAAAAAGCAGCTATATGTACTCCCACAACATTCCGGGTTTTGCTGAACGATCACTATGGTTTGCTGGATAAAAATGCAGCTGTTCTTATTGAACCTGTTTACGACACCCTGTATTTTCACCGGAAACCGGAATGGATAGTAACCGGAAGGTTGGGATTCTATGCACTGCGCAACACAAAGAAACTGGAATACCCAACCCAATTTTACAATTGGATTGGCCCTTGCCGGGAAGGTATGACGGTAGTAAGGAACGAAAACGGTTACGGGGTATTATCTAATAAAGGAGAAGTAGTGGTTACTCCGCAATACCAACTGATTCACAACTACAGTTCCCAGGTGGCTGTAGTATTTGATAAGGAACAATACGCAGTCATTGACCGTAACGGTTTGTTTACACTTCCTTTTTCATTAAACCTGGTAGAACTTTATGATTTTCAAGACGGAGTGGCTTTGGCAGCCCGCTATAACCTGATGACGTCACGGATTCAAAAGCAATACGGTTTTGTTGATAAAAAAGGAAATACAGTGATTCCTTTCCTGTACGAAGACGGACATCCTGCTTTTTCCAATGGACTGGCAGCTATGAAGCTTGGCGGGAAATGGGGCTTTATTGATAAAAAAGGAGACGTGAAGATCTCTTTTATTTACGATACGGTTACACAATTTTCTAATGGACAGGCTTTTGCATTGTATGAAGGGTATCTGCTTACATTAAATACACAAGGAGCTACCATAAAATGATATCTCTTTCCAATATTGAAGTATCCTTTGCTCACCGGAAATTGTTTTCCGGGGTGTCCTTTCATATCAACCGCAAGGATAGGATAGCTCTTGTAGGAAAGAACGGAACGGGTAAGTCAACCCTCATGAAAATCATTGCGGGTCAACTGGAACCTACATCCGGTACGGTAGCCGGGGATGCAAACCTGAGGACCGGATACCTGCCACAACAGATGAACCATGCAAAAGACAAATCGGTTCTGGAAGAAACTCTAACGGTTTTTTCCCATATCGATACATTGTCAAAAAGAATGGAGCAGATTAACCGGGAATTGGCTGAAAGAGACGATTACCAGGCACCGTCCTATCTGAAGCTTATTGGTGAACTTGGGGAACTGAATGACAGGTTTCACCTGGTTGCTTCAGACAATCCGACAGGGAACGCAGAAAGAATACTTTTGGGGCTTGGGTTTAAAAGGGATGAACTGGAAAGATCAACCGCCACTTTTTCTGAGGGATGGAATATGCGGATAGAGCTGGCCAAATTGCTGCTCTCCAATCCTGATATGCTCTTGCTGGACGAACCGACCAATCACCTGGACATTGAGAGCCTCAGGTGGTTGGAATCGTACCTGGCCTCTTATGCAGGTGCTTTGCTTGTTGTGTCGCACGACAGGACTTTTCTGGATACGGTTACGGAAAGAACTATTGAATTGTCTTTGGGCAGGATATACGATTACAAGGCCTCGTATTCTTATTTTATGG
Source organism: Bacteroidales bacterium UBA5433 (assembly GCA_002427525.1). Classification (GTDB taxonomy): domain Bacteria; phylum Bacteroidota; class Bacteroidia; order Bacteroidales; family UBA932; genus DMER64. Next base: position 124,818 of record DIRP01000002.1, on the reverse strand, counting down.
AATTGCGTAGAGAACGGGTTGAACAACAAACAGCTGCTTATGAAAATCAGCAGAAGGTTATTGAAAAAACTCAGGAGTTCATAGAACGGTTTAGGTACAAACCCACCAAATCCAACCAGGTACAGAGCCGGATAAAACAACTTGAGAAAATGGAACTGGTAGAGATAGATCCGGTAGATCATGCACAAATCAGCATCCGCTTTCCCAACCCCCCACGCAGTGGAAAAGTAGTATACAGGTGTTCAGATGTAGCGGCCGGGTACGATGGAAAACCTGTATTTAAACATGCTGATCTTACCGTAGAACGCGGAGAGAAAATAGCACTTGTAGGTAGAAACGGAGAAGGGAAGACAACCCTGCTCAAACTGCTTGCTCCGGGACAACAGGCAGGACAGGCTCGGATTCTGGAAGGAACCCTTCAAACAGGTCATAACGTAATGGCCGGTTATTATGCCCAGAATCAAGACGAATTACTTGATGAAGATTTGACGGTTTTTGAAACAGTAGATAAAATTGCAACGGGAGAGGTGCGCACAAAACTGCGGGATATCCTGGCTGCTTTTCTGTTTCGTGGAGAAGATGTGGATAAAAAGACCGTGGTACTGAGTGGCGGGGAACGCTCCCGGCTTGCCATGGCAGTCCTTATGCTACAACCGTATAATGTTTTGTTGCTGGACGAGCCCACCAACCACATGGACATCCAGTCTAAGGAAATTTTGAAAGAGGCTTTATTGAACTATACCGGAACGCTTGTACTGGTTTCTCACGACAGGACCTTTCTGGACGGACTGGTGAACAAAGTGTACGAGTTCAGAGACGGGAAGGTTAAAGAGCATTTGGGTGGCATTGGTGTTTTTCTGGAAAGAAGAAGAGCTGAGTCTCCGGACGAGGTCATTCGTACTCCTGAAGCACAAAGCAGTGCATCAACGCAATACCAGCAAAGAAAAGAGCGCGAACGAACGCTCAGGAAACTGGAGTCTGCCGTAACCCGCTTAGAGAACAGCATAGAAGCATACGAAGAAAAGCTGTCCCAAATGGATGCGCAGTTGCAAAGCCCTCCGGCCGAAGGATTTGAACCGGACTTTTACAGAACCTACGAGAAAGAAAAAAAAGGACTGGACCTGGCCATGAAAGCCTGGGAGACTGCCCACAACAAGCGGGATGCTTTTATTAAAGAAATGGAACATGAATGAGAAAAAAATATTTGGATTTCATCCGGTAAGAGAGGCCTTACTGGGCAATAAAAAACCGGAACGGGTTTTTTTAAGAAAAGGACACGACAGCCCGGTTGCTGCACAAATTCTGCAATTGGCACGGGAATACGAAATCCCGGTACAATTCGTACCAGTAGAAAAGTTGAACAAGCTTGCTGCCGGAGGAAACCACCAGGGAGTGGCAGCACAATATCCGGGATTAGATTATGTGACACTGGAAGAAGCTGTGGAAACAGCCGGAAAAACGACTGAATGGCCGCTGGTCTTACTGCTGGACGGTGTTAGTGATGTGCGCAATTTTGGCGCCATTGCCCGTACTGCGGAATGCGCCGGGGTGGGAGCTTTGATTCTCCCGGCCAAAGGAGGCGCTGCAGTGAATGAAGATGCCATCAGAACCTCGGCAGGAGCCTTGTTGCGTATTCCAACCTGCCGGGTCCCCAACCTGAGAACTGCTGTTTATTTTTTAAAGGAATCAGGCTACACGGTCATAGGGACAGATGCCAAAGGAGAAGACACCATTTACCGGACCAATTTTAAAAGACCGACAGCCTTGGTCATGGGGGCAGAAGGAGCAGGCATTTCCCGTGGCATTGCAGGAATATGCGATGCGTTGGCAGCTATTCCCCAGCTGGGAGAAATTGGCTCCCTGAATGTATCGGCAGCAACAGCTGTGGTACTTTTTGAGATTGTAAGACAACGACTTATGTTATGAATGCAGGTGTTAAAAATTCTGCTTTAAAGAAATTAGCCGGAGAAACAGTTATCTACGGCACGAGTACCATCCTGGCCAGGGTGTTGAATTTTCTGCTGGTACCCCTCTATACCCGTGTGCTGACAGATCAGGCCGCTTATGGTGTAGTTGCCGAATTCATGGCCTATATTGCTGTTTTACAGGTTATTCTTGTAATGGGCCTTGAGACTGGCTGTTTCCGCTTTGCCTCCCTGGCACAACAGAAGCACGACGGAAAAGGTGCCGGAAAGGTGTTTTCAACAGCCCTGACTACCGTTACCCTGGTTGCCGGATTGTTTTTTGTCGTTGTGGTGCTCCTGAAGCAACCTATTGCAGGAATGCTGGGTTATGCCAATAGTCCGCAATCCATTACGTACGTTGCCGGCATACTTTTTCTTGACAGCATAACGGCCATTTTATTTGCCCGGTTGCGTTTTGAACATAAAGCCATCAAGTTTGCCCTATTCAAAACCATCAAGATTTGCTGCGAATTGGGAATGAACCTGCTCTTTTTCCTGTGGGTTCCGCGTTTTCTTTCAGCAAACCCACAAGCGCTGATTGGACGGTTTATCCCGGCTGTACCGGATTACAATTACGTATTGTTTTCTATTTTCCTTTCCTGTATAGTTGCCTTGGTGCTCTTTCTTCCTGATTTGCTAAAAAAGAGCAGCTTTGCCTTTGATCGTAAATTGTGGGGTAAGCTTATGCTTTACTCGTTACCGCTGATGGTGGCAGGCCTTCCGGGTATCTTAAATGACTTCAGTGACAGGTTACTGTTCCGTTTTCTGATTCCTGAAGATGTTTCGTGGAGGGCACAAATGGGTATCTACCAGGCAGGCATAAAACTGGCGGTTCTTATCAATCTTTTTATTCAAATGTTCCGTTATGCAGCAGAGCCCTTCTTTTTTGGAGAATCCGGCAATAAAAACGCACCGGAAACGTACGCCAGGGTACTGGAAATTTTTACCGGATTCTGCATGCTCGTTTACCTGTTCATTTTGTTGTATATGGACTTGTTTGGGCTTATTCTGGGAGCTAATTACCGGGAAGGTATTGTAGTTGTTCCCATTATGGCTCTGGCCTATGTCTTACTGGGTATATACTTTAATATAAGCATTTGGTTTAAACTGTCTGAAAAAACAAGCTATGCCGTTCTGATTACTACAGCCGGTCTGGCAGTTACCTTGCTGGTTAATGTGCTGTTTATGCCCCGTTACGGGTATATGGCTGCTGCCTGGGGACATTTGGCAAGCTACCTGGTGATGGTCGTGATTTGTGCGTTAATGGGCCGTAAACATTATCCGATACCTTACCGTTGGCAACGTAACACCCTGTATATAGTTGCAGGAATAAGCCTTTATGTTTTTTCTCTGTTGTTTGCTCACTTGCCCCTGGTGCCGAAATTGATTGTAAATACAGGAATTTTACTGTTGTATCTTATATCCTGGGCGTGGGCGGAAGGTTTCTTCGGAAAGCTGCGCAAATTATGGCAGCAGCGGTAGCTACGTTCAACGATTCAGATCCATGGCGGTAAGATGGTATGTACAGGCGGGTTTGCAGGTATTCCAGCAATTCTTTGTTTATGCCCTGCGATTCATTTCCTAATACAATGATGCCGTCTTCCGGTAATTCCAGGGTGTTGATGTCTTTACCTCCTTGCAAGACAGCACCGGTCACAGGAACGCAGCTGTTCTGCAACAATCCTGTTAAGGGGGTGTAATAAACGGGAACACGCAGGATGGCCCCCATGGTTGCTTGTACTGTTTTTGGGTTATACAACTCTACACAATCGGGCGAAGCATAAATGGCCGTTATATTGAACCAGTCTGCAATGCGCAACAGGGTGCCAAAATTTCCGGGATCCTGTATGCCGTCCAGTGCCAGGTAAAGATTTCCTTTTGTGGGAACAGCTGCACGTACGGAAGGTATACCCACAACGGCCAGAACACCTGCCGGAGTAGACTGGCAGGACATCTTTTTCATTTGTACTTGTGTTACCTTTTTAGTCGTATGCGGAAAGGGAATATCAAAAAATGATACGTCAAACAAGTCTTCCTGTACGTAAAGTTCACGCAAGGGGAACGGGCTGTTTCCCAGAAGCAGCTCCGTTATCATTTTCTTTCCTTCTATAATGAATTCCTGTCTTTCGCGGCGAAATTTCTTTTGCCCCAACTCCCTTACGTATTGTATTTCTTTATTTCCAGCCATGCGCCCTAAGAAATCAGTAACCCAAAACTTTTAACATGGATTTGTACGTTTGTTCTTTGGAAAACAGTTTGGTATAATACTCTCCGTTTTCCTCTCCAATAATCACCATTTTTGGTGCAGGCATCAGACAGTGCTGCACCCCGCCAAAGCCCGATATGGATTCCTGGTAGGCACCGGTGTTGAAAAAGCCGATGTAAAGCGGCTCTTCGTTCTCGTTCTTCGGGAGAAAAACTGCATTGGCGTGAGCCTCGGCATTGTAGTAATCCTGCGAATCGCAGGTAAGGCCGCCAAGGAAGACACGCTGGTAAGGTTCATCCCACTTATTGATGGGAAGCAGTATAAAACGGCGTTTGATGCCCCAGGTATCCGGCAGGGTAGTCATGAACGAAGAGTCAATCATATACCATCTTTCCCGGTCGTTTTGTTGTTTCTCGCCCAATACCTGGTATATGTTCACTCCGCTTTCACCAACCGTAAACGAGCCAAATTCCGTAAAAATGTCCGGTTCTTTGATTCCGCGGCTGTTGCAGATGCTTTTAATCTGGGCAATGATCTCCTCTGTCATGTATTCATAGTCGTAATCAAATGACAGGGAGTTACGTATGGGAAAGCCTCCTCCAAGGTTCAAGGAATCCAAATCGGGACAGAAGTTTTTAAGGTCGCAATATACGTTCACACATTTGGACAATTCATTCCAGTAATAGGCGTTGTCCTGAATGCCTGTGTTTATAAAAAAATGCAGCATTTTCAGCTTAAACTTGGAATTTCGCTTTATGTATTTGTGGTAGTAGGGGACAACGTCGCTGTAACGGATTCCCAGGCGGCTGGTGTAAAATTCAAATTTAGGTTCTTCTTCGGCAGCAATGCGAATACCAATCTTACAAGTATTGTTGACGGCTTTGTCGAGCGCTTCAATTTCCGGCATATTGTCCAGAATAGAAATGGTGTTTTCCCATCCTGAATTTATCAGCCCTGCAATGTTGTCTATATATTGTTGTTTTTTATATCCGTTGCAAATGACATAAAGATCTTTATCAACTACCTTCTCTTCATAAAGTGATTCAATAAGGTTGATATCAAAAGCCGAGGATGTTTCAATGTGGATGTCATTCTTTAGTGCTTCCTCCAGTATAAAAGAGAAGTGTGAAGATTTGGTACAATAGCTGTAGTGGTATTCACCTTCGTAATCGACTTTAGCCATAGCAACATTAAACCACCTTTTACACTTCTGTATCTGCCTGCTAATTTTAGGCAGGTAATAGAATTTTAGGGGAGTACCGTACTGATGAATCAGGTCCATTACCGGAATGTTGTTAAACACCAGTTCGCCGTCTTTTACGGTAAATTCTTCTTGCGGAAAATCAAAACTTTGTTGAATCAGATCAATATACTTGTTCTTCATTACTGTAATGTAAGTGAGTTACTTTATTAAAAATACACCAATGTAAGTCAATCAGATTGCAAATATAAACGAATAATCATTTGTTGTTCATGTTTGGGCCTTTTTTTTTACATTTGCACCATGCGCAGAAACTTTATTTTGCTTTGGATACCGCTTGTTATCCTATTGGTTCTGTTGTTCTCCGGTTGTGCGGCCACGCGTTATGTGCCACAAGGAAAACACTTGCTGCGCAAAAATGTCGTACATGTCGAGAAAGAGAAAGAGAAAGAGAGAAAAGATGTTTCACCGTCTGTGCTGGAACCTTACTTAAGGCAAAAACCAAATACAACAATCATCTTTGGTTGGAAAGCTTTCCTGAATTTGTACAGCATGAGTCCCAACACAGACAACGGACTAAGCCGATTCCTACGTAAAATGGGAGAGCCTCCGGTGATTTTTGATCCCGTTCTTATTGAATACAGCAAGCAGAACATAGATAATTATTTGACAACACTGGGGTATTATTCAAATACCATCACAGATAGTGTTGCTTACAGAAACAAAAAAGCAACCGTACACTACAAGGTAACTCCGGGAAAAACGTATACTGTTGACTCTGTTTTTCTGGCTCCGGCAAATCCTTCTCTGGTAACCCTGTACCATGCAACGCAACATCAGTCCCTGGTTGTTCCGGGGAGCCGTCTGGCGTCCTCTCTACTGGAAGAAGAAGCTACACGTATTACTTCTGTAATGCGAAATAACGGATATTACAATTTCAACCGCACCCATATTGCTTTTGTAGCAGATACGTTGACACGTTCCAATAAAGCGACATTGGAAGTACATTTACCCGGAAAAGATACCCAAAAAGTCTACCGCATAAGAAACATACATATTTTTCCGGGCTACGATCCCATACGGGCAGTTATGGATTCCACGTACCTGTCTTCCATGGAAATACATAGAGAAGAGGGGCTTACGTATCATTACGAAGGGAAGAGTAACCTCAGGAAACGTGTTATCCGCAACATAAGTTACCTGCGGGAAGGCGATTTGTACGATGAATCCAAGGTGAAAACAACGTACAACAGGTTTTCCAACATACGCCTGTTAAACAGTGTTACATTCCTGTTTGATGAAGTGCCTGCAAACGAGCTGCCGGAGTCCATGCCGGTTGATACCGCGTTGGTGGACTGTACCATTCGGCTTAGTCCCGGAAATTCACAAGGATATAAACTGAACCTGGAAGCTTCCAGCAACTCCAACGGATTGATTGGGGTTTCTCCTGCTTTATCTTATTACCACAAAAATATTTTCAAGGGAGGCGAGTGGCTTACCCTTGGATTTATGGGCAATTTTCAGTTTAAGTTGCACGATCCCATACGTTCTACGGAATTGGGAGCTTCGTTATCCCTGTCTTTTCCAAAAATGTTGTTTCCGATAAGTTACAAGGTCTTCAAAGACAGGGTGCCGAGAACAGATGTGTCTGCCAGTTACAGTTACCAGTCACGTCCGGAATACCTGAGAAATATTGCATCGGCGTCTTTCGGATATACCTGGAGTATGGGAGATGCTTATCATTATACAATAAACCCTGTTAAGTTAAAGCTCGTCAAATTGCACAATATGAGCCCGGGTTTTTTGGAATCTCTTAACGATCCGTTTTTAATTGACACGTACAAAGACCACCTGGATTTGGGATTGTCTTCCATTTTTTATTATACGAGTGATAATTCTCCCGTACACAGGAGATCCTGGCATTACGTACGGCTGGGTTTAGAATCTGCCGGAAATGTCCTGAGCTTGTTTAACACGTATATGCCACAAGACACCACCGGGAGCCACACCATTGGGGGAATCGCCTATTCCCGGTACGTTAAAACAGATATAAATACAGGAATTACTTTCATACGAGAGAAACACCAGTTAGCCGCCCGTTTGTATGCCGGAATTGGCGTTCCGTATGGGAATGCGACATCGCTCCCTTTGGAACAGATGTTCTACGCGGGTGGAGCCAACAGCCTGCGTGCCTGGCAAGCCAGAACGGTAGGTCCCGGTTCTATGCCGGTAGATTCAACATTTACTATTCCCAACCAGGCAGGGGATATACGTTTGGAAGTGAATCTGGAATACAGATTTCCTCTGTTTTGGAAACTGGAAGGCGCTCTGTTTGCCGATGCCGGTAATATATGGCATTTACCAAAGCCGCAAGCCGTTGAAGCCGGAGTCTTCCGCTTCAACACCTTTTATAAGAGCATTGCCATGGACGTAGGTGCAGGCATCCGGCTCAACCTGGATTTTGTTATCCTGCGACTGGATTTGGGAATGATTGTAAGGGATCCTGTCAAACAAGCCTGGAACCCGCCTTCCCAATGGCTCAAACAAAACAACTACGCCCTTCAATTTGGCGTAGGCTACCCCTTCTAGCAATAGTACCTGCTGGATCACATGCAGAACCGGGAATGCTTCCGGTTGCAGGCAACCGGTTTTGAAAGCCGAGGCAATCCCTTGTTCTGATGTTGCTGCACAACCAACTTTCCTTTCACAGCAGCAATTTTGGCGCATGCTGGATTCAATCAAGTGCGCCAAAATTTTCTGAAGAAAACGCAATTACCTGATTAAGATTGAGATACCGCTGCGGCAAAAAAAATTGGCGCGCTTGATTGAATCTAGAGTGCCCAAAACGCGCCAAATGGCATGCAACTGAACGGAACTGAACGGAAAAAAGGGAACCGCACGAAAACAAGGGAGCTGGCACCAAAAGCAAAAGGGGAACCTCGCACCCGAGGAGGGAGGGGCCCGGTTGCGGAGCGACAGCGCAGTGACAGCGGAGCAGTAGCGCAGCAACCGGGAGGCGTTCCCCGTTCTTTTGGTGCAGCGACC
>DIRP01000002.1:2591-116208 GCA_002427525.1 Bacteroidales bacterium UBA5433 | reverse complement strand
TAATGGCGCGCTTGATTGAATCAAGTGCGCCAAATCAAGTGCGCCAAGCGACCGACAGTTGCAGCAAGTGCTGCACAACCATCAAATCTTCATGCCTTTGCGGTAGAGACGGAACATTTCAATGGCCTGGTATTCTGCCATGCCCAGTTTGTCGTACAGGTCGGCGGTAGTGTGGTTCCTTTCCTCGGCTCGTTTCCAGAATTCACGCGGGTCGTTTCCGGGAAACATGGCCGGGTCTTTCTGGCTCTGGTGACGGAAAATGGCGTTGCGTTTGATGATAACTTCTTCCGGGCTGAGGGGAACAGCCATATCTACGTTGGCTACATCCCATTCCTGCCAGGCACCTCGGTACAGCCACAAGCGGCAGTCTTTCATCCACGGTTTGTGCTGCATTTTTTCCAGGGCTTGCAATATGGCCGAGTAGCAGATCCGGTGCGTTCCGTGCGGGTCACTTAAATCGCCAGCAGCAAAAATTTGGTGAGGTTGAACACTATCTATCAGGTCGCACAAAATGGTGATGTCATCGGGTGATAAGGGGTTTTTCTTGACTCCGCCCGTTTCATAAAAAGGCATGTCCAGAAAATGTACGTGATCCTCCTTGATTCCCAGATAATCGCATGCAGATTTAGCTTCTCCGCGGCGAATCAGGCCTTTGACCGTACGGATGGCGTGTGAATCCGGTTCGCCCGGTTTCTTTTTTTTCAAATCTTCCCGCGCCTGAACAAAAATAGCGCGTGTCTTTTCCTGATCCAGGTTGTACACAGGGGAAATTTCTTGTAAGAAATCGAGAAAACGAAGTACCTCGTGATCAAATACGGCAATGTTGCCCGATGTCTGGTAAGCTAAATGAAGTATATGGCCTTGCTGAGATAACCGGGCTACGGTACCGCCCATGGAGATCACGTCATCGTCGGGATGGGGGCTGAATACAATCACACGCTTGGGGTAGGGAAGTGCCCTTTCCGGACGGGTAGAGTCATCGGCATTGGGTTTTCCGCCCGGCCAACCGGTAATGGTGTGTTGCAGGCTGTTAAACGTATCTATGTTGATCTTGCTGAAGGGGCCTCGTTCTGTGATCAGGTCACTCATTCCGTTGTCGTTGTAGTCCCTGGCTGTGAGTTTAAGAATGGGTTTGTCCAGGTGGCGGCATAACCAGAACACGGCCCTACGGGTAAGTTCCTCCGTCCATATGCAGGGGCCTGTGAGCCAAGGTGTAGCAACACGGGTGAGATCTGCCGATGCAGCCCGGTCAATGATTACTTCTGTTTGTGGGTGGTTTTGCAGGAAACTGGCAGGCTGTGACTCGGTAACCTCTCCTTCAACCAGGTTTTTAATAGCTTTGGCTGTTCCTTCTCCCCACGCCAGGTAATAGATGGTTTTGCTCTCCAGTAGTGTCTGGATGCCCATAGTAAGGGCGTAATTGGGAACAAAATCCACCCCAAAGAATTCGCTGGCTGCAGAAATCCGGGTATTGGTATTGAGGGTAATCAAACGTGTACGGGAGTTGTACGGCGAGCCGGGTTCGTTGGACCCCATGCCTGAAGTGATGAGTATATCTATCCCTCCGTAGGCAGCAATCTTCTTTTCGTAGTCCTGGCAATGTTCCACAACATGCGAACGGCTGACTTCTCCGTCCAGAAAATGAATTTGATTTTCCGGTATATCCAGGACATCAAAAATGTATTCTTTCAGAAAACGGTAATGGGATTGCAGTTGGTTTCTGTTCAACGGATAAAATTCATTAATGCCAAATACAACTACGTTTTTAAAACTTCTGCCTTCCCTGTGCGCTTTTGCAAAAAGTTCATAAACAGGTATGGTAGCTGAACGGGTGGAGAGACCCAAAACCAGTTTTTCACCCCTACTTTCCTTTTGGGTGAGGGTGGCCAGAATGGTGTTCACCAGGTTGATTGAGGCTTGATGTTGGTCGTCATAAATAAAGACAGGAAGTTTCTCGTGTCTTTTGTTAAAATTGTTATCTTGTATCATTCTGCTACGGTTATTTAATGTTTTACTTTAAGTATTATTTTTCTCTTTATTCAAATCCAGGTAGGTGCTGTGGAAAGCCAGTATATGCCGCAACAGCGACTCCATGCGGTCGAGCGAAAGCATGTTACTGCCGTCCGATAAAGCCTCTGCCGGGTTGGGATGGGTTTCCACAAACAGACCGTCTACTCCTACAGCCACAGCTGCTGCTGCCAGGGTAAATATCATGTCCGGACGGCCGCCGGCAATCCCTCGTTCTTGGTTTGGAACTTGTACAGAGTGGGTAACATCCATTACTACAGGTACATCCAGCTTTCTCATGGTAGGAATGCCCCGGACATCAAATATTAAATCTTTATAGCCAAATTGTGTTCCTCTTTCCGTCAGTAGAATCTTTTCTTTGGCTGCTCCGAATTCCAACAACTTTTCTACTACAAATCCCATTTGTTCCGGTGCCAGAAACTGACCTTTTTTAACGTTAACAGCGCGGCCCGTCTGTGCAGCTGCTTTCAGCAGGGAAGTCTGACGGCACAGAAATGCCGGAATCTGTAGGATATCAATGCCGTAATCAGAAGCCACCTGTGCTTCGTCGGGCGTATGTATATCTGTAGTAACAAGGGTGTTAAAATGCTTTTTCACGGACTGCAATACTTCCAGACCGTTTCTGTCTCCAATACCGGTAAAAGAATTGTAACGCGTGCGATTTTCTTTGCGGTAAGAGGCTTTGAAGACATACTGCATATTGTATTCAGCTGTAAGCCGGCACAGCGTTTCAGCAATGTTCATGCAGATTTTTTCGGACTCGACAACACAAGGTCCCGCTATCAAAAAAAAGTCCCGGAGATTCATAATTGCGCTAAGTTACGTTTTTTTTGGTCCCTTGGAATATTTGCTTCCCCATTGTTCAAGAAACCGGACAATTTCCTTTTCTCTGGGATTGTCGGAAGGGGAGTAGAAGCAGCTGTTGGTCAATTCTTTGGGCATAAACTCCTGCTCTACAAAATGCCCTTCAAAATCGTGAGCGTATTTGTAACCTTTGGCATACCCCAATTCTTTCATCAGGTCGGTAGGTGCATTGCGCAGGTGCAACGGAACGGGCAGGTTGCCTGTCTTACGAACGGCTTCCAGCGCCTTTTCAATAGCCACATAAGCCGAGTTGCTTTTAGCGCTTGTAGCCAGGTAAATGACCGTCTGTGCCAGGGGGATGCGGCCTTCGGGCATACCTATGCGGTGTACGGTGTCAAAACAGGCGTTGGCCATTAAAAATGCGTTGGGATTGGCCAAACCTATGTCTTCCGAGGCAAGCACAACCAGACGTCGGGCTATAAACAGGGGATCTTCACCCGCCGTAATCATACGGGCCATCCAGTACAAGGCAGCGTTGGGATCACCACCGCGGATGCTTTTGATAAACGCCGAGATGATATCGTAGTGCATCTCTCCGTCTTTATCGTAGAGCACGATGTTCTTTTGAAGGCGTTCCTGTACCTGGTCGTTGTTTATAAGAATGGTTTCCCCGGGGTCGTAAGTAGATACTACTATTTCTATGATATTCAACAGTTTGCGTGCATCTCCTCCCGAAAAATGAAATAAGGCCTCTGTTTCTTCTATGTTGAATGTCAAGGTTTTAAGGTAAGCATCCTCTTCTATGGCCCGTTTAAGTAATCTTTCTAAATCTTTAACAGACAGTGAATTAAGCACATACACCTGACAGCGTGAAAGCAGGGGAGCGATGACTTCAAAAGAAGGGTTTTCCGTAGTGGCTCCAATCAGTACAATGGTGCCGTCTTCAACAGCCCCCAATAAGGCATCCTGCTGTGATTTGCTAAAGCGGTGGATTTCATCAATAAAGAGAATGGGCCTGTTTTTCTGGAACATGCTGCCCGAGCGGGAACGCTCAATGACCTCGCGTACATCTTTTACACCGGAACTTACGGCAGATAAGCTGAAAAATACGCGCTCCAGATCTGTAGCAATGATACGGGCCAGGGTTGTTTTCCCGACACCGGGAGGACCCCAGAGAATGAAAGAAGCCAGGTTGCGGCTTTCAATCATTTTGCGCAAGACGGCATTCGGACCTACCAAATGTTCCTGGCCTGCAAAATCTTTAAAAGAAGTGGGGCGCATCCGTTCGGCCAGGGGAACATTGCTATTTAACATAATATAAATTGTGTTCCTTTTAGCGATTTCTGCGTTTAAGTTGCCTTATAATGCGTGATATAACGCTTTCAATGGACGATTCAGGTTCAATGGTATTGTAATCTTCCCAGAAACCCGGGTCTTCAAAATCGGCTACACGGTACAGCGTAATGTCTGTTGTCTTAACGCGGCTTGCTTGCGGTATCCGGTAGGATTCTCTGCTGTAATCCGTCATGGCCATTTCTGAAGTAATGGTATAGTTCTGGCTGAATAGTTTTTTAGCCCATTTTGCATTGAACTTGATATCTGTTCTGGAATAATCAAATGCCCAGACACCGGACGGCAGCTGCTTGTATTGCACCATATACGCCGCATATTCTACACGTGCTTTTAATCCGGCAGGTTTGCGGCGGATGAAAATGTTCGTAGCCTGTTCCTTGTTTTCTACATTCATATTGAACTCTACACGGACAATGGCCTTTGTTTCCATGTCAATATAAACTTTCCCGCGAAACAGAATGTCTTCAGCACCTGGCTTCTGATCAAATAAGACCACATAATTGATCCTGTTGTTCATCTGCACCGGACGGTCCAGTTGAAAATTGTAGTACTGGTCTATTTCCGTTTCTCTGACCCCCAAAAACAAGTTGTTGGCTACATCAATTTCAAGTGCGGAGCGAATTCCCCCTTGAAATTTAACGAATACCGTATCAATGCGGCTCCAGTCAATGCTGCCTCGTCCTTTATAAATTCCTACCTGATCTACAGCAAAAGTCGGCGAATACGGGGATTTTTGAACATCAATAACTGCCTCTGACAGTGTTACATACGTATTTCCTTTGCGTATCATTTCCCGGTAAAATCCGGTCATTTGCATCCTTTCCTGCGGAAAGTTGTAACGGATATTCCTAAAGGATTCTTTTACCAGTTCCAGCGGATCTATAGGCTTAACTGTGGCCATAGGTATGGGCAGTGCTGCCTGTATAAGGCCAATGGTAAGCGGTTTGGAGGATGCCCGGAACTCTGCTATGGGCATTACACCAGTATGGTATCCTAAATAGCTTATGGTTATTGATTTATCTGCATACTGACTGGGAAATTTTAAGGTAAAAAAACCTTCCCCGTTAGTTACAATACCTATACCTATATCCTGAATGCTTACCGATGCAAAAACCATGGGGCGTCTTGTCTCTGAATCTATGACAATACCCGAAACACTAAGTGTATTTTCTTGAGCCTGTAGTGAAAATTGGGCTCCGAACATAGCTAACATGCTTATTGCAAGCACTTTAGCTACACTTTTCTTGATTAAGTCCGTTTTCATAATATGGCTGTTTAATTAATTCCTCTAAAATACGCTTTTTTTTTCGCATTTTTGTTCTCTGAAAAGAGAATATGAAAAAACGAAAACACGAAATTTGGGAAAGTGTGCGTATGGAATCTTTTGCCGCAGAAGGCAATGGACTGGCACACGTGGACGGTAAAGTATTGTTTGTTCCTATGGCCGTTCCGGGTGATGTGGCAGATATTAAAATCCTGCGTATAAAGAAGAGTTACACAGAAGGTGTGGTTCACCGGCTGGTGGAGCCCTCTCCCCTGCGTGTTGCCCCATTTTGTTCTCATTTTGGGATGTGCGGCGGATGCAGCTGGCAGCATGTACCTTACGAGAAACAGCTGGGATTCAAACAACAACAGGTTTTTGATCAATTGTCCAGAATAGGAAAACTGGAGCTCCCTACCCTACAGCCCATACTCGGTTCCGAAAATACGCAAGGTTACCGCAACAAACTGGAATTCACTTTCTCTGACAAGGGCTGGATTCCCTTTGAAGAACTCCCTGTAGCTCAACAAACTGCACTACAGGCAGGTGATGCAGAGCCGTTCCCGCGCTTTCCTGCCTTGGGTTTCCATGTACGCAAAAGGTTTGACAGGATTTTGGATTTGGAAACTTGCCACCTGCAACCGGAACCTTCCAATGAAATCCGGCATGCAGTAAAGCAATATGCCCTGGAAAAAGGGCTCTCGTTCTTTGATGTACGCCGTCAGACAGGGTTCTTGCGTACACTTATGGTACGTACCACGTCCTGCGGCAAGACCATGGTGGTGGTGATATTTGCACACGACAACCCGGAAAACGGAGAAGATGCCTCGGCACGTGAAGCGCTCCTGGACCACCTTCAGGCAACATTTCCACAAATCCACTCCCTGTACTACATGCTCAATCCCAAAAAAAACGACAGCCTTTCCGACCTGGAAGCCTTCCATTACGCAGGCAGTCCTTACCTTACAGAAACTATGGACGGGCTGGAGTTCAGGATTGGTCCCAAATCTTTTTACCAGACAAACACACTTCAGGCGGCACGCCTTTACAGCAAAGTGCTGGAACTGGCTGCGCTACAAGGACACGAAACCGTTTACGACCTGTACACCGGAACGGGAACCATTGCGCTTTACCTGGCTCGTCACTGCAAACAGGTGACAGGCATAGAATACATTCCCGAGGCAATTGAGGACGCACAAGCCAACGCACAGGCAAACGGTGCCGACAACGTAGCTTTTTTTGCAGGCGATATTAAGGACGTGCTTACTCCGGAGTTCGTGGAGCGCCAAGGAAAACCGCACGTAGTAGTACTCGACCCCCCACGGGCCGGTGTCCATCCGGATATACTTAACGTATTACTGGAGATGGCACCGCAACGCATGGTGTACGTAAGCTGCAATCCTTCTACCCAGGCGCGTGATCTGGCTTTGTTGCAACCCTTATATACTATACAGCACGTACAACCGCTGGACATGTTCCCGCATACGCATCATATTGAAAACATTGTAGTAATTGAAAGAAATGACTAACTCCACGGTACCGTCCCATGGGCACACGACTATCTGTGCGCCGGCCACCCCGCAGGCAGCCGGTGCTTTAGCTGTCATCCGCATGAGCGGCCCTGCTGCATTGGAGGTTGCCGGCAAAGTCTTTCGTTCCAATGCCTGTCCCGACCTTACACAAAGTCCGGGATACCGTACGTGGTTTGGAACGGTATACAAGCCGGACGGCGAATTTCTGGATCAGGTGCTGCTGAGTGTTTTTCGTGCACCGCATTCCTATACAGGGGAAGACAGCGTAGAATTTTCGTGCCATGGATCGCCTTACATCCGGGAAACCTTGCTGCGGGTGTTGGTAGAAAACGGTGCCGTTTTGGCCGGTCCGGGGGAATTCACCCAGCGTGCCTTTATGAACGGGAAAATGGACCTGACACAAGCCGAGGCGGTAGCCGACCTGATTGCCTCCGAGAACCGTACGACCCACAAACTGGCTGTGAATCAAATGCGCGGGGCTTTTTCCCGCCAGTTGTCCGCCTTGCGGGAACAACTGCTGGAAGCCGCTTCGCTTATGGAGCTGGAACTGGATTTTGCTGAGGAAGACGTGGAGTTTGCAGACAGAGATACCCTGCGCAACCTGCTGGACCGGCTGCTGGAGCATATTGACGAACTGTGCGAATCCTTCCGCATGGGGAATGCCCTGAAAAAAGGTATTCCGGTAGCTATTGCCGGCGTAGTCAATGCCGGAAAATCTACGTTGTTAAACGCATTGCTTGGCGAAGAAAAAGCGCTCGTAACGCCTGTGCCGGGAACTACACGTGACACCATTGAAGACATTGTGGTACTGGATGGCATTCCGTTCCGTTTTATGGATACTGCAGGATTACGAACAATTGGAGAGGTGGATATGCAATCTCAGGAATATATAGAGAAGCTGGGTGTAGAACGAACCCTGGAAACTATCCGCATGGCTCCCGTTTTGTTGTTGGTGCTGGATGCTTCGCGCCCGGAAACCTATCCCGAGAGTCTGCACTTGCTAAAAGACTACGAAAAAGAACATATCATATTCATAATCAACAAGATTGATATGCTATGCAACAAAGATGTTGCATTATATAACTTTAAGAAAGCATTAAATAACACTTTTGTTACAAATGAGTTAAACTCATTGATTAACAAGCACTCTACTATTTTAGTATCTGCCCGGGATAAAACAGGTATCGATAGTATCAAGGAAGAGCTCGTTCATCAAATCCGGCCTGTTTTGAACGAGCATGCCGTCATGCTGACCAACGTGCGGCACTACCAGGAATTGCATGCTGCAGGTCAGGCGCTCCGGCGCGTACGCATCGGATTGGACACCTCGTTGTCCCATGATCTGATGACACCCGATCTGCGCCTGGCTTTGCACCACATTGGCAGTATAGCCGGTGCCATCTCAACAGAAGACATCCTGGGGGAAATCTTTTCCCGCTTTTGCATCGGCAAATAACAGACTATTTTTAGGTCGCTGCACCATCAGGTCGCTGCACCAAAAGAACGGGGAACACCTCCCAGTTGCTCCGCTGTCGCTGCGCTGTCACTGCGCTACTGCTCCGCTGTCACTCCGCTGTCGCTGCGCAACCGGGCCCCTCCCTCCTCGGGTGCGAGGTTCCCCTTTTGCTTTTGGTGCCAGCTCCCCTCTTCAGTGCAATTGCTGCTGTGAAAGGAAAGTTGCTGCTGCATCACATCAGAACAAGGGATTGCCTCGGCTTTTAAAACCGGTTGCCGGCAACCGGAAGCATTCCCGGTCCTGTATGTGATGCGGCAAGTACAACTGCAAAAGTTATTCGGACTCTGTCATGTACGGATAGCGGTATTCCTGGGGGCTTACAAACGTTTCCTTGATGGTGCGGGGATTGGTCCAGCGTACCAGGTTGAATTCCCCGCCGGCCTTGTCGTTTGTTCCCGAGGCACGTGATCCGCCAAAGGGTTGCATACCTACGATGGCTCCGGTGGGTTTGTCGTTGATGTAGAAGTTGCCTGCGGCGTACCTCAGTTTTTCACACATGCGCGCCACTGCCCTGCGGTCCTCGGCAAAAACAGCTCCGGTCAGGCCGTAAGGCGAGGTGGTATCGCACAATTCAAGGGCTTTGTCCAGTTCTTTGTCTTCGTAAACGTATACAGTAAGAACGGGGCCAAAAATTTCTTCTTCCATGAGTTTCAGGTGCGGATTGGTAGTTTCCACAACCGTCGGGCGGATGAAATAGCCTTTGGATTTGTCGTATTGTCCTCCGGCAATAACTTGTGCATCCGGTGCGTGTTTGGCATAATCTATATACGAACTGATGTTGTCAAAAGATTTTTCATCAATGACGGCGTTCATGAAGTTGGTTACATCCTTGATGTCTCCCATTTTAATGTCTTCTGCCAACGTGCAAAGGCCTTCTTTGATTTTGGGCCACAATGAACGCGGTGCGTACATACGGGAAGCCGCACTGCATTTCTGTCCCTGGTACTCAAACGCCCCGCGGATGGAATTGAGCACCACGTCCTGAGTGTTTGCCGAGGGGTGTACAAAAATAAAGTCTTTGCCTCCGGTTTCTCCCACCAGTCTGGGATACGATTTGTAGTGGGACAGGTTTTGGCTCACTTGCGACCACAGGTTGTTGAACGTACCGTTGGAACCGGTAAAATGGATTCCGCTCAGGTCTTTGGATGCCAAACAGGTGTTCCCGATAACCGATCCGGGACCGGGCAGGAAATTGATGACACCCTCGGGCAGTCCCGCACGTGCAAAGACCTGCATAAGGTAGTAATTGGACAGAATAGCTGTTGTGGCAGGTTTCCATACAGTTGTATTGCCCATCATTACCGGAGCCATGTTCAGGTTGGCTGCAATAGAGGTAAAGTTAAACGGGCTTACCGCCATAATAAAACCTTCCAGAGCTCTGTATTCCAACCTGTTTAACTGATTGTAGCTGGATTTGGGCTGGAGCCCGTAAATACGTCCTGCAAAACTGACATTGTATTTCATGAAATCGATGGTTTCACACACAGCATCAATTTCTGACTGGTATATGTTTTTGCTCTGTCCAAGCATGGTAGAAGCGCTGATGACAGGTCGGTATATGGTAGAGAGCAATTCGGCAGCTTTCAATATTATGGATGCTCTGATTGTCCAGGCCATATTGGACCATTCCCCGTGTGCCTGCATGGCAGCTTTAATGGCCATTTCTACTTCTGCTTTTCCTGCTTTATGGTACCTGGCCACCACTTTGTTGTGGTCGTGTGGCAGTCTGATTTCTCCAAAATCTCCGGTGCGTACTTCTTTCCCACCAATAATAAGAGGGATTTCCAATACTTCGTTTGATTGCTTTTCAATTTCTTTGTCCAAAAGGATCCTTTCCCTACTTCCTTTAAAATAATCCAGAATGGGTTCGTTTTCGGGTAGCGAAAAATTGTAAATGGCGTTGTTCATGTTATTTATTTTATGTTGGTTCCAGAACTTACAAAAGCGACTTGCAAAATTACACAATTCGCCTGAAATAAGCTAACACCTTCAGTCAGGCAGAAGAGTTCTTTAGTCAGACAGGTAGAAATAATTCAGCGCTGGTCTTCCAGCCAGAATTTGTACTTAAAAACCAATTGTTTCGTAATAATTACCAGAAGGTGCCTTTCAGGTATTGTTGTCTTGTGGGTTCTGCCATGCGTTCTATGGCGTAGCGCAGGGAGGTTCTGGGAAGGTGGTGGTAGTGGGTTTGCAGGAATTGTTCTATGGTGGCGGGGTCTTTCTTCCAGGCTTCACGCAACATCCAGCCGACGGCTTTGTGCATCAGATCTTCCGGGTCGGACAAAAGGGTGCGGGCTATGCGCAACGTATGATCCAGCTGGCCTTGCCTGATAAAATACCAGGTCGAGACGATGGCAATCCGGCGTTCCCACAGGTTGTCCGAGGCGGCTAATTGATCCAGGATGCTGCTGTCTTGCAGGCCGTCTGCAATGGCTCGGCCCAGCAGGTCTCGGCAAGTTAAATCTACCAGGTCCCAGTTGTTCACATACTGCAGGTGTTCCAGATAAAAGGACAAAATCGGCCCTCTCTCCCCTGCCGTTGCTTTTTTGTTTTGGCATTCCAGAATGAACAGGGCAGCGCTCCGTTCTTCGTGGATGGGTGACCGGATGAGTTTTTTTAGCTCGGGAAACGGAAGTGCACAGTATTGCACGGCAATTTTGCGGATCTGAGGAACGGTTACGCCAATAAAACAATCGCCTTCACCGTATTGGCCCGGACCGGTTTTAAAATACCGCTGTAAGTCTTGTTGTTTCTGAGCCGAGGCCTGAGCAGCCAAAGCCCGCTGCAAGCCGGTGGCAGTCATTGGAAAAGCGTAGGGCGTCATCGGCTCTCGTCTTTATTTTTAAAATCGGCAATGGCTGTTTTCAACTGCTCCCAGTACCCGTGGTTTCTGTCAATGCCTTCCAAAGAGAAGAAAGCCACGCCGGTGGAGCCTCCGGTACGTGCATAGAGCATAAACTCCAGAATGCGGTCCTGGGGGACGTGGCCTGTAAACAGTCCGGAGCAAAGGACTCCGTTGTTGTCGTTTGTTTTTAATTCCGTTACGCCTTCCCGGGTGGCTGTAAGTACGTGGTAATCGTCCCAGTCGTAGAACTTGTGGTAGATCATGGGGAAAAAAACATCTACATTATGAAAAGCAGGCCAGTCCTGCCGGACTAGTTTGCGTGATTCTTCCGGTGTGGCAAATACGGCGACAGATGCTATTTTCCCGTGATTATGAATCTCCTGGCAAAGCGCATCGGCAACGGCAGATAAGGCGTCCCAGCGGTACTGCATCCAGCGTGCATCTGAGGTGGGGTCTTCCAGGTCCAGGGGATCGATACCTGTCAATGCTTTAAAATTTTCACGACACGTATCACAGTAGCAGAAATCCCACAACGGGTACACCTTGTCCTGCACTACGTTACGTGACTGGTGCAGGCCGTACGGGAGGATGGCATCGGGGTAACGGATAAAATCCAGGTGCACACCGGCCAGCCCTTTTATAGAAGCCAGCTCGGCAACGCGTTCTTTCAGGTACTGTGTGGTTTCCGGACGGGAGGGGCAAAGCCACCGGTAATGCTCCCGGTTGTACAGTTTGATATCCAGGCAGGACTGCCCCAGCGCGTTAACCTGATACCAGTCCGGATGGGCATGGCGCAAGGCGAGTTCTGTGCGGTTGATGGTCCAGATCCAGGCGTGCAGTTCAATGCCGTATTTCTGCGCAAAAGGCAGGGCGTTTTGGATGATTTGAATGGCTGCGTTGTCTGCAAAAGAAGATGATCCGTCTGCATCTGCAGGGATTTCTTCCGGATATCCGCCGTGGCATTCCAGCAAAATGGCGTCAATTCCGGCTTCCGATGCTTTTTGAAAATAGTAGTCCCATTGGCCGGCCGTTGTAGTAGTCTTTCCTACCATCCAGGCCCAGATTTTTGTATCTGCATCTTGCTGCGAGGTACAGGAAAGGATAAGTGCAGCCATACATATGAATAATTTTTTCATTAGTGTTTGTATTTTATATCTTCAAAAGTACTAACTTTCAACCATCAAACAAACAACTATGAAAAATACAGAACGACTCATTTTAGGTCTGGCTGCCACGGCACTGGTTTTTGCTATTGCAACGGTAGGTACCAGGCTTTATACTTCTGAAATTGGTTTTTTTCCAAAATCATTTGTTACCCATTCCATTATGCTGGCATTATCTATTGTGCTAATCCTGGCTTTTAGAAAAAACCTGACTTTCCGTGTTGCCCTGCCGGACCTGCGCACCTCAGGAAGGGCTGTTCTTTTTGCTTTGCTGGCTACGATAGGTTTAAACATCCTGCTGACTTTTGCTATCAAACTGGCCGGAGCTGGTCTTGAAGTTCATCCGGCATTGGAAAGCAGTACGCCCCTGCAGATTTTCCTGTTTGTTTTTATTTACGCAAGCCTTGCCGAGGAGGTGCTTGTACGGGGATTCCTGCAAAACCTGCTGGCTCCGCTGCAAACCCGGGGATTTGTGGTTTTCAGACGCAGGCTGAGCCTGCCTGTAATCACAGGAGCCCTGGTCTTTGGCCTGCTGCATTTGATTTTACTGACTTCCGGTGTAAGCGTTATTTTTGTAGTACGTGTTGTAATCTTCACTACCGTCCTGGGTTTGATAGCCGGATATTACCAGGAAAAGCACAACAACTTTGCGTATGCCGTACTGGTACATATGGCCGGAAACCTGCCGGGACTGTTAGCAGCTTTTATGATATGATTCTTTTTGATTTTGACGGTACCCTGGCAAATAGTCTGGAGGCTGCATTCCAGGCATACAACCGCATTGCTCCTGAATACGGCACCGTGCAGATGGAAGATGAAGACAGAAAATTGCTTTCGGGTGGGAACCCAAAGGATTTGCTGAAAAAATATGGAATATCCCCGCAAAAGCTTGGCACCCTTATGTTACGCATAAGAAAGGAATTGCGTCATTGCATTGCTGAACTTAAACCTGTTCCGGGGATGGAAACGGTAATGCAGGCCCTGTACCAAGAAGGCCATTCTCTGGGTATTGTAACTTCCAATGCCAGGGAAAACGTGCTGTTATTTCTGAAAAACAACCAATTGGAAGAATATTTTCAATTGGTCTATACCGGTAAGAGCCTGTTTGGAAAAGATAAAGTGTTTAAACGCCTTTTTAAGCAAAAAGGGCTTTCTCCCAAAGAAGTGCTCTATGTTGGAGATGAAACAAGAGATATTGAGGCATGTAAGAAAACAGGCATACCCATTATTGCCGTAAGCTGGGGAATAAACAACCGGAAAACCCTCTCTGCATTGGAACCGGAAGGACTGGCAGACAGTCCGGAAGAAATTCCCGGACTCATTCGGAAGATCAACAAAAACAGGGAATAACACCTACGGGTACAGCTCGCTGTAACGTTGCAGGGCATCCTTCAACGTTCCAAGTGCTTCGGCACGTCCTGTAAAATGCTCTACCTTTACATCTTTCTGTTCCAGACGTTTGTATTCCTGGAAAAACTGCTTGAGTTCCGAATCAAAAATGGGCGGCAACCCTTTTATATCTTCAATATGACTTACGCTTTTGTCGTAACAAGCTACAGCAATGAGCTTGTCGTCCGGCTTCCCCTGATCAATCATCTCCATCATTCCAATGATCTTAACACGGACAATACACAAGGGTTGAATGGCTATCTGTGACAAAACAAGTACATCCAGCGGGTCATCATCTTTGGCATACGTACGCGGAATAAATCCGTAATTGGCCGGATAATACACGGCAGAATACAATACTCGGTCCAGTCTTAGCAGTCCTGTATCTTTGTCCAGTTCGTATTTGGCACGACTTCCGTTGCTGATTTCTATAAGGGCATTGACCTGGCAATTGTCAACATCCGGATCAACACTGTGCCATGGATTGTGGTTTTTCATAATGCAAATGTATAAAAAAATCCCGCCTTTTGTAGCGGGATCAATTGTTACGTAATAAGTATAGTGCAGGATTAACTACGCTTTACATTCACTGCGTTTAGTCCTTTTCTTCCTTCTTGCAAGTCGAAAGTTACTTCATCGTTATCCCTGATCCTATCGATCAGACCCGATGAATGTACAAAATACTCTTTGGACGTCTGTGTGTCCCTGATGAATCCAAAACCTTTGATTTCATCATAAAATTTAACGATTCCGTTATTCATTGAAAATAAAAATAAAATAAAATAAAAATATGAACTACAAAGTTATAACATTATATTTAATAATGGTACCGTGTTTGATAAATCTTTAAAAAGAAAAACGGATACCGGCATTCAAATGAAAGTGCAAGGGCTTGTCCTGCCGGATGGTTTCAACAGGTGCATGGGAGTCAAAAAACAGGGAAACGCCCGGTTCGGCAAATAGACCTACTACTTGTGTAATGCTGTACTGAACCCCTAAAGAAGCATTTACAGACCATTGTAAAGGAATGTTACGGGCAGTAAAATTCATATCCTCCCTATCAAATGCCGGGTTGTAGGCAAAGGAGATACATTTTTCCAAAGCGCCTCCTGCAGCTACGTAGGCCAGTACGTACCGGGAATTTATAAAATTCCAACGAACCTTTACCGGTACACCCAAATACCAAAGTACCTGGTCAGTAAGGAATACGGGCGTTGTTTCATGAATAACAGAATAAACAGAAGTAACCAGGCGGGTGGCAAACACTCCGCTTTCCAGGGACCATTTTCTGTTTAATGACAAGGCGGCATACATTCCAAAGGAAACAGGGAGTTTGTGTTTGTATTCGTAATGGATGAAAGTGGAGGGAGCAAAAACCTGAGCTTCCTCCTTTCCTGATATACCAACCATTGGTGTTGTTGAATAATTTAATGCCGGGCTTTGCTGAAAAAACATATTATCCAGTTTCATACCCCTTACCTGCTCACTGCCTTGCAATGCTAAAAGTCCTGATGCAGAGAGCATAACACGGTTTTTTTTACGGCCTTCGGAAGGTGTAGCCTCCGGCCGACCGACCATAATATCTGCCATGCTGTCTGTTACCTGCGATATATCCTGCACAAGAGGCACTTGTTCTGCCATAACAGGTCCGGCAACCGTATCTGCATGGTGTAAAGCTACATCTGCATGCTGTGCTGCAAGAGAACCTGTATCCTGTGATGTAACTGAACCTGAGCGCAGACCGGTACCAACCGGCTGAAGCGGTTTCTCTACCGGCATCAAAGTGATTGTCCGGGCTATGTTGCCCGGTAGTTCAGGGTACCTGAAGGACACTCCGTGTTGCGGGTATTCCCGAGGTGTCTTGAGTACAAGGAGAAGCAGAACCGCTGCTGCTACTGCAATGCCCCATCCGCCAGCCACACGCAGGATTCTTTTTCTGTGTAAAACAGCCCGTTCGCGGTTGCGTATTTTTTCTTCCATACGCTCCCACGTTGCAGATGGATCGTAAGGCACAGGAGCCTCTTCCATCCGTTGACGGATTTGCTGTATCCACTTATCTGTGTTGTTCTTCATACTCCTTTATTTTGCGGGCTAAGCTGTTTTTGGCCCTGTGGTACTGGGAAGAAGATGTCCTCTCTTTGATACCCAGTTTCTCTGCAATTTCTTTATGTGACCAACCTTCAAATACATACAAATTAAAAACAGCACGGTATCCGGGCGGTAATTCAGCAATGAACCGGTGCAGTACAGGTACGGGAATTCTTTCAGCAGCCTGTTCCAGTTCTTCCTGTGACCCGGCTTCGGCAAAAAGGCCTGCGGTCCGATCCAAAGAAACACTCTCGCGCAACAAGTCTCTTTTTCTCAGGTACTGCAAGCAGGTGTTGATCATTACCCGTTCCATCCATGCCCTGAGTGACCCTTCTCCTCTGTCAGTAAACGAGCCCAGCGATTGAAAAATCTGCAAAAAACCGTCGTGCATCATATCTTCTGCCTGTTCCTTATCCGAAGCATACCTCAGGCAAATGTAAAACATACGTTTTGCGTACTTTTCATAAATTTCTCTCCAAAGCTGTCTTTCTTTCATCCCCGGGTTGTGGTCATTAATTAAATGCAGGTGGTATCCAAATACTGCGTACTAAGGAAAATATTTTTTTTAAAGATGCAGTAAAAGATGTATTGTTGCAATTACTTAAGTAGAAAAGAACAAAATTATTATGAAAAAAATCACTACATCCCTATTTTTATTTGGTGCAGCTATTTTATCCCTGACTGTTACCTCGTGTAACAGGTGGCTGAATCCGGGACCGGAAACATATGCTACCTGGGCGACCCTGGCAATTTCAGACCCATATGGTGACATGTCCAGTTCCCCTTACTATTTTATCACTGACGATACACTCTTGTTCTACCCCATGAACCACAGCTCTGTGAATACAGAATTTAAAGCTGTTGCCGGCCAAAGGTTGATTCTTTATTATACAGACTACGAATCTCCGGAAGGTGCTAAAAGCTATACGCTTGTAGACAACAGCCATATACGTTACATAAACATTGTGCAAATGCAGTTGATGGCAACCCGGGAAATTGTAAAAACAAGCCAACCCGATACGCTGGGAACGGATGCAATAGATCCTCAGTATATTTGGTTTGGAGGTGGTGTATTTGGAACGAGCCGCTACCTGAACATGCAATTGTTTTTACACGCTATGGATCCGGAAGCACACACGTTTAATCTGGCACACGATCTAAACAGAGAGTCGCCTTTGGAAGATGGCTATTATTTTCTGGAATTGCGTCACGATGCGCATCACGATCCGGAGTTTGTGGATTACACAGCAATGCTTTCTTTCCTTTTGGAAGGCGATTGCATTGAAGAAGGTGTAAAAGGCCTGAAAATAAAAGTCAGGACAAATAATCAGGGAACAAAAGTCTATACTTTTGACTACCCCAAAAACTAAAGGTTACCTGAACACCGGGTTGTTGTGTTTGATAAAAGTACCGCTGTCAAGTTCATCAAAGGCCAGATCCAGTTCTTCTTTGGTGTTCATAACAATGGGACCTCCCCACGAAACAGGTTCCTTCAGTGGTTTACCCGATAAGAGCAAAAACCGGGCACCTTCCTGTCCCGATCGTACCACAACAGTATGTTGGTTCAGATGCTGAGTGTCCGGCAATACCATAAGCAAAGCACAACCTTTTGTTTCCGGCTGTTCCAAACCATCTGTAAGAAGGGTTCCTTCCAGCAAGTACAGAAATAACGTATGGTCATCCGGTGTCTGATTGTAAGTCCACTCGGCATGGGGTTTCAAATCAATATCCAGGTATTGCACCTGCCGTGAACCGGCATCAAAGGCTCCTGCCCTGCCGTTATACATTCCGGCCAGAATCCTGACAACAGCCTTTTCTGAAGTAATAACAGGAACGTCTTCCTGACGTATGTCCTTATAAGCAGGATGAGTCATTTTATCTTTAGCAGGCAGGTTAACCCAAAGCTGACACCCCAGCATGCGTTCAGAGGCAATGGGCATTTCCTGGTGTATGATACCTGATCCGGCAGTCATCCACTGGCATTGCAGCTCTCCAATGGTTCCTTCATTGCCCAGGCTGTCTTTATGGTCCATTTTACCGTGCACCAGGTAAGTGACCGTCTCTATTCCCCTGTGCGGATGCCAGGGGAATCCTTTTATGTAATCGTTAGGATCTGTTGCATCAAAGCCGTCCAACATCAAAAAAGGATCGTAATCACGTACCGTTCTAAGTCCCAGCACGCGGCGCAGTTTTACACCCGCTCCGTCTACAGCGTCTTTTCCCCGGTCAATCCGGATACATATTCTTCTGTTTATATCTTGTAAGTTATTCATAATGTGCAAATATACTCTAATTGTATAAGCCAATTTATTTTTTATTGTAAAATAATCTATATTTGTCTATTTATTTTACCTGCATCATCCCATGATTAAGTATAATAAGGAATTAAATAGTAATGACTTAGAAGAGCTTTTGACGGGTAGTTCAAAAATTGCTCTTAGCCACGAAGCAGAGGAAAGAATTCAAGCCTCCTATGACTTTCTCAAAAATTTTTCTCAAGAAAAAGTCATCTATGGAATCAATACCGGATTTGGGCCTATGTCCCAATACCGCATTGACGATGCGGATATGGTTCAATTGCAATTGAATCTGATACGCTCACATGCCGCCGGTGCAGGAAACCACCTTGCTGACATGCAAGTCAGAGCCGCTATGATTGCCAGGTTGGCCACTTTTGCCCAGGGATGGTCGGGAGTGCATCCATCCCTTCCCGCCTTACTTGTTCAATTTATCAACCGGGATATTTACCCGTTGATTCCGCAACACGGCGGCGTAGGGGCAAGCGGCGATTTGGTACAGTTGGCTCATATGGGACTGGCTCTCATTGGAGAAGGTCAGGTCCGTTACCGTGGAAAGGTAAGAGAAACAAACGAGGTGTTGGTAGAAAACGGACTGGAACCCATCCGGGTAAAAATCCGAGAGGGACTGGCGATTACAAACGGTACGTCTGTGATGACGGGGATTGGACTCATCAATCTGTTCCAGGCACGCAGGCTGTTTGACTGGGCTGTGGCAGCGAGTTCACTAGTGAATGAAATAGCCGGATCCTACGATGATTTTCTGGCACCGGAGTTAAATGATAAAAAGGGGCACGGCGGACAGCAATTTGTTGCGTCTGAAATGCGTCGGATACTGGAAGGAAGTCGGTTGTTAAAACAGAGAAAAACGGTATTGTACAACAAAAAATTGAACGGGGACAAGGTTTTCCGTGATAAGGTTCAACCTTTCTACTCCCTGCGCTGTGTACCGCAGATTCTGGGACCTGTTGCAGATACGTTAGATGTTGCAGAATGCATTCTTTTACAGGAGCTGAATTCAAGCAGCGACAACCCTGTGGTTGATCCTGTCAGCGAAAATGTGTACCACGGCGGCAATTTCCACGGTGATTACGTCTCTCTGGAAATGGATAAAATGAAGATCGTTGTAACACGTATGGCTATGCTTATGGAACGGCAGCTCAATTACGTGTGCCATGACAAGGTAAACCAAATACTACCGGCTTTCGTCAACCTGGGTATTCCCGGATTGAATTACGGGATGCAAGCGGCGCAATTTACAGCAACATCGACTACGGCAGAATGCCAGACCCTGAGTATGCCCAATTACGTGCATTCCATTCCAAATAACAACGACAACCAGGATGTGGTTAGCATGGGGACCAACTCGGCCTTGATTACTTCTCATGTGATTACCAATGCATTCCAGGTTGCGGCTATACACCTTATGGCACTGGTTCAAGGAGTTACATGCCTTAAGATAGAAAAGGATCTCTCCCCTGCCACAGCTGCTGTGTACAAGAAAGTGCGTGAATTTTTCCCACCCGTTACAGAAGATGTACCTTTGTATCCCTATATACAAAAGACAATTGATTATATGAATCATAACAAACCTATATCATGAAATACGCTTTAGTTACAGGTGGATCCCGCGGTATAGGACGTGCTGTTTGCATA
Source organism: Bacteroidales bacterium UBA5433 (assembly GCA_002427525.1). Classification (GTDB taxonomy): domain Bacteria; phylum Bacteroidota; class Bacteroidia; order Bacteroidales; family UBA932; genus DMER64. Next base: position 96,276 of record DIRP01000002.1, on the reverse strand, counting down.
GCACTTGCAAAAGAAGGATATTGCGTTCTGGTAAACTATGCTAAAAACAGCAAGGCAGCAGAAGAAACGGTCAGACTCATTGAAGCTGAAAAGGGAACTGCAACATTGCTCCCTTTTAATGTGGGAGATAAAAATGAAGTTGATGCAGCGCTGGATGTGTGGGAACATGCCCATCCGGGAGAATACATAAGTGTTCTGGTAAACAATGCCGGTATCAGAGAAGATAATCTGATGATCTTCATGCAGGACGATGCCTGGAACCAAGTGCTGGAAACCAACCTCTACGGCTTCTTTTACGTCACCAGGCGCGTACTCAAAAACATGTTGGTTAAACGTTACGGGCGTATCATTAACATTGCGTCGTTGTCCGGCCTGGCAGGAATGCCGGGACAAACCAATTATGCTGCTTCTAAAGCCGGATTGATTGGAGCTTCCAAATCTCTTGCCCTGGAGGTGGCTCCCCGTAAAGTGACAGTTAATTGTATAGCACCCGGATTCATAGAAACTGACATGACAGAGGATATAGATCCGGAAGAACATAAAAAACGCATACCGGCAGGTCGTTTTGGGAAGCCCCATGAAGTAGCAGCTGCTGTCCGGTTCCTTGCCGGTGAAGAAGCTGCGTATATTACAGGACAGGTATTATCCGTAAACGGCGGTTTGCATACATAAAATTTACTATGAAGAGAGTTGTAATTACGGGGATGGGCATTTATTCATGCATTGGTACAAACCTGGAGGAAGTGCGAGAGAGTTTGTTTACAGGGAAGAGCGGTATTGGCATTGATCCAAAAAGAACAGAATACGGATACCGGTCTCCGCTTACAGGTATTGTGCCCCAACCGGACCTGAGAGAAGCACTCAACCGCAGACAACGTATCTGTCTTCCGGAAGAAGGAGAATATGCCTACATGGCTACAGAAGAAGCTTTGAAAGATGCCGGTATTGGAATGGATTATCTGGAAAAACATGAAACAGGAATCCTTTACGGGAACGACTCTTCCAGTAAGGCAGTCATTGAATCTCATGAAACTTGCCTGGAAAAGAAAGATACCACACTCATGGGATCGAGAGCTATTTTTCAGTCCATGAACTCTACGGTAACCATGAATTTATCCACCATTTACAAGCTGCGGGGCATTAATTTCACCATCAGTGCTGCCTGTGCCAGCGGGTCCCACTCTATTGGGCTGGGTGCCATGTTCATAAGACTGGGACTGCAGGATATGATTGTATGTGGTGGAGCACAAGAAACCAATTACCTGAGTATGGCCAGTTTTGACGGATTGAGCGCGTTTTCCATCCGGATTGATGAACCACAAAAAGCTTCCCGTCCTTTTGATAAAGGAAGGGATGGCCTGGTACCCAGCGGTGGAGCCGCCACAGTCATTCTGGAAGAGTACGAACACGCTGTAAAACGCGGAGCCAGAATTTATGCCGAGGTGGTTGGCTACGGCTTTTCTTCCAACGGAGTACATATATCTCAACCCAGCAACGAAGGATCTGCCCTGGCCATGACACGCGCTCTGCAAGATGCAAATCTAAAACCTTCTGATATTGACTATATTAACGCACATGCCACCTCCACCGTTCTTGGAGATTCGTACGAAGCTATGGCCATTGATGAAGTCTTTGGGATGCACCGGACTCCGGTAAGTTCCACAAAGGGCATGACAGGTCACGAATGCTGGATGGCAGGATCCAGTGAAGTAGTCTACACCCTTATTATGATGCAGAATTCTTTTATGGCTCCCAATATTAACCTGGAAGAGCCGGATGATTTCTCAAAAAAAATGAATATAATTGCCAAAACAACAGATAAAAAACTTGGTATTTGCCTATCCAATTCGTTTGGGTTTGGCGGAACGAACAGTGCATTAATATTGAAAAAATTGTAACTTACGTAATATTTGTAATTAACAAAATGAACAGAACGCAAATCATAGAAACTATCAACAACTTTCTGATTGAGGATATTGAAGTGGCACCTGAAGCCCTGAAGGAGAATGCTTTTTTAAAGGAAGACCTGGGGATTGACAGCCTTGACTTTGTTGATATTGTAGTAGTAGTTGAGCAAAATTTTGGTTTTAAAATTAAGCCGGAAGAAATGGCAAAAGTAAAAACCCTGTTGCAATTTTATGATTATATAGAAGGTAAGCTAAAGGCTAATAATTGATGTCAAATAAAAATCAAGCATGGAAAGGGACTACAGGCGGAGGAAACATTGGGCAAAAAGCACTGCTAGTGTTATTGCGTCTTGTAAACATTCGTGTCAGTTACATCATTCTGGCCGTGGTTGTCCCTCTTTATATGTTGTTTAACAGGAATTATTACCGGGCGATAAAAGAATATTTTAGACGCACAGGCTATCACAAGAACACCCTCCGTAATATTTACAAAAACTATTTCTTGTTTGGACAAATGATGATAGACAGGTTCTATTTGTTTGCCAGAGAAAAGAATATTTTTTCATCAAAAATTACCAATTGGGATTCTTTTACACGGTTGCTTGAAGGGGAAAGCGGTTTTGTTATTTCCGGTGCCCACATGGGAAATTTTGAAATATGCGGTTATTTTATGAAACAACAGGTCAAAAAATTGCATGCCGTTGTTTTTGGAGGTGAATCTGCCTTTTTACAATCCCACAGAGCGCAGGCTTTGTCGGGCAATACGGCATCCCTTATTTCAATTTCACCCGATATGTCACACCTCTTTACAATTAAAACAGCGCTCGATAAAGGAGATATTGTAAGCATGCCCTGTGACCGTTTGTTTGGAAGCACAAAAGCATTTACCGTTCCCTTCCTGGGAAGCCCTGCCCTTTTCCCAATGGGTGGCTTTATGCTGGCTGCTCAGTTGAATGTACCTATGATCTCTTTGTTTGTTATGAGAGAAAAGAAAAAGAAATACCACATTTACTGTATGCCTGTGGAGGTAGATCGTACCCAATACAAAAGCTCACGTAAAACAGCAGAGGCGCTTTGCCATAAGTACGTAGCCCAATTGGAAGAAATAGTACACGCTTACCCCCACCAGTGGTTCAATTTCTTTGATTTTTGGAATACAGATGTAATATGATACAACACTTTACAATAGAAGAACTGTTACCTCACAGACACCCTTTTATTATGGTGGACAAACTGATATCATGCAGCGGATACCTGGCTACTACTGAAATGACTATCAAAGAGAACAACCTTTTTTGTTCCCGTGGTTACTTTTCAGAAGCAGGCCTGTTGGAAAACATGGCTCAAACGTGTGCTGCACGCCTGGGATATAAAAGCTTGATTAATAAAATGTCTGTAAAAGTTGGTATTATTGGAGCCGTAAAAAATTTTTGTGTTTATTTCTGTCCTGAGCCGGGGGACCGGCTAATAACTAATATTGAAATAGAACATGAAGTGTTTAATGCCATTATACTCCATTCAGAAGTTCATTGTAATGGAAAAACGGCAGCCACATGCCATATGAAATTGTTTTTGACAGATATTGAAAGCCGGGACAATGAATGATATTTTAAAAAACAGTAAACAAATAACGGTTCGCTTTAGCGAGGTTGACTCCATGAATATTGTGTGGCACGGTGCCTATGTGCTCTATTTTGAAGATGCCCGTGAATCGTTTGGCAAGAAATACGGCCTTACGTATTTAACATATTTTGACAATGGATACTATGCTCCGCTTGTAGATATGCAGTTTGAATTCAAACATCCGCTTATTTACGGCGACCAGGCCCGTATTGAAATTGAATACGTACCCGTTCAGGCTGCCAAAGTGGTATTCAAGTATAAGGTTTTCAGAGAAAAAGACCAGCTGCTTGTAGCTACAGGAAGTACCACCCAGGTGTTTCTTGATTCAGAGTACCAATTGGTATTGTACAGTCCCGATTTTTATACAGAGTGGAAGCGGAAAAACAATGTCCTCCTATGATAAAAAGGTTGTCCGATAACATAGTATCTCCTTTGGGCTTTTCTTCTGAAGCATGCTACAGACGTGTATGTCTGGGAGAAAGCGGTGTTATCCCATGGAAAGATCCGACAGGAACAGACATACCACTTTCCCGTTTGGACAAGGAAAAACTAACGCAAGCTTTCACGCAAACGTGCAAACCGAAAGAAAGATACACGTTTCCCGAACAGGCTATGCTTTTATCTGCCCATCTGGCAGTGGAAAAAGCAGGAATTGATGCCTCGGCTCCGGGAACGGTATTTGTTCTGTCTTCCACCAAAGGCAATATTGAATTACTTTCCTGCCCAGACCACGGGTTTGAAAAAGACCGTATTCATTTGTGGTATATGGCCAATCTGTTGGCAGCACATTTCAAGAACCCCAACCAACCTATTATACTGTCCAATGCTTGCATTTCGGGAGCCTGTGCACAACTTGCCGCACTTGCTTTACTCCGGCAAAAAGGAGTGGAACACGTGGTTGTTACAGGGGTGGATATGGCCTCGGATTTTATTGTTGCCGGCTTTCAATCTTTCAAATCACTTGATCAGGAAAGGTGTCGTCCCTTTGACGCACGTCGTAAAGGATTGAATATTGGCGAGGCAGCTGCTACCATCGTATACGGAAGAGGTGAAAACGCGGGGATTTACCTGCGTGGCGGAAGTATCAGAAACGATGCCAACCACATTTCCGGACCTTCCAGAACAGGAGAAGGCCTTTTCAGGGCACTTACAAGTACTTTGCAATCAATTACTGCCAAAGATCTGGCTTTTATATGCGCACACGGAACGGCAACACCGTACAACGACCAGATGGAAGCCGTGGCATTTGCACGAGCCGGGCTGGAACATGTTCCCGTATTTAGTTTGAAAGCTCATTTTGGGCATACTATGGGAGCTGCCGGGCTTTTAGAAAGTATCATTGCCATAAAAGCACTGGAAGAAGGTGTTGTTTTACCTTCGCTTGGCTACGAGCTGCCGGGTATTGAAGGGGAACTCTGTGTGAGTACCGAAATGACCGGTACAGATAAACGTTTTTTTATCAAAACGTTGTCCGGTTTTGGTGGCGGGAATGCCGTATTGCTATTTGAAAAACACGTATGAACAAGATAGTTGCATATTGCCGTATTACTGACAATGCTCTGGTGCTGAACGGAAACCGGAACTTTGCGCCTCCTGTTGAAGGCACAGGTCAGGTACGGCTTACAAACCTGTACCGCGCATTGGGTCTTACCTATCCAAAATTTCATAAAATGGACAATGTGTCCAAAGCCGGTTTTCTTGCTTCAGAACTGGTTCTTAGGTCGCTAAACTACAATATGGAAGTACCTGACAGTTCTACGGCACTTGTTTTTGCAAACAGCAGTTCGTCCCTGGATAACGACAAACGTTTTCAGGAGACACTTGCAAAAAATGCCTACTTCCCCAGCCCGGCCGTTTTCGTATACACCCTACCCAACATTGTTACGGGTGAGGTGGCTATCCGAAACAAAATACTCGGGGAAACCTCTTTTTATATCATGAAATCTTTTAATGCAGAAAAAATGCACATATTTGTGGAATGGGCATTTGGTTGTACAGAAATAAAGCAGGTGTTATGCGGCTGGACCGAATACCTGGACGGACACTGCGATGTTCTGGTATGGATGGCAAGGAAGAAAGCCGATACCGGATTGAATTTTAGTATTTCAAACATTAATAAACTATACGTTGACCCCTATGGAACAATTGATTTTAGATCTTAAAAAACAGATTATTGAAGTATTAAACCTGGAAGATATTACTCCCGAGGACATTGACGAGAATGCGCCTCTTTTTGTAGAAGGACTTGGACTTGATTCCATTGACGCATTGGAGTTGATTGTCCTGATGGAAAAACAATACGGCATTAAATTGGAAGATCCGGGCAAAAGCAAAGATATTTTCCGCTCCATTGCTACAATGGCGGAATACATACAAGCAAACAGCTCACGTTAAACATCACGAATGGTAAAGGTTTATGTGACAGGATACGGAATCGTATCTGCCCTTGGAATTGGTGCGCCCCCCACACTGGAGGCACTGAGGAACAGGCGCAGCGGAATTGGCCCTATCAGGTGGTTAAAGACCATCCATTCCCACCTGCCTTGTGCCGAAGTTGCCTTTAGCACAGAACAGTTGCGGGAAATAACCGGAATTCCTGCAGGTACAATCACCACACGAACAGCGCTCATGGGAATTCTTGCATTAAAAGAAGCCCTTGAAACAAGCGGGTGGAGCAAAGGCGCTTCCTTACCTCCTGTTTTGATTTCCGGTACTACTGTGGGAGGAATGGAAAATACAGAAGCTTTCTTTCTTGATTTTATAGAAAATAACAGCAGAAATGAATACATCCTGGCACACGATTGCGGTGTCTGTACCCAAATGATTGCAGATTACTTTGGTGCCATTGATACACTTTCTACCATTTCTACAGCCTGTTCTTCTGCTGCCAATGCTATGGTCATGGCAGCAGATATGATTCGTACCGGAAGAACTTCTATGGCCGTTGCAGGCGGAAGTGAGTGCCTTTCAAAATTCCATCTGAACGGATTTCATACCCTTAGGATTCTGGATAAAGATCCGTGTCGCCCTTTTGATGCAACACGGGCAGGACTGAACCTGGGAGAAGGTGCAGCCTACCTGGTGCTGGAATCGGAAGATTCCGTAAAAGCCAGAGGTGCAACGCCTATTTGTCTGTTATCCGGCTACGGCAATGCCTGTGATGCCTACCACCAGACAGCCTCGTCACCGGAAGGTGACGGAGCAGTACTGTCAATGAAAAAAGCGTTGCAAGATGCAGCATTACGGCCGGAAGACATAGGTTACATCAACGCCCATGGTACAGGCACACCCAACAATGATATAAGCGAAGGCCTGGCACTCATGCGGGTGTTTGGAACCGAAAGCGTGCCTCCGGTTTCTTCTACAAAATCCTACACTGGGCATACTACGAGTGCTGCCGGAAGCGTTGAAGCTGTCATTTCTATCCTGGCCTTACAACACAATTTTCTGCCGGTGAACCTGAACTTCAAACACCCCATGCAGGAGCTTTCCTTTTGCCCGATAACGGATGAAAACCCAATACGCCCTCTAAAACATGTGATGACCAATTCGTTTGGATTTGGCGGTAACGATACAACAACCCTGTTTTCAAAGATATAGCTATGCCTGTTTACATTCAGTCTGCTGCACAAATTTCCGTACAGAATCCCCTGTGTGATGACTGGCTGATTGACCCCATTGCCTTACATCTGCCCCTCCAACGCGCTATAGAAGCCGATTACAAACGATTCCTGGATCCCATAGCATCCAGACGTATGGGAAGGATCCTCAAACGTGCCATTGCAACAGCTGTTACCGTTGTAGAAAATTCAGGGATTGAGCAACCGGATGCGATACTTGTTGGAACGGGACTGGGATGCATTGAAAATACGGAGAAGTTCTTGCTGGCCATGCTACAGGATGGAGAAACCTTGTTGTCTCCCACCTATTTTATCAACTCTACGCACAATACCATCAGCTCTCACATTGCCATACATCTTGCATGCCATGCGTACAACAGTACGTATGTACATCTGGGTATTTCTTTTGAAAGTGCCCTGCTGGATGCATTTATGCAATTTCAACTGGGTCGTATCAGATCTGCGCTTGTTGGAGCTCATGACGAAATGGTTCCTTTGTACTTTTCCCTCCTTGAAAAAGCAGGTTTTTGGGAAGGCAAAACTGCTGCAGAAACAGCTGTGAGTTTTATGTTAAGTGACGAAAAAAAAGAAAACTCCATGGCAGAGATCAAAGAAGTTGTTCTTTTGCACCGGCCTTCAGAAGAACGTCTGATGCAAGCCATTGAACAAACGGCATCCCGCCTTGGTATTCCAAAGGAAAAGTGGATCATACCTCCGTCTGTCAAACCGATTTTTGGAGAATCGTTCACAAACCAGGCATTTGAGTTATATGCAGCTGCTGTAAAATTGCAGCGGGGATTATTGGATGATTATGTATTGTTAGTTAATAATTACAAAGGGACCGAAACCTCCCTGTTATTTTTATCAAAATGCTAAAATTCATAACACTGTCGCTTGCACAAACCCTGCTGCTTGCTTCGGGACAAATCTGCCTGAAATTATCCATGGACCGCATGGATAAGTTTACTTTTAGCTGGGTATATTTTAAACAATTGTTTACAAATTTTTATTTTGCTTTAACCGGCGTATTTATCTTGTCTGCCACTATTTTATGGATGTATATTTTAAAGAATTACCCGTTTTCCATAGCATATCCTATCACCAGTTTTGCCTATGTATTTGGCATGCTGGCTGCTGTTTTTCTCTTTAAAGAACAAGTTCCCTTTACACGCTGGATAGGTGTTTTTTTAATAGTTGCCGGTGTGTTTTTCCTTTTAAAAAAATAAACCATGAAATTTTTTCTTTTCTTTTTGCTTACCGTGCTACAAGTGCATTCCAATACGAAAGAACTGACACTTCCTGTTCAAATGAGAATTGCCCTGAATCAAATACATTCTATGGAGTGTGATTTTCAGCAAGAAAGAGAAGTATCTGTTCTCACAGAAAAAGGCATTTCACGCGGGAAACTTTATTACATAAAAGATCAGGTACTCCTGTGGCAGTACAACATGCCGGACCATTCCGGGTTTTTGATGCAGAAAGAAAAAATCACTATTTTGGACAGAACAGGAAATGCCATACCGGATTCCGGACCGGGTGGCCTTTTTGGCAATATTGGAAGAATTATACTTATGGGCATGAGTGGAGATTTGATGGAGAAATCAGAAGATTTTGTGCCCAGCTATGTGGATTCCGAAGAATATATTCATATCAGACTCACACCGGTTCAGCGGGAATTAAAACGTTTATTTACCGGATTGGATTTATTTTTCAGCAAAGAAAATTATATGATACAAACCGTTGTTGTCCATGAGGCATATGGGGATAAAACAACGGTACGCCTGGGAAACTACAGGATAAATAAACCCTTGGACAGCAGTTTATTTAAAAAGTAATGTTTTTGAACAATCTATATACTGTTGAAGGTATTACAAGGAACGAAGCTGAGATAAGAGCTACTGTCTTGTTAAACAGCAACAGCCCTGTTTACGGGGCCCATTTCCCGGGCAACCCCATCACACCCGGTGCCTGTCTGGTTGAAATGGGAAGGGAATTGTGTGCACTTGTGCTTGAGAAGAACATGTTCCTTGAAAAGGCAGATCATGTCAAATTTCTGAAAGGAATTCATCCGGAAGAAACTCCACACATTGAGTACCTTATACTACCCGAATACCTGAAAGAACAGGATGTTTGGAAAATCCGTATTGAAGTAACGGGCGGGAACGTACAAATGACTAAAATGGTTTTATGGCTGAAAGAGATAGTGTCTGTGTGATTGTGCCTACGTATAACAATGCGTCTGTAATACTCCCGGTACTTGAACAAACCCTGAAGTATTGCAAAGACCTGATTGTTGTAAACGATGGTTCTACAGATAACACAGCCGGGATCCTTAACAAGCTGATTCCAAAAATTCAGGTTCTTTCTTATGAAAAAAATAAAGGTAAAGGGTACGCTTTGGCACAAGCTTTTTCCTTTGCCCGTCATAAGGGGTACAGGTATGCCATTACCCTGGACAGTGATGGCCAGCACTTTCCGGATGATATACCCTCTTTTCTGCAAGCTATAGATGAGAATCCGGGTGCTGTGATTGTAGGAAGCCGCCTGTTAAAACAGGAGCATATGCCAAAAGAAAATACTTTTGCCAACCGTTTCTCCAATTTCTGGTTTGCAGTGCATACAGGCAAGCGGTTACCCGATACACAAACAGGATACAGGATGTACCCCATATACCGAATGGACAAAATGCGCCTGTTAACCTCCAGATACGAAACAGAACTTGAAATTCTTGTACGGCTTGCGTGGAAAAAGGTACCGCTTATTCCCCTGCCGGTCAATGTATATTATGCTCCTCCCGGAGAAAGAATCACGCATTTCAGAAAAGGAAGGGATTTTCTGCGCATCAGTTTGCTGAATACAATCCTTACCTTTGTGGCTATACTCTACGGATATCCTTCAATGCTTTTAAGAACATGGCTCAGACGTTCCTGAAAATATTTGAATACTTTCACCGGCACACAGCAAAAATGTATGTACTGCTTGCCTTGTGTATGCTACTCCTTGCCGGAGGTTTTTTTCTGCTGCGTTTTGATGAAGATGTATCGGGATTCCTTACTACAAACCCGGAACAGGAACGAGTAAGCTATGCTTACCAGAACATTGGTGGTGCCAGCAAAATCATCATCAACATATCCATGGCAGATGAGCGTGAAGAAACAGACCGCTACCTGCTTATGGAGGCTGCCGATTACCTGGCTGCTTTGCTGGAAGAAGGGGCTGCGGCAGAGCATATCAAAGATATGAGGTTTCGTGTAGATCCTTTGACAACCTTAGAAGTAAGCAGCTTTGTTACAGAAAATATGCCTTACTTTCTGGAAGAGAAGGATTACGAGAGGTTGGATTCTCTTATACAACCTGCTGTTCTGCAACAAAGGCTGGAATCTGTAAAAGACCTGATACTCTCCCCTTCCGGAATGATCCTCAGAAACACGTTACTTTCTGACCCCCTGCTTTTTTCAGGTCCCTTGTTAGAAAAACTGGCAGGTTTTCGTCTGGGAGATCATTTTATACTGTATTCAGATTACATCTTTTCCAGTGACGGGAAAGACCTGGTTCTGACAATCGATTCCCGCTACCCTACTGCCGACACGGGCAATAACAAACAGTTAATACGTGCCATTGACAAGGCTATTGAAGAAACAGAAGTGTTTCTGGATCATCAAATTAAAGCCATGCCCTTTGGAGCTGCTTATATTGCATTGTCCAATGCCAGTCAGATAAAAAAAGACATAGGGGTTTCCGTGGGAATTGCCCTGGTAGTTATTGGAATCCTGTTGGCACTTTACTTCAGAAATATCAGGCAAATCCTGTTCATTGGTATTTCTGTCCTTGGCGGTTTGTATTTTGCTCTGTCTCTGGTCGGTTTTCTTACGCCTTCCGTTTCACTTATTGCTATTGGTGCCAGTTCTGTAATTCTGGGAATAGCCGTAAACTATCCACTGCACTTCATGTCTCATATAAGGGAGGGATACGGTCCGCGTCAAACGCTTATTGATATTGTTTCTCCACTTACTACAGGCAACATTACTACCATTGGTGCTTTTCTAAGCTTGTTGTTTATAAGTTCTGGAGCTATGCGCAGCTTTGGACTGTTTGCCTCGTTGTTGTTGCTGGGAACCATCCTTTTTGTATTGCTGTTCCTCCCCCACATGATTGGTAAAACAAGCCCCATCCCCAACACGCTTCATTTTGGAAAGTTGGCGAACTCGGCCCCCGAACAAAACAAATGGGTTGTGGGTGCCCTGGTACTACTTACGTGCTTCTTTTATTTTAGTAACAAAGGAGTTGTATTTAATGCCAATATGCAGTCTATCAACTACATGACACCAGATCAGAAAAGCGGAATGCAAAAATTGCTGGACAGAACCCAGGGATCGCAACATGTCATGTATTTTGTTGCAGAAGGAGAAACCTTAGACGAAGCCTTAGAAAGGTATGAAACTGCACTACCCTATATAGATACATTTCATCGCTCAGGAATTGGCGGTTTTCTTCCATCACGCGCTATGCGCGAAGAACGGATAACCCGGTGGAACAACTTTTGGAGTACGCGCAGGGAGGTATTTTTGGAGCAATTTAACGTAGCAGTAGCCGAAAACGGGTTTCGGGAACATGCATTTCGAGGTTTTGAAGAAACCATGCTAAAAGATTTTCCTATAGGAGAATTACAAGATTTTGCGCCCATAACAGATAACCTGGCAGCCTCCTACCTTTCTGTGCAACCGCAAAGAAACATGGTTTATACCATGTTGCATATTAAGCCGGAAGAAGCAGCCGAAACAGAAAATCACCTCAATAAAACAGGACCGTCCACTTTTGCTTTTGATGTTGGATCTGTCACACGGATGATGATAGATTCCTTATCTTCAGATTTTGATTACGTACTCTACATCTGCGGTTTTATTGTTTTCTTATTTCTTACCCTTTCCTTTGGCCGCCTTGAATTGAGCACCATTACTTTTCTTCCGTTGGCCATAAGCTGGATCTGGATTCTTGGGATTATGAGCCTGTTTGGACTTGAATTTAATATAGTCAACATCATTCTGGCCACCTTCATTTTTGGTATGGGAGACGATTACACCATTTTCATTACAGAGGGCATGATATACGAATACGCCTATGGAAAAAAAATGTTGCATACGTACAAAAATACCGTTGCGTTATCTTCTCTTATCATGCTTACCGGAATAGGTTCTTTGATCCTGGCCAAACACCCGGCCATGCGCTCCCTGGCAGAAATCACCATTGCAGGTATGGTATCAGTTGTTGTGACTGCTTACATTGTGCCACCCTATTTGTTCAGAAAATTGGTCAGCAAACGGGGAAAACGCCGCAAAGCCCCACTGACTATAAAAAATATGGCTTATACAATATATGGCTTTACAGCCTTTTTGATTGGCGTGGTTTTCCTGACACTTGCCGGTGTGGTCTTGCTGGTTCTTGGCAGAAGAAGCGAAAAGAACAAGTTGCGTTTCCATAAAACCCTGCAGGCTGTATGCCGCTTAGCTATATACCATGTACCGGGAACAACCATGCAGTTGCTTAATTTGAACCCGGATGGTTTCGAAAAGCCTTCCGTCATTGTTGCAAACCACCAGTCTTACCTGGACCTGATGGCCATTATCATGCTCCATCCCAAAATTGTTATTATGACAAACCAACGGGAGTGGAATTCTCCGTTTTATAGGATTATCCTGCGTTTTGCAGATTTTCTGCCCATTAAATTTATACATACCCATAAAGAGAAAATACAAGACAGGATTGCTAACGGGTATTCCGTAATGGTCTTTCCGGAAGGAACACGCTCCCCCGATAGCAACATCCTTCGTTTTCACAAAGGAGCGTTCCACCTGGCTGCTGAGCTGAACCTTGATATCACACCCGTTCTTCTGCATGGATTTGGATATGTACTGCCCAAGGAAAACATGCTGTTACGCAAAGGGATTATGACAGTAAAAATTCTGCCCCGGATTAAAGCAGATGACACTACGTATGGAACATCATATCAGGAACGCACCAAAGCAATCAGACAGTTGTTTGTAAAGGAATACGAACGTCTTGGAGCAGAAATTGAAGATGCACATTATTATGCCTCACAAGTACTGCACAATTACATGTACAAAGGTAAAGACGTCTACAAATCTGTAAGGCGTTCCATGCAGGATAACAACAATTTTATCAAGCAAATAGAAACATTACCTTACCGGGGAACGCACGTTCTTGAAGACAGAAACTTTGGAGAATATGCACTCACAGCCGCTCTGGTACGTAAAAATTTAAAGATAAAAGCGTATCTTGCAGACAAGGATAAAAGAGAACTGGCGGCTTACTGCGCTTCAGTTCCGGTGAATTTAACCTATATTGATGAACCTGAAACCCATGAGCAGTAAATACGATGTTGTGATTATTGGCAGCGGACTGGGAGGACTGGTCTGCGGTTATATTTTGTCTAAAAACGGTCTGAAAGTTGCCCTGGTTGAAAAAAACAACATCCCGGGCGGGTGCCTGCAAAATTTTATACGAAAAGGCGTGAAGTTTGAAACAGGTATGCACTACATTGGAAGTATGGATGAGGGCCAGCCGTTGCGTCGCTTTTTTGATTACCTATCTTTATCAAGCAAAGTAGCATTAAGCCGGCTGGATACAAGCGGCTACGATGTGGTTTCTTTTCAGGGAAACAGGTATGCTTATGCCAATGGTAAGAAAACCTTTACAGAAACGCTGGCCAGGCATTTTCCAAAAGAAAAAAATTCCATTGCTCTGTACATACAGCGGATGGAAGCCATTGCAGAACGCTCCCCCATGTACTCTTTCAGAAATATGGACAACCCGTACTGGATGGACAGTTCGAATATGCAGATTGGGGTTGCCGAGTACGTACGTTCCCTGACTTCTGATAAAAAACTGCAAAATGTACTGGCAGGTATCATGCCTCTTTACGGTGGCGTTGCTGAAAAGACGCCTCTGTACTACCATGCACTTATTACAGATTTTTACAACAAGAGTGCTTTCCGTTTTGTTGGGGGCAGCGACATCATTGTCCAATTGCTTTGTGAATCCATCCGGAAATTTGGTGGAGAAATCATAACCGGATCTCCAGTAACCAAAGTTCGTTTCAACAACAAAGAAGCTACAGGGGTAACCTTGCTGAACAACCGCTTTATTGAAGCTTCCAAGGTAATCTCTGATATACATCCGGCCCTGTTGATGGACATGGTTGATACACCACTTATCCGGAAAGCATACAAACGCAGGATATACAATATTGAACAAACGCTGTCCAATTTTACCGTATACATAAAATTTAAACAAGATTCCATTCCCTACCTCAATTACAATTATTACCATTACCCGGGAGATTCTGTATGGGACGGCCATTTCTTCTATATGCATATGTGTGATGAACCGGATCAGAAATACGTGCGAAGTGCCGTATTGTTTGAAAGTATGGATTGGAAAACAGTAGAACAATGGAAAAAATTACCCAGAGGCAATCGTGGTGCCGGATACGAAGATTTTAAGGCCAAAAAAGCGTATGAAATGCTTATGAACCTGGAGAGGCAGTTTCCGGGAACTGTTTCCCATATTGAGGATTTTTGGACCTCTACTCCGTTAACATACAGCGACTATACCGGCACCCTGGAGGGTTCTATGTATGGCATCCTAAGGGATAAAAACGCCTTTTCACAGACCTTTATACCGCACCGTACAAAAGTACCCAATCTATTTCTGGCCGGGCAAAATATCAATGCGCACGGCATTATGGGAGTTATTATAGGATCTATTCTTACATGCGGTGATATACTGGGTATATCTGCATTAACAAAAGACATTAAAAACGTATAAAACAAAAAAACATATGGCAAAAAGAATCAAGCTGAAACTCATATACCCCCGGTGGGAAAAACTTAAAGGACAAACGACTTTCAACCTGCCTCCCCACGGTCCGGTTGTATTTGCAGCGGCACTGCCTGAACATGTAGACGTGTCCTTTACAGATGAGAATGTGGAGCTTATTGATTTTGAAGAAGAATGCGATTTGGTGGCCATATCCATGATGCTGTCAACACAAGTAAAACGAGGATGGTCTATTGCTGCAGCATACCGTAAAAAGGGCATCCATGTTATTTTTGGAGGCATTTCTACCATGCTTCATGCAGAAGAAACACTGGAGCATGCAGATGCCATCTTCCTTGGAGAGGCGGAAGGACGTATGGAAGAGGTTATTGCCGATTGGGAGAACGGAAAATTGAAAAAAGTATATAACTATATGGGCCAACATCCGCCCATTGGAATAGTGGGTCCTGCCAGAAGGGATTTGTACAAAAGGGAATTGTACAACCACAAAGGTGTGCAGATGGTAGATTTGTTCCACGCTTCACGCGGTTGCCGTTTTAACTGCTATCCGTGTGCTGTTTCTTACCTGGGAGGCCGGTCTTTCAGACCCCGTCCTTACGATAAAGTCATTGAAGAAATGGCAGGTATCGATAACAACCGGCTGTTTATTGTTGACAATTCACTGGCGCAGGACAAGGAATGGGAAATACAGCTTTTCAAAGAAATTATACCATTGAAAAAGAAGTGGGTCAGCCATACTATTGAAGACGACCCCAAAATCCTGGACCTGGCTGCACAAGCCGGTGCCTGGTATGTGTATCAAGCCGTTTTTGACACCTCGGATTATATCAAAGAAAGGATTAAAAGGTACCACGACTATGGAATTGGCGTAGAAGGAACAATCCTTCTGGGGCTTGATAACCAATCGGAAGATGACATGCGCCGCCTGATTGATTTTCTGCTGGAAATTGACCTGGACCTGGCAGAATTTACGATTCTCACCCCTTTCCCGCATACAAAAGCTTTCGATGACCTTATGAGAAAAGGGCGTATTACGGACTACGATTGGGATCACTACAACGCCGGACAGGTTGTGTACAAACCTGCACAAGTCACAGCAGAAAAATTGCAGGAATTGTATGAATATGCCTGGAGTTCCTTCTATAAAGACGAATCACAGGAACTAAAAATGACCAAACTGTTTACAAGGGTCATGAAACGTGAAATGGAAGACGGAACATGGAAACCCCGTAATCGTAAACTCATGAACAAGTCTTTTGGTAAAGATGTTATACGTACCATAGGAAGTAATTGATAAGATGGAAGTTCAACACAAACATTTTGACGAAGTATTTGAGTTTAAAGGGAAATGGGATGTCCCCTCAAAGTGTGGCTTGAAGATTCTGGACCACAAGGGCACTCCTGTTGTGGTAGCTACAGAATTGTACAACCACAATCCCGGGTCTTCCGTAACGTATGCCGGGGGGCTTTTGTTAAAACAAATCTGTGAAGCCAAAGACCTGGACCCCGATAAGGTAATTTATATTGAATGCAACCCCGACACACACTCGCGTCTTTCTTTTTTTCAGGAAGAGTATTTTCGTGTTACTTTTGAAAATAAAGACGGAGAACTG
This sequence comes from Bacteroidales bacterium UBA5433, assembly GCA_002427525.1. Lineage (GTDB taxonomy): Bacteria > Bacteroidota > Bacteroidia > Bacteroidales > UBA932 > DMER64. The sequence continues at coordinate 79,656 of DIRP01000002.1, read as the reverse complement.
CTCAACCCTGTGTATGAAAAATTAACAGACACTCAGATAAAAGAACTCATTTTTCATGAAGAGTAAACACTTACTGCTATTTCTGTTCCTCATCCTTTTTTCAATAAATGCCTTTGCCCAACAAATCATCCGCCCCTGGAAAGGCATCCGACCCGTAAGCCGGGTGCGTATGTGGCATTACCAGGCGGGGAAAGACAATTCTGGGGTAAGTATTATTATACTTCCGGGAGGCAGTTACCGTCATCTGGGTATCCGTCAGGAAGGGCACGCGGTGGCGCGTTTTCTTTCACAAAACGGCTACAACTCTTTTGTGCTGAGGTACAGCACCAGAATGTACGGACACTCCTACCCGGTTATGATGGAAGATATCCAGCGGGCCGTCATGTGGATTCAGGAACATGCAGAAGAGTACGGAGTTGATCCCCATAAAATTGGTGTACTTGGATTTTCAGCCGGAGGACATCTGGCAGGCTGGATGGGAACGTACTTTGATGACAACCATCTGGTAAAGTACGGACTTGTTCCTTCTATGTCGCTGAAACCTGCCTTTGTAGGTATGATTTATCCGGTCATTAGCATGATGGACGAAATTGTACACAAAAAATCCAGGAACAATTTGCTGCCATCGGACCTGCCTCTCTCGCTAAGGCAGTATATGTCGTTAGAAAAAAATGTACGGGACGACATGCCACCGGTATTCCTTATGGCATGTCAGGACGATCCGGTTGTAAACCCGGAAAACAGCTACCGGTATAATGAAGCACTCCTGGAAAAAGGAATTCCCCATACATTTCATGTGTTTGAAGCTGGGGGACACGGTTTTGGTTACGAGCCAAACGGGAAAAATAAAACAGCAGCGAACTGGATGGCAGATTTTCTGCAATGGATGAAAAATAACGATTTTAATTAATATTTGCTTGTTATGGATATCAAATATACTTCTACAAAAGAAATCAAACAGTTTCAGGAAAGCCTCCTGCGCAAAGAGATTTCCTATCTGAACGACAGGTCACCCTTTTATAAAAATATGTTTAACAAGGAAGGGGTTGATATAAGAAAGATCCGTACCCTTGAAGACTTACAGTATATCCCCTTTACAAAGAAAAGCGACCTGCAGCAATACAACGAAGATTTTTTATGTGTTCCTAAGAGTCAGCTGGTTGACTACGTAACAACCTCGGGAACCCTGAGTGACCCGGCCACGTATGCCCTAACTGATAAGGACCTGGACAGATTGGCATACAATGAAAAAGAATCTTTTGCCTGTGCAGGAACAAAACCGGGAGACCTGGTTCAGTTGATGACCACCATGGATAAGCGGTTTGTGGCAGGTCTTGCCTATTTTTTAGGTATTCGAAAACTGGGAGCCGGTATTATCCGTGTTGGTAACGGGATACCCGAATTGCAGTGGGACACCATTCAAAGAATGAAACCGGATACCATCATATGTGTTCCTTCGTTCATATTAAAATTGGTAGAATATGCACAGGAGCATGACATTGATTATCAGAATTCCAGTGTTAAAAAAGCAGTTTGTATTGGAGAGAACCTGCGAAATCAGGATTTTTCTTTGAACATTCTGGGAAAACACATCCGGGAGGCATGGGATATTGAATTAATTTCTACATATGCTTCAACTGAACTAGGTGCTACATTTTGTGAATGCCCGTACGGCAAAGGAGGCCACCACTTGCCGGAACTGGTCATTTGCGAATTGGTTGACGACAACGACCGTGTAGTACCTGAAGGTGAAGTTGGTGAACTGGTTGTTACCAATATTGGACTTGAAGGTATGCCTTTGTTGCGTTTCCGTACAGGCGATCTGGTACGTTTCCATTACGAACCTTGTGCATGCGGAAGAAAAACCATGAGAATAAGTCCTCTGTTGGGAAGAAAAAATCAAATGATTAAATTCAAAGGAACAACTTTGTATCCGCCTTCTCTATTTGATGTGTTGGAAGATATTCCTTTTGTAAGTTGCTACCAGGTTGTTTTGCTCAACAACATACTGGGAACAGACGATATTCTGGTGCGGGTATCGCTTACAAATACCAACGATTTGCCCGAAGATATCACTAAAGCAGTAAAAGATAAGTTCCGTGCCAAAGTGCGTGTTGCACCGGAAGTTGAAATTGTGTCTGACGCAGTCCTGAAAGCAGAAGTATACAATGAAAAAGCACGAAAAGCGGTAAAACTCGTAGACAAAAGGACAAACGGATTAACAGGTGTGTAAAAAATCTATTTTACCACAAGAGCATTGGCAACCCGTCTTTCACCTTTTGTGTCAAACAATTTGTTGTCTGACGGGTGGTTGACTATTTCTACAGAATCACGTGTTGTTTTGCGAACACAAAGCGTAGAGGAACCGCCACCGTCCAGGTTTATGGCATCCCATGCTTTAAGCCAGCGCATGATATGTTGCAATTCTGCCATGCTCACTCCGGCTGCTTCTTTGTGTCTCCCGTCTGCCACAACCAGCAGCACTTTGCCACCTTTCCTTATACCTACAGCTGATCTGGGATGCCGTGTGGTGTTGAAAGAATGGTGAAGAACCGGCTCGTCTTTCCCTTTCATTCTGAGTACAGGTCCGCTTGATAACAGGTCTTCCGATGCTGTATTCTTTTCCCACAGGTCGTTGTCCTGTGTAGGCAGCACGTGGTCCGGTACTTTAAAAATCAACAACCTCCCTTTGGGGGAGACACCTAGGCAGCCGGATTGCCTGAAGGACCGCAACCCTTCTTTTGTGGTCTGGTTTGGTGCTAGTTCTTTTCCGTCTATTCTAAGGTAATTATCTGATTTCCAAGGAGCAAACCACACGAAAAAAGATCCGTTTATTCCGGCCAATGCTCCCGCATAGTCAACAAAATCGCTTGTATGAACCAGTACAGTATCTGCAACTATGTCAAAACGGAAAGAAGAACTGATCTCCAGTACCGAAATAAACTGATTTGAGTTAAACAGGGAGCTGTCGCTAAATGCTGCTTGCCTAAGCTTAATACCTCCTTTATGATATGAGGTTGTAATCCATTGTGCATTTACAAAAGACAGAGAATCTTTTTCCCGGGAATTACCGGCTTTGTCTTCCACACGAGGAGTTGCCGATGTGGGTGTAAAACATGTCCACAGAAAAATAAGAAGCAAGATGCGTTTGACCATAATTGAATGTATTTTGTTCGCAAAAATAGCAAGATTTGCACAGAAAAGATGCGTATATTTGTAGATTCATAGTATTTATCATTGTTGTATGAAAGAGTATCCAAAGATCAAAGCCGGTATTGTTGGTTTCGGACGCATGGGGGAAATATACCTGAAGGAAATCATGAAAAGCCCGCTTTGGGAAATCCGTGCTATTTGTGATATAGATCCGGAGGCTTTGCAAATAGCATCCCGCCAGGCACCTGCAGGAACACTCCTGACAGAGAATGAAATGGATATCTTCGGCTCACAGGATATTGATGTAGTTATCTTGTCTACCCTGGCAGATGCACGGAAAGACCATCTTTTCAAAGCTGTGGAATACGCAAAGCATGTGATTACAGAAAAACCTATAGGAGCAAGTATTGAAGAAGAAAATGCAGTGCTGGAAATGGTAAAGAACAGTGAAATTCTGGTTACTGTTAACCTGCCACTGAGAAATGCGTGGTACCATAAAGTCATTAAAGAATTTATTGATTCAGGACAGATTGGAGACCTTGCCATCATAAGGGTGTGTCATATGACTCCCGGACTGGCCCCGGGTGAAGGACATTGGGCTGAAGGTCCTTTATTTCATGATTGCGGCCTGCATTACGTAGACATTGCCCGCTGGTATGCCCAAAGTGAATTTAAAACCTGGAATGCACAGGGCATCAAGATGTGGAATTACCAAGAACCCTGGTGGTTGCAAGTACACGGTACTTTTGAAAACGGGATTGTATTTGACGTAACTCAGGGACACGTTTACGGGCAGCTTGCCAAAGATCTGACGCATAATGGATATGTAGATCTTATTGGCACAAAGGGGATTGCCAGAATGAGCCACAACTACATTACGGCAACCGTAGAGTTGCACGGAGTTTCTAAAACTCAGGTGGTAAAAAAACCATTTGGAGATAAAAACCTGGATATTTTGCTCCACCTGTTTGCCCGTTCGCTAACAGAAGGGCGACGTGATCCATCCCTTCCCAAAGTAGAAGACGCGGCCATTGCTTCTGCCTATGCATGGAAATTCCTGGAGAGTGCTGCCGGAAACGAGATGCCCGTTCGTGGGGATCTTGAGACCCTGGAAGAAATAAAAGAAAGAAGAAATAATAAACGTATTGGATACGGCTTATTAAGAAAAAAAAAGATTATTGAATGAAAGCAGAACAGAAACGTGCTGTCATCATGGGAGCAACGTCCGGTATGGGGAGAGAGATTGCCTTAATCCTCCTGCAAAAGGGGTGGAAAGTGGGAGTTGCCGGAAGACGCAGGGAATTGTTAGAGGAAATAAAGGCAAAAGCTCCCGAATTGGTAGTATTTGAAGTCATTGACGTTACAAAAAAGGACGCACCGGAATTGCTGGAAAAATTGATTGATGCACTTGGCGGTATGGATTTATACCTGTACTCTTCCGGCTATGGCAGATTAAACACATCTTTGAATTTGGACATTGAACTGGATACAATAGATACAAACGTAACAGGTTTTGTAACCACAATCAATTATGCCTTCAACTTTTTCCGCCAACAGCAGTACGGGCATATTGCGGCTATTTCTTCCGTAGCGGGATGCAGAGGTATTGGCTTGAACGCCTCGTATTCAGCTACTAAGCGGTTTCAAATGTCCTACCTGTCTTCATTGACGCAGTTGTCAAATAATATGAAATATAATATTTCCGTTACCGATATTCTGCCCGGCTTTGTTAAAACGGAATTTGTCCGCTATGCATACCCCATGCAAATGGAAGTTTCTTATGTAGCCCGTAAAATTGTTAACGGGTTACTGAAAAAGAAAAGGAAAATTGTCATTGACTGGCGTTACCGCCTGGTAATTGGTGTATGGCATTTGATTCCGCGTTTTCTGTGGGAGCGCATAAACCTTGCCCGTTTTGTCAAGTAGTAACGTGTCTGTAGTGCCTGTACAACTGCTCCAGTGCTTTTTCCAATACAGCACGCGGACAACCGGCATTCAGACGCATAAACCCTTCCCCGCCGGGACCAAACATAGCTCCGTCATTCAAAGCCAGACCTGCATCAATAAAAAATTTAGGAATACAGTCTATGCCAACTTTCTGTAAATCCCTGGCATCCAACCATACGAGGAAGGAAGCATCGGGGCGCGAAGCATGGATTAATGGAATATAACGCGGCAATTCCTCCACAACATAATCAATGTTGTTCTGAACGTAGGTAAGCATTTGTTTATGCCATTCCTTTCCTTGAGTATAAGCAGCGCGGGTTGCTATTGTGGCAACAAAAGTTGAATCGTTCAGGTCACTGGCACTTAAAAAATCATAAAACCCTTTTCTTAGCTGTTGGTTAGGAACTATGGCGTATGAGCTGACAAGTCCTGCAATATTGAATGTCTTTGAAGGAGCATTGAACACAACTCCTATCTGGGCTGCCTCCGGTGATACCGTGGTGAAAGGAATGTGTTTGTTTCCGTAGAGAGGCATATCTGCATGGATTTCATCAGAAATAACCGTAACGTTGTATTTATGGCATATTTCAGCCAAGGTAGCCAGCGTTTCTCTATCCCACATATAGCCTCCGGGATTGTGCGGATTTGCCAAAATGAGCAAGGGACACCTGCGGCGTTTTAGGATGTCTTCCAGGTGGTCAAAATCCATATGGTAACGGGAACCATCCCACAGGAGCGGGTTGTTGATCACTACCCTTCCGTTGTTTTCAATTACTTGTTTAAACGGATGGTAAACAGGTGGCTGGATAATTACAGAATCACCTTTGCCCGTGAAATGAAGCAGAGCCAATCCAATGCCTTTGACAATTCCGGCAATAAAAGTAAGCCACTCTTCCCGTATTTCCCATCCATGCATATAGTGTTGCCACTCTATTATGACTTGCCAATAATCTTCAGGAAGCACAGTATAGCCATAAATAGGGTGTTTCAATCTGTCTTCCAGCGCTTCCCTTATAAACGGTGGGGTTGCAAAATCCATGTCTGCCACCCAAAGCGGTATCAGGTCTTCCCTGCCAAAAAGAGTTTTTAATCGTCTTAGTTTAACGGCATCTGTTCCACGCCTGTCAATAATGGTATCAAAATCGTATTTCATAACAACGTATTTTTCAATGTTTCAGGTTTTCCTATGTCGAGCACTTGAATACCGGGTATTTCAACTCCTTTAATTGTATAATTAGCAGCTGTTTCCAGAAAAAAATCAATGATGGAAAAAACATCGGGCTGCTGTTCAAAAAGGGGCATAGCTTCCGGAGAAAGGATGTAAATACCGGAAAAAGCCCTCAAAATACAACCATCCGGGTTACACGGTTCTTTTTCTTTAACCCATCGGTACTGCTTGGTTTTTATGTTGGTCCAACCGATTAACTGCCACTCCTTGTCAAAAATAAGCTGGCGGTCTGTAACCCTTTCGCTTACCAGCAAGGTGGCCAATGTCTCGGGATTGTGCCCCGCTACAAAGGCACGCAAATTCAAGTCAGATAAAATATCAACGTTATGGACAAGCAGCGGAAAATCCGGAATAAAAAAAGGACAGGCATGCTTTATGGCTCCACCTGTCCCCAGCAACAAGTCACTTTCATCTGAAAAACAGATTTTGGCAGGAAGGTTCTTCCGTTCCAGATACTCACTGACAAAAGAGCGAATCTGGCCACCCAGGTGGTGAATATTAATAACAATACTGGTAAATCCCTGAGCTATCATTTTGTCCAGCAAGCCTTCCAGCAGGGGTTGGTCTCCTCCCTCCTTCAGGTTGACACGAACCAACGCTTTTGGGATTGAATCTGTAACGGGTTTTAAGCGGGTACCCAGGCCGGCTGCCAGTATCATTGCCTGCATGCTGTATTGGTATTTAGAAGTCTGCTTCTATTTCTAATTCACGATGGTATAAATGCACGTTGATATCGTATTTTTTAGATATATACTCAGCCATGTGCCGGGCACAGTAAACGGAACGGTGTTGGCCTCCTGTACACCCGAAACAACACATCAAATGGGTAAATTTACGTTCAATGTATCTTTGTATGTGCTTGTCCATAAGCGCATACGCATGATCTAAAAAAATTTCAACACCACCATCTTCTTCCAAAAAACGAACCACCTGCGGATCTTCACCGGTGAAATGTTTGTAGTGATCGTATTTACCCGGATTTTCCAATCCCCGGCAATCAAAGATATACCCTCCCCCGTTCCCGCTCAAATCGTTTGGAATTCCTTTTTTGTAGGCAAAACTACACACAGTAACCTGCAGTTTTCTTTCTTTATCCATCTCGGCATACTGGCGCATAGTTGTCAGCTCCAGTAACAAGGAAGACAAGTAGGGGTACTCTCGAAAAGGCTCTTTCAACAACTTACGCAGGTTGTCTATGGCAAAGGGTACACTTCGTAGAAAATGCGGTTTCTTTTCAAAATACCCCCGGAACCCATAGGCACCAAGAACCTGAAGTGTTCGGAATAAAACAAAGTGCCGCAATTGCCGGTGAAATTGATTTTCATCAACAGGGATAAACTGTTTCAATGCACCCAGGTAGGTTTGGATCAATTCCTCTTTGAGTTCTTCCGAGTAATTGGCCCGAGCCTGCCACACAAACGACGCTACGTCGTAATATACGGGGCCTTTGCGCCCTCCCTGAAAATCAATAAAGTAAGGTTCTCCGTTTACAAGCATCACATTTCTTGCCTGAAAATCCCGGTAAAGAAAAGTCTCGGATGCATTGTGCAACAAAATTTCGGAAAGTTTTTGGAAATCGTTTTCAAGTTGTATTTCACTAAATTCCAACCCCGTGGCTTTCAAAAAACAATACTTGAAGTAATTCAGATCAAAAGAAACCATTCTGGCATCAAAATCCGGCTGTGGGTAACACACGGAAAAATCCAGTTTGTCTGCTCCTTTAAATTGCAACGCCGGTAAGGCTTCCATGGCTTTATGCAATAAGGCTTTCTCTTTTACATCGTAAGAACCTTTTGACCTCCCTGTTTCTACTGCATTGTATAACGTAACATCTCCCAAATCCTGTTGCAGGTAACACGAAAAATCTTTGTTATGGCAGAAAACTTCCGGGACCGAAAGGCCTTGCTTCCGGAAATGCATTGCAATAGCAATAAAAGCCTGGTTTTCTTCTTTACAGGAGCCCAGCGTCCCAATAACCGTTCTTTTGTTACCCTCCATCCTGAAATACCGTCTGTTACTTCCGGAAGACGGCAACTCGGTAATCGTGTGAGCCGAGGTACCTGTGTAGCTTTTAAAAAGAGTTTGAAGTTGCTTCATGAGGTTGTAAAATTAGCAAAAAAAATGGATACAGGCAGGGAATCATAAGGGTTTCATCACAGCATTCCACATAGCTTTCCTAAGGGTTCCGTTATCATCATCGCCATGGTACATCCAGCACATCATGCCTTTCATGCCATGGGCTAGAAGCCACGCTCCCTTGATGGCTATACTTGCCGGATTGTCATAGCCGCAATAAAAAGCACCCGTGGCTTTTCTTGTAACGTACGGTACGGAAGCTGTGGGATCCCAGTTCCCGATAGTATATACTGCCGGATCCAGGTTTTTAATCTGCCGGTAAGTAATAGCTGTGGGACTTTGGGAAAAGGAAATCCTTCCGTAAAAAGGAATCCCCAGGACCATCTTCTCCGGCGGAAACCCTGCCGCTTTATACGACGCCAGCATTTTAACGCAATCCCAATAGGCCCGGGAATCTTCCAAAGCCGAATGATGATGCGGTGCCTGGTCCATATCGTAGGTCATCACGTTCACAAAATCTACATAAGGTTCTACGGCCTTCAAATCAATATAACGGGTTCCTTCTGCTATTGTTTTAGCATCTGATATGTATCCGGGAAATGTTATCAAATAATCAGATCCCAACGTCCGGCGCAACTCTTTCAGCAACAACACATGGTTTTGCGTATCTGCAGCGGGATTGGAAGCATGGCCGCTCCAGGAAAGACCGGGAAATTCCCAGCCAATATCTACTCCGTCAATCCCCCACTGTTGTAAAAACTCCAGGCAATCCCGGGCAAAAGCCTGCCGGCCTTCTTCTGTACTGCTCATAGCGGAAAATCCACCACCTTGTGCGTTGTCCTTATTATCAACCGTATGGGTAAACGCTAAAAGTATTTTCAGGTGCGGATGGTTTTTTTTCAAATCTGCCACAGCAGCAAAACGTGATGGATCACCTTGTAAAGCAAATTTCCTGTACTGACCGCCTACAACATACAACTCGGCAAAAGCATAACAAATGTGCGTGAGTAATGTGGGGTCGGGAATTCCCTGACTGTAATACGTTACATAAGATAACGCCACACGTCCTTCAATGCGCTTTTCCGGAACAAAAACTTCAGGTACGTCGGGGTCTGTATCTGGATTTTGGTCCGGTTTTACCTTTTCACGCTCACACGATACAACCAACAGCAACAATACCGTTAAAAAGTAAAACCGCTTCATGGGATGTGCTTTTAGTAAAGGTAGTAACGCGCGGAAAGCTCACGGAAAGCTTCTGCATCTTTGTACCAATACTCTTTGATGTCTTCAAACATATACCTTTCCGAGAATTTTTCAGTTATAAAAGGACTGCCGGTCACTTTTGTGATCCTGTTGAGGTTGAATACCATCTCGGGGTTCAATTTATGCATTTCCTGCATTACGTAAAAATTCACATCGGTCAGTGGTGCAGCGGCCGGGTCTGTCAGGTGTACCTGTACTCCTCCCAGTGTGGTCCCCTGCCCCCTGCTGTAAAAAGGCCTGAAATAAATGGGTCTGAAATAGAGCCCCGGTAAGTCCAGAGCGTTTAAATTGGCTGCCAGTTGTTCCGGATCCATGTTCTCTTCCACGGGAGCAAACAATTGGAAAGGCAACGTGTACCCAACCCCTATGGATATGCCTGCCAGATCACCGGCAATGCCGCTCAGGGGGTAGAAAAATGACGTTATGGCCTGCGGAATATGAGGTGAAGAAGCAATCCATTGCAATCCTGTTTGGTCGTAAAACATATCTCTTTTCCACCCTTCCATGGGAACTACCGTAAGGTTGCACCGGGCACTTTCACCGGGGCGTGCACCCGAGCCCAGCATACGTTCCCCGTTAAGAAGCAAAGCCAGTTCGCCACAAGTGAGGCCGTACACATAAGGAATCCTGTACTGACTCACAAACGTAAAACAGCCGTCTTCCACATAACATCCTTCCACTTTAAGACCTCCAATGGGATTGGGTCTGTCCAAAACCACAAATTCTATATCCAGTTCAGCACAAGCTTCCATGGCCAGTCCCATGGTAGAGATGTAGGTAAAAGATCGGGAACCAATGTCCTGAATATCGTAAACCAATACATCCAGCCCCTCTAACATGTCTTCCGTAGGTCTTCTGGTACTTCCGTACAACGAATATTCCGGTAGCCCCGTAATGGGATCGGTTTGCGATACAATCCTGTCTCCGGCATGTACTTCTCCGCGTACCCCGTGTTCCGGACCGTACAAGGCTACCAATTCTACGTTAGGTGCTTCAAATAAAATATCTATGGTAGAACGCAGGTTTCTGTCCACGCCGGTAGGGTTGGTAATGAGTCCTACGCGTTTTCCTTCCAACAGGGCAAACCCTGATTCCTGAAGGACATCAATACCTGTTTTCACAATACGGTCTTGTGACTGACAGGATAATACAAGAAAAAGTGAAACAAATAAAAGCAGGAAATTGTGTGTGTATTTCATATCAATTCATATTAGATTTTCTTTCCATAATCTGCCGGTAACCTTTTGCTTATCAAGATAGAAGCTACTATACCGGGTAATGTGCACAAACAAACAAACCGGAAGAAAAGTTCGTAGCCCATAGCTTCCTGAATGGCTCCAGCCGCCATACCCGGCAACATCATCCCCAGTGCCATAAATCCGGTCCCGATAGCATAATGAGATGTTTTGTGCGGACCGTCGGCTACATATATTAAGTACAACATAAACGCAGTAAACCCAAATCCATAACCCAGTTGTTCCATGGCAACAGAGGCGATAATCACATACAGGTTGTCCGGCATGGTAGAAGCCATATAGACGTACAACAGGTCAGGCAAATTGATGGCCAAAGCCATGGGAATAATCCATTTTTTCAGTCCACCCCGGGATACGGCAATGCCGCCTACCACACCACCCAAGAGCAAAGCAACCACCCCAATGGTTCCGTATACCATGCCCACGGTAGCCGTTGGCAGTCCCAACCCTCCTGCTTCTGAAGTATCCAGTAAAAAAGGAGTGGCAATTTTTACAAGTTGTGATTCACCCAAACGGTAGGTAAGAATAAATAATAAAGCAAGCCCCAGGTCGTTCTTTTTGAAAAACGAACCAAACGTAAGAAAAAAGTCTTTCAGAAGACCCAACGGGGTAATGTTGTCTCTGGACACGTCGGCAGCAGGCCTGGGAAGTATAGCTCTATGGTAGAGGGTTAAAATAAGAAAAATGGCAGCCAGCAAATAAAAGGTCAAGCTCCAGGCCAGCGGAATGTTTCCGCCTACTCGCGGTAAAATCTTTCCTTCTTCCAGCAAACCGGCCAGCATAACAAGTACCCCTTGCCCAAAAATGGTGGCAAAACGGTAAAAAGTATTGCGGATACCTACAAAAAAAGATTGTTCACCTTGCGAAAGCCCCAGCATATAAAAGCCGTCAGCAGCAATGTCGTGAGTAGCAGAACTGAAAGCAATAAGCCAGAAAAAAGCCAAGGTGGTTTTTACAAAGAAAGTAGTGGGCAGAAAAAAAGCAACTCCCGCAAAGCCCACAGCTATAAAGCTTTGCATGAGAATTATCCACAATCTTTTTGTTTTAATCAGGTCCACAAAAGGGCTCCAAAGAGGCTTGATGACCCAGGGCAGGTAAAGCCAGCTGGTGTACAAGGCGATTTCTGTGTTGGAAAGGCCAAGCCGTTTGTACATGATTACGGCTATGGTCATCACGGCCACATAAGGCAACCCCTGTGCAAAATACAACGTTGGGATCCACGACCAGGCATTCCTGGTTTTTGTTTTAGGCATTTCTTTCATTAATACAATTTTTCAATCCGCGAGCCGGGATAGTAATGTGCTAAAATTTCTTTATAGGAATACCCCCGGGAGGCCATAACGGCTCCTCCAATCTGGCAAAGCCCTACTCCGTGGCCCCAGCCTGCTCCGTACAGAACAAAACCGTACGAGCGTTTTACGGGGACAAAGGCCGAGGAATACAAATGGGTAGGCGAAAGGGCTTTTCTTATCAAGAGCTCCTTTCCTATGGTGAGCGTTCTTTTGGAACCAATAATCTTTAGTTTGGAAATACGACCGGAACTGCCTCTTTCCAAGGGTATCAAATCTTCAATACACCCCAAATCTTCGCCAATCCTGTTTTTTATCAGATCTCCCAATTCTTCCGAAGTATAAGAAACCTCCCAGCGGTAAAAAGCTTTTGTTTCCTGATCGTAATCGTTCAGCACCTGAGAAAGAACGGCAGTATCATCTGTATTACAAAAAGCAGGAGGTGTACTTTCTATCCATACTTCTGCCTGTGCGTGGTCTGTAAGGTCCGGAAGCGGAATCTCGGCAGGAAAATCCTCACCGTCGTATTTCCCCTGCAAATAAGGAGGATCAACCGCTTCCCAACAAGTAGAGAAACGTTCCATAATCCCGCCACAGCATTTGGAAAACCGGGCGTCGCATATTTCTCCATCAGAAGTAAGCACCTCTCCGGCTGTTTGTTTAATGGCCCCGCTTACATTATCCAACGATTGCGAAGGCCGTGTGATCCCCTGGTACCTTTGACAATGGTCATCGGCACATACATCAAATAACGTATGGTCTTCCCTGTCCCACCATTTGATCCATTCAGCGTCTGTACGTATTTCTGACGGAGCAGCCGTTTCCCTGCATAATGCAGGAGCGGATCCTCCCGCACGTTCTCTTTTTTTCATTTGAGAAAGAACCCAGCTACGCGATATTACCGCATGTGCCTTTAGGTATTCAGGCATGCTGGTTGCACTCATTTCTGATGCTATAACACTTACCAGGTAATCTTCTACAGAAAGTACATTGACGGCTCGTACCTGACCATCTTCCGGCACAAAGACCAACGCTCCTTTAAAACGTTGGTCTTCCTTTCGCTCCCAATGAAATTCAATACCTATGACAACGTCTTTCAGAACAAAAGACATATTCTCATCTGAGGGTTCAAAAATGCACCGGGCCGCTTTGACTGCCTGCTGCCCGGGATGGCTGCTGCCTTCCTTTCCTGTTACACATACAACCCCGTTCTGTACTGTAGCTTCAAAAGCTCCCGCAAAAGGACCGAAATTCCCTTCCAACTGAAAGGCTATGCAAGGGGCAGAAAGAATGCCTACCTCAATTGTTTTCTTGCCTGAAGTTCCCATGTACGCAATCTGTCTTTATAAAGGTTATTAGCATTATTTTTTTCCGGTTCCAGGGCTGCATCCGAGTTGCCCTCCCAACGGCGGCAATTGTACACCACATCATAAATGCGGCCAATCTGGTAGTTTCTGGAGAAACGAAGGCCCAGCCCGTAATCTTCCCCGTAGTTGGTGTTAGGTAACAACAGGGTACGAAGAATGGGGGTATAGAACGCCCGCGGAGCTCCCAGCCCGTTAATACGCAACGCATTGTTTCTTCCGTTTTCCGGGGTCCATTCCCTGTGATCAATAACTCCCGGAGGGATAGTATTCAATTCAAAATCTGTCATACGGTATGTTCCCACAACCATAGCACATTGCTGCTCATAAAAAGCTTTGACTATGGTTTCCAGTGAATCTGGCCCCGAATACATGTCGTCGCTATCCAGCTGAACAAGGAATTTCCCGCATTTGGGATGGTGCAGGGCCGTATTCCACAACCCGCCTACAAACAAATCTCTTCTTGGCGGAGTTATAAAAATCAATTTAGAATCTCCTGTATATTTTTCAACAATGGATACGGTGTTGTCTGTGCTATGGTGGTTGACCACAATAACATTGTACTTAAAACTGGTCTTCTGACTTAATGCAGATTTCACCGCATCTTCAATGGTACGTTCTCTGTTAAACACAGGAATCATTACGGTAGCTTCAAATTCAAACTTGCGTTCATCCAGATTTACAGGAGTAAATACAGGAGGCAGATAAGCTCCTACGGCTTTCAGGTGTTCCGTACAAGCTTTTTCCATATCTATTTGAACTTCTCTGTTTTTGGGATCTACGTAATCAAAGAGTTTTTCTCCGGATTTTCGTGTATCTGTTTCTATTTCTGTATACAGGTACTCATTAATATGTACAAGCGGAGCGATGCGGCTTACTGCCAGACGCAGGGAATACAAACCTGCATAAGCATATTCCGTAAAAGACATGGAAACGGCTTTCTTTAAGTACAAAGCATTGTAGAAAAGTACCGAACCAAAATTGAAATCATCCCGCAATGCTCCCTCCTGGCATTCAATCAAAGGCATTTTTCTGCGCTTCCCCTCAATAATCTGAAAGTGATCTGAATACAACATGCCGGCCCGTGTATCGTCTGCCAGCTGAACAAACCGTTCCAACGACAGGTAGCCCGGTTCCAACTGGGTATATTTGGTGTAAATAAGTGCAAAATCTGTAGCAACAACGGCCGCAATTTTTTGAATGGTGGCTGAAGAATTCAGGTTATCAATCCGGATTATTTCATATCCCGTACTATCCAGGTTGTGTTTACCATCTGATACAAGAAGGTAGATTTTGTTAACCAATTCTAAATTCTCCAGATTAGCTAAAGTTCCCGCAATTTGCTCATAGGAAGCAGCAGGGAGAAAACAATCAATTCTTTTCATGTGTTTGTATTATTAGAAATCCTATATAAATGGCAAATGTACAATCTTTTTGGCTACTTTTGTCCTTCATAATAAAAGTTAGCATGATCCGTACCGCCTCCAGAACAATCCCAATCCTTCTTTTAATTGCCGCTATAACTGCACCCGGGTTAGGTGCACAAAATTGCATCCCTGTAGTAAAATACTACCTGGAACAAAGTGGTGGCCATGCACCCTTGTACAATGGAAAGATTCCTCCTGCCTACAAGCAGCTGTATGAAGGAACATATTATTTAGAATCTGAGAAATATTCAGAAGGTTCAGTTGAGTATAATGGTAAATTCTACACCGGGGTTCTGTTGAATCTTAATGCCCATCTTGATGAGCTCTATATCAGAATGCCCCAATATTATACAAGCTCTATCCTGTTGAAACAACATGTTACATCATTTACTCTGGGCGATAAAGAATTCATTCAAATCAAGAAAGAAAATTGGCCGCAGGCTCCTGACGAAGGTTACTACCGTGTTTTGTATTCTGGTAAGGATATATCCATTCTCAAAAAGACTATAAAAAGAATGAACAACACAACAGCGGCAAGTGAGTCAAAGGCATCGCATGTTTTTTCTGAAAGCAATTACTACTACCTTCTGTGGAATGGAGTCTTCCATTCGCTTAAAGGGAAATCTTCTTTTTTAAAGATTTTTAGGAACAAGCGCTCTGTAATCAACCATTTTATAAGAGAAAATAAACTTAAGTTTTCAGCAGAAGAAAAAGAGGTTTCTTATGCATTGTGTGCAGCGTTCTATGAAAAAAACATTATGCCATGATACTGAAGAAAAGCACTTTAACCATTTCTTTCTTGCTGATCATTACATGGCTCATTCCCCATCAGGTCTTTGCGCAGGAAACGTACAATTTCCGTTTTTCCACCCTGGATTCTATTGTTAACACATTGGAAAAACAACTGCCTGTTCGCTTTTATTTTGCCCCTTCACAAACAGATACGTTGCTCCTAAACCTGCAGGCAGAAAAACACAAGGCGCTTGATGTTCTGGAAAAGGAATTACATAAGAACGGGTTTTCTTTTTACCACATAGGTGGTACCAAATGGCTCATACTTAAAGGCAACCTCCAACAAGAAATACACCAGGCCTTTTTTAAGGATTCGTTGGAAAACGGCAGGCACAAAGAAGAAGAATTGTCGCTGATGGTACAGGAAGAAAAAATAACGGCCGACTCTGAGAACCGCCTGTACACACTGGGAAACCCGGAACTCTCAGGGACAGAAGGTATTGTTCGAATCACCGGATACATCCGGGACCATGTGAACGGAGAACCTGTATCCGGAATGACTGTCATGACAGAGGACAAAAAACACTATACCATGTCAGATACGTATGGGTTCTATTCGCTAACCTTGCCCAGAGGATACAATACGCTACATATCAGAGGATTTGGCTACAAAGATTCCCATAGGTACGTACGTGTCTTTTCAGAAGGGTCGCTGGATCTGAACATAGAAGAAGAAGTTTTCTCGTTGCAAGGTATTGTCATCTCTGCAGAAAAAATGGAAAACGTCCGAAACGTACGCCTGGGATTGGAACGCGTACGGGCAGACAGGATCCGTCACATACCTATGGCTTTTGGCGAGGCTGACGTAATCAAGGCAGTGCTGACGCTTCCGGGAGTGAAATCGGTTGGCGAAGCATCCGGAGGTTTTAACGTCAGGGGTGGTGCCACGGATCAAAATCTGGTGCTTTACAATCAGGGAACGATTTACAACTCGTCGCATCTTTTTGGTCTTTTCTCTTTGTTTAACAACGACGTAATCAGCAACCTGGAACTTTACAAGAGTTCCATTCCTGTAAGGTACGGAGGCCGTATTTCTTCTGTATTGGAAGTAAATACCAGAGAAGGGAATAAAAACAATTTTACCGGATCGGCCGGAATTGGTTTGCTGACAACAAAATTTACTCTGGAAGGTCCCATTGTAAAAGACAGGACTTCTGTTTTACTGGCAGGACGTACAACATACTCGGACTGGCTTATGAAGCTAATCCCGGAAGGAAGCGGCTACAACAACGGCACGGCTAATTTTTACGATCTGAATCTGGGCGTTTCACACAGATTTGACAACAAAAATCAGTTGTTTGTAAATGGGTATTTCTCAAGAGATAATTTTTCATTTGACCCGCAAGTTTCTTACCGTTACCAGAATATTAACACCTCTGTCCGCTACCGCAGTGTACTGCGCGACCATACAAATATGGTACTTTCCGGTACATACGACAAATACAATTACCATACGCTGGACAGCACCAACATTGGAATGGGATACAACATGTCCTTTTCATTGCAACAGACCAGCCTGAAAGCAGATTTTACCACAAAACCCGGTGGAGGTCACACGCTGAACTACGGTCTTAATGCCTTGTACTATTTCCTTGACCCCGGCTCTTTCCTGCCACTGGATAACAGGTCATTGGTTGTTCCCGATATGTTGCAAAGAGAGCGTGCTGTAGAGACTGCTGTTTATCTTGGAGATACGTGGGAAATAACACCTGAATTTTCTATTGAGGCAGGAATCCGTTATGGTTTTTATACCGCATTAGGTCCCAAGGACTATTATACCTATGCACCGGATGTCCCTAAATCAAAAGAAACCCGTACAGACAGCCTTTCTCTGGGAAGCGGAAAAATGGTAGCTCCCTACCATGCTCCGGAGTTCAGGATTTCTGCCCGGTATGCTTTTACAGGAGATTTTTCAATCAAAGCCGGATTCAACAGCATGAGGCAAAACATTCATATGTTATCCAATACCACCGTAATCTCCCCTACCGATATATGGAAACTGTCAGATGCCAATATCCGTCCGCAAAAAGGCTGGCAAACAGCACTTGGCTTATATAAAAACATATATAACAATACAGTGGAAGTATCTTTGGAAGGTTATTACAAAGAAATGGACCGCTACCTGGATTATGCTCCTTCTGCCAAGTTGCTGATGAACCATCATATAGAAACAGATGTAATTGAAACACAAGGAAGAGCCTATGGTATAGAACTGATGATCAAACGTTCTGCAGGCAGGCTTAACGGATGGCTATCCTATACTTATTCCCGTACAGAATTGTGTCAGAGCGATCCCTCCATACAGGACCCCGTTAACGGAGGTAACTGGTACCCTGCACCTTATGACAAGCCTCACGACCTGAAATTTGTAGGAAATTTCAAATTTACCCACCGCTTCAGCTTGTCCATGAACCTGGATTACAGTACGGGAAGGCCCATAACCATGCCTGTTGGAACGTATTATTATGCGGGTGGATGGAGGCTGCTGTATAGTGACCGAAATGCACACCGCATACCTGATTACTTCCGTCTGGATATTGCTTTCAACATTGAACCCTCTCATAAACTGACTTTGCTTACACATAGTTCTATCACTATTGGAGTTTATAATGTTACCGGGCGAAAAAATCCATATTCTGTATTTTTCAAGACAGAAAACAATACGGTAAGATCATATATGCTCTCTATTTTTGGTTGTCCCATACCTTATGTTACTTACAATATTAAGTTTTGATCTTTATGTACAAAAAATACTTGTTAAAAATACTTGGTATTGTTTTTCCGGCACTGTTGGCTGTATCCTGCATTGTTCCCTATGAACCCGGGGAATTGCTTAACAAAGAAGGAATCCTGGTAGTTGAAGGAAACATTTCCATCACCGGTCCCTTTGACATCCAGATTACCCGCAGCGCAGCCCTCCCCACAACAAGTTCAAGTCCCGGATCTATTCACTACGAACGCAACGCACTGGTGTATGTGAGGGATAGGTATGGGACTGTCTATACTTCTGAATCCCATTCAGCTTATGGAGAATACCATTTTGATTTTTCTGATCAATCTCCCGATCTGCAGAGCGAATACCAGCTTGTTATTGAATTGCAAGACGGAACTACCTATGAGTCTGATTTTAGAAAAGCCAGGCACAGCAGCAGTATGGAACTTCATTACAAAATAGATACCTTACAGGAGAAATTAATAATCTATGTTGACACCTATGATATTTCAGGAGAATCTACACATTACAACTGGAAGTTCAGGGAATCATGGGATTATGTTTCCCAAATTATGTCTTTGGCTTTTCTGGATAACAATATAGTCAAGGAAACAGAAGACTTCAGGCCCTGGATGTACCGTTGCTGGGACAACAGGGAATCTTCAGAGATTCTCCTTGTAGAAACATCATCCCTTTCCGAAGACCGGATCAATGACCTAGTGTTACACACCATTAATTTCAGAGATATTCGTATTACGCAGCACTATTCCATTGAAGTAATTCAGACGGTACTTGACCGGGACGCCTATGCTTATATGCAGAATATGAAAAAGAATTCGAACGACATTGGAGATCTTTTCTCTCCGCAACCCAATGAAATAAGCGGCAACATCCGTTGTGTATCTGATCCTTCTGTCCGGGCGATTGGCTTTGTTTCTGTATGCAATTCAGTTAGTAAAAGACTCTTTATTTCCTGTATGGGCCTTCCGGGGTACCCGCGTGAAAGGTTGCCGGAAGATACCCTTATGCCGCTAAGTGCAAGTGCACAAAGCCTGGCCCGTCTGAAACAAGAAGGATACTCGCCTTATTTGGTTGATCCCCTGGCCAAGGCCAGCTACTGGAACCTTACACGGTGCATTGATTGCCGGAGTAAGGGCGGAACTATAAATATACCCTCTTTCTGGCCTGCAGAATGGCCGCGGTATTGAATGTACTTGATATGAAACGTATCCTTATACCTATTTTATTTATTCTTCAGGGTTCTTCACTGGTTGCACAAACGGACATACCACATGAACGCCTTTACCTGAGTACGGATAAAGAATGCTACCTTGCCGGAGAACCTTTATGGGTTTCAGCTTTTTGCTACGACGCGACAACAGGAAAACCTTCTGCTGTTAGTGCAGTTGCATACCTGGAAATTCAAAACCTCACAAGTTCCCTGGTACAATCCAAGATTGCTTTGAAAAAAGGCCGTGGCAACGGCATGGTTCTCTTACCCGCAACATTGCCTACCGGTATTTACAGGCTTACGGGATATACACGCTATATGTATTCCGAAAATGCATTGAATTACTATTCAAAGTACCTTACTATCTACAACCCTTTGTCATCGATCCGTTCAGATAATGTGACTGCCATTGGCAAGGAACAGGAAGAAGTTACCGCATCATATGATATGCAGGATGAAGAAAGTAAATTGTTTCAGATTTCTACAAACAAAAAACAGTTTAAAACGCAACAGGAAGTTAAGCTTACTCTGAAAAATCTGTTACCGGATTTTGTGTCTGCTTCTGTTTCGGTTTTTCACGCAGACGGCCTGAACTACCATAAAAACCCGTCTATAACAACTGTTGTTGATAGCACTTTGCATGAACAAACATCAGATTTTAAGTTCCACAGGGTTGATTATACAGGTGAAGTGATTCACGGACATATTGTAGATGAAAACAACGTACCAACACCCTATGTAGAAGGGTTTGGTACGTATTTATCTATTGCAGGCAGTGAAATCCAATATTTCACAGGAGAAATAAGAGAAAACGGAAAGGTCAGGTTTTTTACTTCCAACCTGCACGGCAACGGTACTTTGGTAAGCCATGTGCCCTCGCTTACCGAAAAAAAATACCATCTTGTGCTGGATTCCATTTACCTGCATCCAACTGTAGAAGAACTGCCCACTTTGAGCCTGGATGAAAAACAAGCAGGTATTTTAACGGACAGAAGTCTGGCTGTACAGGTATACCAGACTTTCCGGATGGATACGTTATCTCCTGTTATACCCTATGAAAACAACCTTCTTTTTGAAAACTCTGGAATAGTTTACAAGCTGGACGAATATACACGTTTCCCTACGATGGCAGAAGTTGTGGTAGAATTCATTCAGGAAGTTCGTTTCCGTACTGTTAAAGGAGAACGAAAACTGCAAGTACGTTTGCGGGATGCTCACGGAGTTGCTTTTGAAGTGGAAGATCCTACGCCTCCCCTGGTTTTACTGGATGGGATACCGGTTCCAAACCACAACAAGATATACAATTACCCTCCCAGTCTGGTTAAAGAAATTACCATTTATCCCGATAAATATGCTTTTGGTCCGATTTACTATAACGGAATCATTTTCCTGAAAACGTACCGGGGAGACTTCCCCGAGCTTGAGCTGGAAGAATCTATGCGAATTCAGGATTTCCAGGGCGTACAACATCCGCGGACTTTTGGGGTGGTACCTGAAGGAAGCCGCTTACCGGACCTGCGCCATACCTTGTACTGGAATCCCCGTGTAGATTTGCATGCCAATGAATCAGTAACCCTGTTGCTGAAAACGGCAGAGACTACGGGAACCTTTGTTGTTGTGGCGGAAGGCATGAGCAAAGAAGGCGTACCGTTTCGTACGCAACAAGTGTTTCGTGTAGATCCTTAACAGATTTCGTGTAAAACCTTAACGGCCTGTTACCTGCAAATACTTACTCTTAGCCAGTTGGTAATCTTTCAGGGCATCTGTCTTATTATCCCGGCTTTGTTGAAGTCCTCCTCGTGCAGCTAATAATTCCGTAAGATTAACTGTTCCGGCTTTGAAGTATTGTTCGTTAATTCTGGCATT
This sequence comes from Bacteroidales bacterium UBA5433, assembly GCA_002427525.1. Taxonomy (GTDB): domain Bacteria; phylum Bacteroidota; class Bacteroidia; order Bacteroidales; family UBA932; genus DMER64. The sequence goes on along the minus strand of DIRP01000002.1, from coordinate 58,051 downwards.
TTCTTCAGAGGCTGAAACGGCCAGTTCTGCCAACTCGTATTTCAAGTAGGCTTCTACATACGTCCCCCAGGCCTGCTGTATTTGCATGAGCAGTTGTTGATGCCCGTCTTCTTCACGGATACGGGCACGTTTTTCTTCAATCTTTTTCTGACGGATGGCAAACGACCCCCTGCCCCAACTGGAAATTGGAACCTGAACGGCTGCCATAACAGCACCGTTCCAATTGTTTTTGTCCAATAAATTCTCATAATAGTACATAGCACCAACTCCTACTTTGGGCAAGTAAGCCGAGCGTTCCATTTTTGTTTCCAGCTCTGCAGCGCGTACTCCTGTTTGCAACAATTTGTATTCTGTTCTGGAGGCAATTACAGACGCAGGGTCTGCATACAATTCCATAGGATCACGTACCTGTAAGTCTGACGGAAAATGCAGCCGGAACCCGTCCAGAGAATCTACCGGCAACCCCATCTGATGAGCCAAAGCCATAGTTGCCAGAAAAATCCCGTTTTCCAATTCTACGTTTTTATTCTCAAGCGTATTTTTTTGAAGCTGAACCTTTAATACTTCATGCTGTCCCAGTACTCCTGCTTTGTAAGCCTGTTGCACGTCTTTGGTAAGGGTATCCAATACCTGTTTCATACTCGAAACGGTATTTTGTTTTTCATACAAAGAGTACAACAACCAGTAGTATTCTTCTGTTTGTGCCAGCACCTCATCCTGCTTCATGGCAGTAAAAAGCTCACTGGCAAAGATCCCGGTTTTAGCCAATTTGTTTCCATACAATATCTTACCACCTGTAAATACCGGCTGAACAGCCACAGCACTTGCCAAAATTCCGTCTTTCAGCAAAGCCATATTTCCCAACATCCCAAGATCAATATTCATCATGGGGTTGGATGCCTGAAAACCAAATCCCATAAGGGAAATATCGGGAAAATAATACGTAATGGCCTGGTTTCTTGTTTGCTTTGCCACTTCTTCGCCCAGCTTGACTTCCTGTACCATGGCATTTCTTTCAAGAGCTATCCTCCGACAATCTTCCAGGGTATAGGGTTGGGCATGGAGGTATTGCAAAGCCGGAAAACAAACCAGGAATAAGATATAAAGTGCTTTCCTCATGGCAATATCCTGTTTTTTGGTTCTTTGATTTTTTTTAATGCATCCTGTTTTCTATAAACCAGCCAATAAATAACCGGCATAAAAAGAGAAACAAAGAACATAGAGGTTAAGATTCCAAAGAAAATAGTTGCGGCCATAGGAGCCCATAAAGAATCCCTTGTAACCAACATAGGTATGACAGCTACAGCTGTTGATGCAGACGTTTGAAAAATAGGCCTTATACGCCTGCAACCGGCCATATAGGCTGCCTCTTTAACCGAATACCCTTTGAGCCTTAATAATTCTGCATAATCAAACATAATGATACCGTTTTTTACAACAAGACCTATCAGCGTAACCAACCCCAGATAAGTTGTCAGGCTAATGTGCAGGTTCATGATCCACGTTCCTACAAGAGCCCCCAAAACACTCAGTGTTGTAGAGCCCAAAACCATAACCGCCAAGGATACTTTTTTGAAATGGAAAAGAAGGATTAGAAAAATAAGAAAAACAGCAATACCCACGCCTTGCATAATCCCGGGCATCATATCTTTATCTGCCTTATATGTTCCTGCGTATTCATAACGGACTCCATCTGGAATTATAGTATGCTCCATAACCTCTACTACACGATCAAATACATCCGTTGACACCCTTCCGTGATCCAGATCTACCATCAACGTAAGTGTGGGATATCCGTTTCTTCTGACAATCTGGGAAATATTCCATTCCGGTTCCAGATCTGCAATTTGTCTGAGCGGGACACCGGCTCCCGGAACAATTCCCTGAAAATATTCATTACCCAGAGTTTCCGGCGCAATAGTTCCTTCTTGTCCGTCAATATGCAGTACCACCGGAATACTCTTTCCATCCTGTATAAGGGAAGTAACAGGTATTCCTGCAAACCTGGATGCCAGATTCAAAGACAGCAAACCGGGGTTGATGCCGGTACGGGCAGCTCTCACAGGATCTGCTTGCAAATTCAATCCATACTGATAACCGCCAAAATCGGAACGTACATTAGCCACGTAGGGAATCCCGGCAATCACATGTTGCAAAGAATCTGCAAGCTGTATAAGGGCGTCTTTGTCTTCTCCTATCAACCTCACTTCCACTTCATTATCTGTTAACATGGAATAATCCAACTGCCTTACACGAACGTATGTTCCGGGAAAATAATGTATGTATTTCTTCTGGAACTCTTTAACAAGTTGTACTGTTGCTTTGGAAGAAGGGGTATTTACAATAAACTGGCCAAAATGTGGCCCCGGTATCTGCGGGGCATAAGATCCCTGAAACCTGGGTGCACTGGTTCCAATAAAGGAAGTAACGGCAAGAACCCGTTCGTCTTCCTGGATCATCCTGCGTAACGAATCGGCAACGACTTCTGTTTCTTTTACCGAAGATCCAAAAGGCAGGTACATTTCTATAACAAATTGATTTCTGTCGGCCATGGGCATCAGCCGTTTGGGCATCTTCTGGTAAACAAAAACCGGAAGGACCAAAAACAAAACAACAGTTACTACCACAACAACAGGATGTGCAAAAGCCTTTTTTAAGGATTTTTCATAGAAAACACCAAACAATTCCAGTAAAGAAATGCCTTTTTTGCTTTTCTGCCTTTGTTTTTCAACTACCTGTTGAATTCCTTTTCGTATAGTAAAATATTGGAAATAAGGAATGTATAACATAGCTACTCCCATGGAAACCATTAACGAAATAAATATGGCCCAGGGCGCCATGAATATAAACTCAGCAAAATTCTCGGGTAATGTAAAAAGGAAAGGGAAAAAAGTAATACTTATAGCCATGGTTGCCGAGAAGATGGACCGGAAATAAGAATTGGCAGCTGTTATAGATGCCTTCCACCGGCTCATGCCGTAATCCAGGTAATTCAGGTAATTGTCAATGACTACAATGCTATCGTCCACTACCATGCCAAGGACTACCAAAAGCGAAGCCAATGTAACCGTATTTATCTCAAAACCAAAAACATACATTATCCCAAGGGAGATGAATATAGTTATAGGAATAGACGTAGCAGCTACAGAAGCCACCCTCATGGGCAGCATAAGTACCATGACAGCTATTACTGTCAGGACAGAAATGAGCATATCCCTTAAAAAAGAATAAACGGAATCTGAAACAACACGCGGCTGATCTGAAATACGGTAAACACCTACATCTGCCGGCAATTCATTTTCAAATTCTTTCAAGATAGTATCCACCTGCTTTCCAAGTTCAACCATATTGTATCCATAGCTCATTTCCAGAGAAAGAAGCAGGCATTTTTTACCATTATTGGTGATGTAGCTTGTCGGTTCAGGATATTCATGCAGGATGTAACCCAGATCTTTGACACGCAGCACATTGCCGGATTCATCAAAATAAAGGGGTTGCTCCAGTATTTCCTCTTCACTCTGGTATGAGTTGTACAGGTGTATGGGAATAAGACCGCTACTTAAATTAAGTGAGCCGGCTGACGTTACAAAACCTCCGGAAAAAAGCTGTGCCAGCACCTGTTGTGCATTGATGGCATAGGCAGCCAGTTTCTCTTTATCAAGATACAGGTTGGCTTGCTCGTTCTGGTGTCCGTAACTTTTAAGATTTGTTACAATGGGCAGGGTACTCAAACGTCCCTCCAGTGTACTCAGCAAATCTTCCAGATTTTCGTAAGATAAAGCTTCGCTTTCCAATGTAATGAGGATGGCTGACGTTTCTCCAAATTCACTGAGTACCATAATGGGTAAAACGCCTGAGGGAAGCTGCATCTGGAACTCTTCCAGATCTATTCTCAAGGTAGCATAAAAGTTACGGGGAGATTTCTCGCTTTCCTTCAGATCCAAAACAAAATATACCAGACCGTCTCTGGTAATTGAATAAGTCTTTTCACGGTCAACTCCCTTATAACTAAGAAGATGTTTTTCAAGAGGGATGGTAAGCTGTGCTTCTACCTGTTCCGAGGAAGCCCCGGGATATATACCCAGTACCAGGGCATTTCTTATGGTAAAATCCGGGTATTCTTTCTTTGGCATATTGGGTAGAGCAAAAATGCCCAGTACTACCAAAAAGGCAACAAGAAGCAAGACAATCTTATGGTAGTGCATTGTCCATTCAACAACGCCTCTTCTTTTGTTACTCATTGACTACCTCTACTTTAATATTTTCACTTACTCTCTGGTGGCCTTCTTCAACCACCCTTTCTCCCGGTGATACTCCTTCTTTGATTGTTATTCCTCCGGGAACAATTCCTCCAATACGTACCGTTCTTTTGTGAACTTCATTTTCATTGTCCAGTACCCACACATAATGTCCCCGTTTATATGCTTCCGGAATAATGGCACGTGGCGGAACCACTACGTTGCTTTCCACAGGTACATTGTTAAGATATACCTTACATACCATGCCCGGAAGCAAGCCGGGAACTTCCCTGTCAAGGGTAATTTTCACTCCGTACCCGTGTGTATAAGGGTGTGCCTTCACACCTTTTTCCGTTACCTTTCCGGTTAATTCCAGGTTTTTCAAAGCACCAACCTGTATCCGGGAGGTCTGTCCTGTTTTTGTATCAAACACCTCATTTTCAGGAACGGAAATGTTGACTACAGGTCTGCGTGTATTCAGCAGGGTCATTACAGGCTGGTCAGGCAGTACGTTCATTCCTACTTCTACCATGCGCCTGCCTACTATTCCTTCCATAGGCGCTCTTAATTCTGTTTCTGCCAGCGCCCGGGCAGCAATCCTTTCTGAAGCTCTCGCTTGCTCCAGTTTGGTCCGAATTTCAACGTACTGAATTTCCGGTAAAGTACCCGATTCATAAAGAAGCGTCATCCTGTCCCAGGCATCTTCTGCTTGTTTGAGCATTGCCAGCGAAGTAGCGTGCATATTTTCCAAAGTTTCCGAATCGGTACAAGCCAACACCTGTCCTTCACGTACATGCTGTCCAACAGAAACATACACCTTTTTAATCTTACCGGGTGACGGAAAACTCAAAGCTACATTACTAGCCTCTTCTACCACGCCAACGTACTCCCTTTCTGACTTCATACTGTTTTCAGAAACAGTATGAACCTTAACCTTCACAGGCCCCCCAGCCTGCTTCTGATTAGAGGTCCCGGAATGGCAGGAAGTCACAAAAAAAAGCAAGGCAGATAAAACCAGTACGGTCTGATTATTTATTGATTTCATCATGTTACATTATATTAGGTGCAAAAGTAATCAAATTCATTATATTTGAATGAATATTCCTATGGAAAACAAACTTCCCCGGTTATTGCTTCATGTCTGTTGCGGACCCTGTTCTACAACAGTGTTGGAACGTTTGGTTCCGCACTATGCTGTATCCGTTTTCTTTTTCAACCCCAACATTGCGCCAAATGCAGAATACGATAAAAGGAAAAACGAAGCCGAGAGGTACATACAGCAGACTTATGGTTCAAAAATTCCGTTTGTTGCAGGAAATGCAGACCCTGCACTTTTCCTGGAAGCTGTCCGGGGTTATGAAAACGAACCGGAAGGAGGTCGCAGGTGTGAAATTTGTTTTCGTTTGCGGTTGCAGGAAACAGCACGGTATGCCAAAGAAAACAATTTTGACTTCTTTTGCACCACGCTAACACTTAGTCCGCACAAAAACGCAAAACTAATTAATACTTTGGGGGAAGAAACAGCCTGCCGGACAGGAGGTATTTCCTACCTTCCTTCAGATTTTAAAAAGAAAGACGGATTCAGGCGTTCTGTAGAGTTATCCCAAAAAGAACATCTGTACAGACAGACGTATTGCGGGTGTGTGTTTTCTATCTGATTTATTTGTACAAAAACCGCTTGATACTGCGTTTGGGCGTTTTTTCAAAAGCTTCGTCTTGTAGTTCAATTTTAGCAATCCTGCTAAAAACAGGTAACAACATATTCAATCTCAACCGATTTTCTTCCATCAGGCTTGACAAACCTGTAGAATCCAGAGATTCCTGAGATACCCGGTCGTAATCCGGAAATACCAAAGCCACCAGCTTTTTGTCCCGTTCCACAACAACGGACTCAATGACATAAGGCTGGTTGTTAAGTTTGTCTTCAATTTCTTCCGGATAAATGTTTTGGCCGTTGGCTCCCACAATCAGGTTCTTGCTACGTCCTTTAATAAACACGTTATTTTTTTTATCTATATATCCCAGGTCCCCGGTCCGCAGCCAACCGTCTTTAGTGAACGCAGCAGCCGTGGCTTCAGGATTTTTATAATACCCCATCATTACGTTGTCTCCGCGTGCCTGCAACTCTCCAATACCTGTTTCCGGATCCGGTGAAGCTACCCTCAATGACATACGGTGCACAGGCTTGCCACATGATTTTTTTACAAATTTTGAGACATCCTCATAAGCAAGAATCGGTGCACATTCTGTCATTCCGTACCCTACCGTATAAGGCAGTTTAATAGCTTTCATCAAATCTTCCACTTCCTGATTGATGGCAGCTCCTCCAATAATCAGTGTACGCAAATTGCCTCCAAAAGCATGCAACAACTTCTTTCTTATCTGTGCATGTAGTACAGCCGCCAGACCGGGAACCTTCATAAGAACTTTAATTATAGGTTTATGAATGGTCGGAAACACAGAGCTTTTAAAGATTTTTTCAATAACCAAAGGTACTGTAATAATCATGTAGGGTTTTACAGTAGCCAGGGCATTAAACAGAACTTTGGGTGACGGAACTTTCCCCAGGAAGAAAACCTGTGTTCCGCCTGCCAATTGGTATAAAAACTCAAAAGCCATCCCATACATATGGGCCATAGGAAGCATAGAAACCAGGGTATCTTCCGGCCCGTTGGGTATTTCACTTTGCCCATACTGTATGTTAGAAGAAATATTGCGGTTTGTCAACATTACTCCCTTGGGAGCACTTGTAGTACCTGAAGTGTAATTTATCAATACCAGATCATCCAGGTTATCGGTAGGATAATCTACATGCTCCGGTCCAAAACCGTCCGGATATTTTTGACTGAACAGTTCATCTATGTGGTTGTGAATTGCAACGAAGTCGGGGTTTTTAGAAAACAGAATGCCATTGTTTTCCAAACAAATTGCCAGCTCCAGCAAAGGTATGCGGGCAACATCCATCTTTTCCCAGATATCTTTACTTACAAATAAAAAACGTGCCTCGGAGTGGTCTGTCAGCGTCATGATGCTTTCAGGAAGAAAATCATTCAGTAAAGGCACTGCTACCGATTCGTAACTGGTAACCGCTAAAAAGGCAATACCCCACTCGGCACTGTTGGGCCCGCAAAGTGCTACTTTATCGCCTTTTTTTAATCCGGTTTTTTCAAATAAAATTTGAAGACGTGCTATATTCCGGGCTACTTCTCCGTAGGTATAGGAATTCTTGTTGTAATTGGTCATTGCCGGCGAATCCCACGCCTTAACCATACTGTCTCTAATATATTCTAGATAATGTGTTTTCATAATCAAAGATTTAAAACTTTCAACACAAAAAAACTATTTTTTAGATACAGCAGCCCGGAGCACGCTAATAAGTTATACGTTATAAATTATACGTTCTTAAGAATCAGAGCTGTTCCCATTCCCCCGCCAATACATAACGAAGCCATCCCGTACATTGCATTCCTGCGCTTCATCTCATAAATCAAGGTTACGGTAATCCTGTTTCCGGAAGCTCCGATAGGATGCCCCAGCGCTATAGCACCCCCGTTCACATTACAATGGGAATCGAACCATCCGTTATCTACTCCATGCTGTTCCTTCAGCTCATGAATCACACCCAGCGACTGCGCAGCAAAAGCCTCGTTCAGTTCCAGCAAATCCATCTGACCGAGTTTCATGCCTGCCCTTTTCAACACCTTACCTATCGCAGGAACCGGGCCCATGCCCATATATGCCGGGTCCACACCTCCCTGATCGGCCGCTACAATCTCGGCCAGTGGCTTAAGTCCCAATTCTTTAACGGTTTTTTCCGAGGCCAGTAAAACAAAGGAAGCGCCGTCGTTGATTCCGGACGCATTGGCTGCAGTCACGGTTCCGTCTTTTTTAAATGCAGGCCGTAAACCGGACATTTTTTCCAATGTGGTTGTTCTGTTGGGAAATTCATCCGTATCAAAAACAAACGTTTCTTTTCTGCGTGCAATCTCCAGAGGTACTATTTCGTCTTTAAACATTCCGGTATCAATAGCCCGAATGGCTTTTTGCTGAGATTTGTAGGAAAATGCATCCTGTTCTTCCCGGCTAATTCCGTATTTTTCAGCAATATTTTCTGCTGTAATTCCCATGTGGTAATTGCCGAAAGCATCTGTAAGTCCATCACATACCATATGGTCAATGGCTTTAAAATCACCCATCTTAATGCCCTGACGAACTCCTTGCATGACGAACCCGGCATCCGACATATTTTCTACCCCGCCGGCCAGAACAAGGGAGGCATGGCCGCTTAGAATGGACTGGTATCCGTTCATTATGGATTTCATTCCGCTGCCACAAATCATGTTCACCCCATAAGCCGGGACATGATGCGGGATTCCTGCCTGAACGGCAGCCTGACGTGCCACCCCTTGCTTTTGTCCTGCCATGAGGATGTTTCCCACAATGACTTCATCAATCTTTGCAGGGTCAATTTTTGTTTCTTCCAGAATGTTTTTGATAACGGTTGCTGCCATAGTAGCGGGAGCGACTCCTGTGAGTGAACCCAACATTTTTCCAATGGCTGTTCTTTTAGCCGCAATAATATACACTTTTTCCATATCTAACTTTAAAATGATTAATTAATTCATAGGTTTCCAATCTTCTGCAAGAATCAACTTGCAGCCTGTTGCGGCCTGAATCTCTTCAAAGGTAAAGAATTCATTTAGCTCTTGAAGAACAAGCCCTTCCGGAGTAACGTCCATTACTCCCATCTCTGTTATAATGCGATCAACCTGCCCCGCTGCTGTTAAAGGGAGCGTGCAGACGTCCAAGATCTTATGCTTACCCTTTGCGGTATGCTCCATGATGACTATGACCTTTTTCGCACCTACTATCAAATCCATGGCACCTCCCATTCCCGGAGTCAGTTTACCCGGAATGGACCAATTGGCAATATTGCCTTTTTCATCTACCTGCAACGAGCCCAGCATAGTAATATCAACGTGGCCCCCGCGGATGATAGAAAAAGAAGTAGCCGTATCAAAACAGGATGCCCCTTTTTTCAAGGTAATATATCCACCGCCTGCATCTATCAGATCAGGATCTTCCTGACCGGCTTCAGGCGGATTTCCCATTCCCATGCAACCATTTTCAGATTGCATGGTCACTTTAATATCTGAAGGTATATACCTTAATACCTCTGTGGGCAATCCAATGCCCAAATTTACTACGTCACCTTTTTTCAATTCACTGGCGGCGCGGCGCGCAATGGTTTCCCTGATCTGATTTTTATCCATGATGTTTTTTTTCTGAATGTTATTACTATTTATTATTTAGTTGATCTTCTTACAATTTCCTGAGCCACATAAGAGGACACATCCGTTGCGTAGGTATTCACTCCAAAACCGGCATCAAATCCCAGTTCTTTTGCTAATTCATGCGAAATTCTGGGGCCTCCGCAGACGAGCACCATCCGATCCCGGATCCCTTCCGCCTCGGCCATTTCAATAAACCGGGTCAGGTTTTCAATATGAACGTCTTTTTGGGTTACCGTTTGTGAAATAAGGATGGCATCTGCTCTCAATTCTATGGCTTTTGCAATCAATTCCTCGTTGGCAACCTGAGATCCCAGGTTGTAGGCTTCAATCATTCCATAACGTTCCAATCCAAAATGACCGGCGTACCCTTTCATGTTCATGATGGCATCAATGCCCACCGTATGGGCATCGGTTCCTGTACTGGCTCCAACCATAACCAATTTACGACCGATATGTTCTTTGATATAAGCATCTGCTTCTGCCATATCCATAACTACAGCATCTACTTTAGGAACCTGTATGGACAAATAATTGACCGTATGTTGCAAATTCCCGTAACAGTTAAAAAAAGTAAACCCCGGAGTAAGTTCCACCGTATACACTACCAACGGATTGTCTAACCCCATGGTTCGCAACAACTGCTTGGCTGCCTCTATGGCTTCGGGCCCTATAGGAACGGGTAATGTAAAACTAAGCTGTACCTTACCATCGTTCATGGTATCGCCGTAAGGCTTTACTTCTGTTAAATTCAGTGTTTTATCAAGCATGGTCATCTATTTCCTTTAAACAGTTCAATATACGGATTCCTATAAACCGGAGACTTACGTGTAACGCCTTCCAGCCCCTTTCCCCCGGTACGCGGGCGACGCACGTTGGCGAAATACCCTTTCTCCAATGCCGTAAACAACCCTTCTTTCTCTACTTTTTCAAGCAGTGTGTAAGCATTGCCAAGAACCTCTGTGGCTCTGTTGCGAATAAAACCGTCTTTGGCAAAAGAAACTTCTTGTCCAATATCCTTAAAGGCTGAAAAAATGTACCGTGCATTTTCAATAGCCAGGAACCTGTCACTCATAAATGGAGTGTGGATAGCCTCTGTTGGCATACCCAGCAACTGAATCCCCTGCCCGGTCCAGATTCCGGCCAGATTGAAAAGAGCATCCTGAATGTGTCCTTTAAAAATATTGCCTGTCATAAATTTGGTGGGCGGCATGTATTTTAACGGCGCTTTGGGAAAGATTTCCCGGATCATCTGTGCCTGTGCCAATTCGTAGAGGAACGAATTTTCCAGTTCCGGATCAATTTCAAAGGCATGTCCCAGCCCCATCTGTTCCTCGGGAAGCCCCGCAATCTTTGCCAGCTGTTCGTTTATAAAATCCGAGGCAAGCACGGTGTGCGCCTCTTCCACCGCATCTGCCGTGGTAAGGTAATTGTCTTCGCCCGTATTGATAATGACCCCGGCAAAACCGTTAATCATTCTGGAAAAGTATTGGTCTACGAGCGTTCTTTGCATATTGATGTCGCGGAACAGGATTCCGTACAGCGCATCGTTAAGCATCATATCCAGACCTTCAAAAGCGCCCATCACGGCAATCTCCGGCATACAAAGCCCGGAACAATAGTTGCACAACCTGATGTACCTTCCCACATCATCCCCGGCTTTGTCAAGGGCTTGCCTCATAATCCTGAAATTTTCCTGGGTGGCGTACGTTCCACCAAAGCCTTCTGTAGTGGCTCCGTACGGGACGTAATCAAGCAGCGACTGACCCGTAGTTCGTATTACGGCAATCACGTCTGCTCCCTGCCGGGCTGCCGCCGTGGCCTGCACAGCATCTTCATAAATATTCCCCGTTGCCACAATTACGTACACGTAAGGTTTGGGACTTTCTCCCAACCTCTCCAGACGCGACTCCCGTACCTGTCTTTTCTCTCTGATTCTGGCCACACTGGTATCCACAAAGGGTTGCAACACTTCCTGCATCTTAGCAGCCGGAGCCGTTTCTTTAAAAATAAAATCTGATTTCCCGGCAGCCATTTCTTGTGCAACCTGTACAGGAGACTTTCCTGTATTGTAAAGTGCATTGCCCAGAAAATGAAGCACGCCGTCGCCCAGAATCCCCTTTTCCTTCAAGTGGTCAACTACCACATTGGGCAAAGGAACACCATCCCGGTCTGTTCCGTCAATACCCATCAGGCGGCAAAGCGTCCTTTCTACCGCTACAGTGGTGTAGTCTTCTACAAAGTCTTGCACCTGATCTGCGATTCCTTTCGCCTTATTTCTGGCTTTTTCTACTTTTACAAAATCAAGCCCCAGTTTGGATTCTTTCATTACCGTTCTTTTTCAAAAAATTCTGTGCCATCTGAATAAACGATGCATCTACACCAAGCAACTGTGCAATCAGCAGGGCTTCTTTTGGTACAGCATCATCTTTATCTTCAATTAAGCTATAATTCATATATTTACTGACAGAGGCCGGATCCAGGCGCCCTGTTGCCTTGCCTCCTTCAAATCCTGCCACCCTGAGCTTGCGTACAGACACGTCCAGCTCGCCGTAATGCGTACTTACCAGAGATCTTACGTTGTATTGCTGCAGGAATGCAATAAGGGCACACAAAATAGCAGCCCCTTCTGCAGGATTTGTAGTTCTTGCCGGTTCATCTGCCAAAACCAGGACATCTGCCCCCTCTTTAACTATGCCCATTATTTTGTCCAATTCAAGCATTTCAGCCGCATACGAAGACAACCCCCTGTAATGGTCCTGTTTGTCGCCAATCACAAGGAAAACGTCCTTTACAAGCGGAATTACCGCCTTGCGGGCAGGAATAAAGAATGAGAATTGCGTAAGGGCCTGTACCAGAGCCAAAGTTTTCAAAACAACCGTCTTCCCGCTCATATTGGCTCCTGTAAGCAGGCACGGTCCCTGTTGCAGCATAAGGGAAACCGGTTGAAATGTCATACCGTCTGCTGCCAGAATATCCGCTATAACAGGATTCACCATACCATCAACAGAGAAAACTTCCGTACCGGTTCCTGTAGCGGGAACTATGACAGGGCGTACCATCCCATACTTCCCGGCCAATTCTGCTTTGGCAAACCATAGTTCCAGATAAGCCAGCCTGTCAAAATTGCTTTGCAAGACATCGTACATCCGGCTTAGTTTAGCAGACAACTCCTTCCTTACCAGCAACTCTTCCTGCAGTACCCGGTCGGTGGCTCTGCCCCAGAGAGCCAAATCTTTATCAGGGTCTGTGGCAGCCGCTTTTTTCCGGGCATAGGCCAAGGATTTACTGTACGAATCGTAGATGTAGAAACCTGCCGTTCCCGTACTATCAGGATCCAGCAAATCAAAAACAGGCTGCAGGCAATCCGGTGCCTGGCTCGTGAAATCAAGTTTTTCGCATAAAAGCCTGAAATCCCGGCACAAAGAGGCAAAGTACTTAATTTCAAACAAGGCTATTTCATCCAGCACACGGTGCTGTTTCAAATCCTCCAGCGTCCCGCTGATATCATGTACCGTTGTGAACAAATGCTTCAATTGCATTACAACCGGACCGGTTCCCGGAGTTTCCAGTATATCGAACGCCTTTTGGAGTATATCAAAATGGCTTTCAAGTACTTCTGCCTTGGTACAAAACGGAGTTTTCATGAGGTACCTGCGTACACGAGAACCGGATAACTCCATTTTTTCTGCCAGGTAGTGCAGACCGTCAATTTTGTCAGCAAAACGGGAAAAAGTCATATTCCTGATTCTTTAATATCGTACACCGGTATGCCTAAAGCATCCTGCATGCTGGCAACCAGTTCTTTGGAACGCAAACGATAGCCTTCCGGAGAAACCGGGTTTACACATACAGCCAGCAAATTTGCTTTAAGCAACTGAAAAAACCGTCCTCCTTTACGCAAAAAAGCATAAAAAGTTTGAGGTTCTGCAAAAATACGAGAAAAATCCCTGATATACAGACAAATTTTATTCGTATCCTTTCTTTCCAGCAAAGCTTTCAGCAACGCATTGCTCACTACACCCGGAATGTATATATGCTCCCGGCCCGTTTCCACAACTTTTTTAATTTGTTCCGGAGTCAAAGCCGAGTCAATACCCGGATCTTCCATGCTTCCGTCTTCTCCAAGGAACCGTATCCCCTTTGTGGTATGTTCCAATTGCATCCTGATTTCTTCCGGCGCTGCCGGAAGTTGAATGGTATCATACACAAATTTTGTACCGGCAACCAGGGTTTTTAAATTGGCAGAATAAGCTGCTCCTGTTGCCAACACCATGGATTGTGTTACGGCAGGCGAAGCGGGACTCAGACGCGATACGGCCCCGTCAACAAGGCATATGTCAACGGGAAACCGTTGGGGTGTATCCGCAATCCAGCGTTGGAGGGAAAACGTATCCGAGGGACCGGCAATTACCATGGTCCCCCTTTCCAGTGCCCTGGCCGTCAACATTTTCCCAAAAATGGTCGGTATTTCTTCTACATGGCATATCTCGGCAGTAAAACGTTTCTGCAAATAAAACGAACCTACTGTCGTAAAATACATGCCTTTTTCAAGAAGTATTTCCGGCTTGGGTGTAGCTGTAACACGATCAACCCCCTCTCCGTCAATGCCAATAGATGTGACTGCCGGTACTTTGTTGAGTTCATACAACCGCCTGATAATATACCGCAAACACTCTGTCTTGCCGGTATTCTTTCCCAGCCCTACAACTGAGAGGCTTTTATAGCGGAGTATCTGATCAACAAAGGGCATTCAGTCACTTCTTGTGATTGCGTTCCTTTCTTTGCAAATGAGAAGGTTCAAGGGATAATTGTTGTCCCTGCAAAATACCCGACACACCTTCCAGCGATTCCTGATCATTACAAGGTTCGCAACGGCAGGTGTTTTCATAATTAGCAGGTTCTGTATATGTTGTAATCACACCTTCGTAATTACGCAAAACCACCCGGCCGGGTGACTGGCTGATAAGGTACGTAGGCATAACCGGTATTTTACCGCCCCCGCCCGGTGCATCCACAACAAAAGTAGGCACGGCATACCCGGAAGTATGCCCCCGCAAACCTTCAATAATCTCTATTCCTTTAGACACAGGTGTTCTGAAATGTTCCAGTCCCATGGACAAGTCGCATTGGTAAATGTAATACGGACGAACCCGTATCATGACTAATTTTCTGACCAGGTCTTTCATGGTATAAACACAGTCGTTCACACCACGCAACAGCACACTTTGGTTGCCCAACGGGAATCCGGCATCTGCCATCATTTCACATGCTGCAGACGAGGTTTCTGTAATTTCATTGGGGTGGTTAAAGTGCGTATTGATCCAGACGGGATGGTATTTTCTCAGCATCTGCATAAGCTCCGGAGTAATCCGTTGCGGGCATACCACAGGTACGCGTGTACCAATCCGGATAATTTCAACGTGCGGTATCTCCCTAATTCGTTTAATGATGGATTCCAGTTTGCTGTCACTCATGGTCAGCGGGTCTCCGCCGGACAGCAAAACATCCCGTACCTGGGGAGTACGGGCAATGTAATCAATCGCAGCCTGAATTCTTTCTCCGGTAGCCTCGTGGTCTTTCTGACCGGCAAAACGCCTGCGCGTACAATGCCTGCAATACATAGAGCACTGGTCTGTTATAAGTAACAGCACCCTGTCCGGATACCTGTGGGTAAGCCCCGGAACCGGCGAATCTTCATCTTCATGCAACGGGTCCAGCAAATCTGCAGGAGAACGGTACATTTCATTTTTTGTAGGAATAGCCTGCTTACGGATGGGACATTCCGGATTGTCCGGATCTATCAGACTTAGGTAATAAGGAGTAATGGCCATACGTAACAGCTTAAGAGACTGCTCTACGCCTTCCTCTTCTTCCGGAGTAAGAGCAATGTACTTCTTCAGTTGCGTTACGTTAACAATCCTGTTACGTATCTGCCATTTCCAATCATTCCATTCCTGATCCGTCACCTCGGGAAACAACTGTTTTCGTCTGTTTTCTTTCATTTCATTACTTGCTTACGATGCGTACAATTCTGTGAAAACCTTACGCAGTTTTTCGCTTTCTCTGAGTATCTGAAGTGTAATCTCTGCATGGCCTTTTGTATAACCATTCCCTACAATCATAGTTACATCAGATCCTACTCCTTCTGCTCCAAGAGCTGCTTTCGTAAAACTGGTTGCCATGGAAAAGAAATACACAACCCCGGTGTCTTTTGTGCAAAGAATGGATGTCATTTCAGTATCTGTGATATTCACGTTATTGATGGTAACGTCACAAAGTTTACCTCCGGTTAACTCTTCAATTTTTTCCAGGACAGCAACAGGTTGCGTTGCGTTAGCAGAAAAAACGTGATCGCAGAAACCCAGGTCTATCATACGTTGCGTAGAGCGCTGGCTGTGGCACAGGCCAATTACTGTTCCTGTAACACCGGCCCTTTTCTTAGCCTCGTAACTGCATAGCATCCCCGACTTCCCACCGGCTCCGATAATCAAAACTGTATCGCCCGGTTTTACCAGCTTGGCAGTCTGAGCAGGAGCTCCCGCTACGTCAAGGGCAGACAGTGCCAGAGTTTCCGGCATATCATCCGGGATTTTTGCGTAAATGCCACTTTCAAACAAGATAGCTTTCCCGTCTATATCCACCTGATCAATGTCGGGGCGTATATCTTTTATTTTATCTATACGCAACGGTGTCAGGGACAAAGAAACCAAGGTGGCAATCCTGTCACCCGGTTTAAGGTCTATCTTACCTTCCAGTGCGCTGCCTATTTTTTCTACAACACCCAATAGCATGCCGCCCGAACCGGTAACAGGGTTTCTGTGTTTTCCCTGCTTGGCCACTATGCCGAGCATAATTTCTGCTATTTTGGCTTTATCGCCTCCGGCCTGTTCCTGAATTTGTGTAAAACTGGCCGAGTCTACATTAAGTGTTTTAACATCTATGAGAATTTCGTTATCGTAAATCTCATCCATGTTATTATCCAGCCTGTTAGCGGGCTGTGGCAGTACACCTGCCGGCTCAATAACCCGGTGCAAGCCATATTTATTACCTTTTTTCATATTATTTTCTTTTAGGAAGCCCTAGAATTTCTCTTGCTTCATCAGGAGTAGCAATTTCCCGACCAAGTTCACGTGCAAGACGTACTACTTTCTCAACCAGCTCACCATTTGATTTGGCCAATACTCCGCGGGAGAGGTATACGTTGTCCTCAAATCCCACCCTCACATGACCTCCGTCAATGATGGCAGCAGCAGCCAAAGGCATTTCGTACCTTCCCAGGCCGCCTACCGTATAGGTAGCATCGGAGGGAATGCTGCCACGCAGGAAGACAAAATCCCTGAGCGAACCGCCAATACCGCCGTTGACTCCCATAACAAAGTCAAAATGAAGTGGTTTCAAAATATATCCTTGTTTGTGCAGACGCAGCGCCATTTCAATCATGCTCTTGTCAAACACTTCCAGCTCCGGTTTAATACCGCGTTCTATCATGCGTTTTCCAAAATACTTGATGGTGTTTTCTGTATTCTCAAAAATCTCGTCTCCGCCAAAATTGAGTGTTCCACAATCAAGGGTCGCCATTTCCGGATTCAGCTCGGTAGGTTGCAACCTTTCATCATTGCTCATGCCTACGGCTCCGCCCGTTGAAGGTTGGATAATAATACCCGGACACGCTTTCTCAATGCCTTCCATGATCACACGGTACCTCTCCTTATCTTGCGTGGGAGTACCATCGTCATAACGGACATGAAGGTGAATGATGCTTGCCCCGGCATCGTAGGCCGAACGTGCTTCCCGTACACATTCTTCAACCGTATAAGGTACGGCAGGATTGTGTTCTTTAAGTACTTCAGCACCACAGATAGCTGCGGTAATTATCAATTTATTCATAGTTCGTTGTGTGTTAGCTTAAATATATTTTTTCAATTCTCTGAAAGATTCTTCAACCATATCAGCCGCATACTGTATATCTTCATCTGTATGGCGGTATGCCACATATCCGTGGTGGAACGGTTGCAGGAAAACACCCCGGCGGATGAGTTCGGTATAGAATCCCGGACGCAGCTTCTTGTACAAGCCATCCTTGTCCCTGTTAAAGGTAATAAACGGCATCAGCGGAATTCCGGAAACTTCAACATCGTAAGGTACATTCTTGACTATCTTTTCCAGCCTGGCACCAAAAACTTCTCCTTTCTGCTTTATTTTTTCCAGAATATTGTCTCTTTCCAGTATTTCAATAGTCTTAAGGGCAGCAACCTGTTCCAGGCTGTTGGGGAAGAAGGTGGATGACAAAAATACTTTGTCTGCCAGTACTTTCATATGTTCTTCCTTACCAACTACGGCTCCAATGGGGTACCCGTTGGCCATGGCTTTTCCAAACACGGAGAGATCCGGAGTTACGCCAAAGAGTTTTTGTGCACCTCCCAAATCGTAGCGGAAACCGCTTCTGATTTCATCAAAAACAAGAACAATTCCGTATTTATCTGCCAAAGCACGAACACCTTCCAGAAAACCCGGTTTGGGCATTTCCACTTTTTCTGCCAGGGGATGCCCTACAGGGGTAATTATAATAGCAGCTGTATCGTCACCGTGTGCTTTAAGCAGGTCTTCCAGCCCTTCCAGGTCGTTGTAATGGAATTCATGAGTGTCTTCCCACAATTTTTGGGGAACACCTCCTTTGACTTCTACACACCAGTCATGCCAACCGTGGTATCCGCAGCGCATGACCTTCAGTCTTCCCGTGCTGGCACGAGCCACCCGAATAGCCACAGAAGTAGCATCGGAGCCTGTTTTTACGAAAACGGCCATTTCTGCAGAAGGTATCAATTCAATGAGCTTTTCCGCCAAAGTGTTCTGAATGGGTTGCGTGAGGGAGAAACAGAACCCTTTGTTCTGCATCTGTTCAATGACTGCGTTATCTATTTCCTCTTCCCTGTGCCCAATAATGATGGGACCATATGCACAAAGCATATCAATGTATTCATTCCCGTCCACATCGGTAACCCTGCCTCCCTTTGCATGATCAAAATAAATGGGGTATTCCCCCGGAACAAAGTTGTAAGGACGGCGAATACCTGCAATAGCCCCGGGAATAATCTTAAGGGCGTCTTCGTACATTTTGTCGGATAATTCCAGCTTCAATTTCTTTGACATAGTTGTGTAATATTTAAAATAGTTGTGTAATATTAAAAGTTATAATTTAATCAGATAATCTACAAAAATAGCTTGTGTATGAACGTGTTCCGGAAGAATTTCACCGGCTTTCACAATGTCGCGCACTTCGGCAATAACCGTATCTGCAGCCATAGCCATGAGTGAATTAAAATTCCGCGTTGTACCACGGTGGAACAAATTGCCTTCTTCATCTGCAAGTGACGCACCAATAAGGGCAATATCTGCTCTCAAAGGTCTTTCCAGCAAATAATCCTTTCCGTCCAGGTTGATGATATCTTTTCCCTCTTGTACAATAGTTCCCAGACCTGTTGGCGTAAGAACACCGCCCAGCCCGGCTCCTGCACAACGAATTCTTTCAATGAGTGTCCCCTGAGGTACAAACTCAATTTCCAGTTCTCCGGCGTGATATTGTTGGCCTGTGGCTATATTGGTGCCAATGTGGCTTGTTATGACCTTAGTAACTTTGCGTGCCGCAATCAGTTTACCAAATCCCTTGTCTGCATAAGCAGTATCATTGGCAATAATGGTAAGGTCTGTAACATCGGTTTCAAGAACTGCATCCAGCAGAAGGTTTGGACCTCCGACCGTCAGAAAACCTCCTATCATAACGGTCATGCCCGATTTAATCTTAGAAACCGCGTCTTGCAATGGTATCAATTTGTTCATATTTGTATTTTTATTATTATTCTGCAAAGATAACGAATGGTTGCATATTTTTGTAAAAAAAGTGTACTTTTGTCCAATTAGAACAAAACCATGACGATCACCGCTGAAAACATCCTTCTGATTGGCTCTGTACTTCTCTTCTTTAGTTTACTGGCAGGCAAGACAGGCTATAAATTTGGTGTTCCCACCCTCTTGCTGTTTCTTCTTGTAGGAATGGTATTTGGCAGCGAAGGCGTTGGACTGCAATTCTCAAGCCAAAAAACAGCACAATTTATTGGTGTGGTAGCTCTAAGCATCATTCTTTTTTCCGGTGGCATGGATACCCGGTACGAGGAAATCAAACCGGTAGCAAAAGAAGGAATCATTCTGGCTACCCTGGGAGTCTTATTGACAGCTATCCTAACAGGTTTTTTCATTTACTTCCTGGCCCAAATGTTGCCCGGATTTGATATGCCTCTTCCTGTATGTCTGCTGCTGGGCAGCCTGATGTCTTCTACAGACTCGGCTTCGGTTTTTGCCATCCTCCGATCTAAAGAACTGAAGCTTAAACACAACTTACGGCCCCTCCTGGAGCTGGAAAGCGGAAGCAACGACCCCATGGCCTACATGCTTACCATTACCCTCATTCAGGTTATTATGGCAGAAGGGCAGGCTAAAATCTGGTTAGTGGTCCTTATGTTCTTCTACCAAATGATTGTAGGTGGTATAGCCGGATACCTGTTGGGCAAGCTTTGTGCTTTCTTTTTACGAAGAATGAACATCATCAACGATGCCCTATACCCCATTCTTATTTTTGCATTTTGTCTGTTTATTTATTCGCTCACAGATCTTATACAAGGTAACGGATTCCTTGCCGTGTACATTGGAGGTCTTGTAATTGGAAATTCACGTTTCCCCCACAGAAAAACGGCCAAAAACTTTTTTGACGGACTTTCCTGGCTGGCTCAGATCATTATGTTCCTTACCCTGGGACTGCTGGTAAATCCTTCCGAATTGTGGCCCGTAGCGGGTATTGGATTGCTCATTGGTGTATTTATGATTGTTTTTGCCAGACCTGCAGCTGTGTTGCTTTCCCTTTGGCCTTTCCGCAACATGACCTTTCCTTCCCGTATTTTTACCTGCTGGGTAGGGTTACGGGGTGCTGTGCCCATTATCTTTGCTACCTACCCCTTATTGTATGGCGTTCCGGGAGCCAATGTCCTTTTCAATATCGTTTTTTTCATCACCATCCTGTCGTTGCTCGTACAAGGAACTTCCATACCCTGGATTGCCAGAAAGCTGCATGTGGCATTTCCCCACAAGAAAATTGGTCGGTCAGCCTTTGAACTTGAATTTTCCGAGGATATTAAATCTGCCATGAACGAGGTAGTCGTTACTGCGGATAGCCTTCGTTTTGGAAACAAGATGATGGACATTCCCCTGCCCGATAAAACACTTGTAGTAATGGTAAAAAGAGGAGACTCTTTTTTCATTCCCAGGGGCAATACAGAGATCCTGGAAAAGGATACACTGCTCATAATTTCTGATGATGAAAAGGCGTTGAAAGAAACGTACGAGAACCTGGGTGTAGATTCGTATCTCTAGATCGTAACAGCCTGATTTTACTCTATTTACTAAGAGTACAACATTATTGTTACATTATATAACACACATGTTATATTGAAACGTTGTTTATTGATTTTCACTTACTTAGGATTAAAGAACATGCACGAGTCACCGTAACTTAAAAAACGGTACTGATGCGCCAAAGCATGTGCATAAACATCCTTCCACCTTTCTCCGATAAGAGCAGATACAAGCAATAACAACGTAGAATTTGGCTGGTGAAAATTGGTGATCAAAACATCGGTGGAACGAAATAAAAAACCGGGAGCCATGATAATTTGTGTGGCGGCTTCAATAGATTCCTTTTCATTTTTTTCTGCATACGCCAACAAGTGAGTAAGGGATTCTTTGTAGGAAATCTTACCCGGGGTTACATACGGCTCCCATTGACCTACAAAAAGAGGATCCTTTCCTGCAGCGACCTGCAGCCCCAAATAATACAAACTTTCCAGACACCTGCACGTTGTGGTTCCCACAGAAACAAGGGGGCCGTTGTGGGAAATAAGCTGCCGGATAAAACGAACCGGTACGCAAAAAGGTTCGCTATGCATAGTATGGTCCCTGATATCCTGTGCTTTAACAGGTTTGAACGTACCTGCCCCCACGTGAAGGCTTAAAAACGCCGTAGCAATCCCCTTCTTCCCCATTTCATCCATCAATGCATCAGAAAAATGAAGACCGGCCGTAGGAGCCGCTACAGAGCCTCTGTCACGTGCATAGACAGTCTGGTACCGTTCGGTATCCGATGGCTCAGCCTGACGCTTTAAATAGGGCGGTATGGGAACTTTCCCGGCTGTTTCCAGTACAGAAGAAAAAGAAACTCCGTTCTGCCAATCAAACCGGACCAAATACCTGTCGGCATCCTGCCCCAGCAGGAAGGCCTGCAGTTTCATATCCTGTATAGCCGGGTTGTTGTCGGGATTGTGCAAGAAAAGAGGTTTTGTTTTCCATTTTTTCACATTTCCCACTGTACAATACCACGTGCATGAGTTTTCCTGAAGAAAGGCCAGGTTGTATTCGGGAGGAAAAGCCGGTTCCAGGCAAAAAATTTCAATGATAGCACCGGTTTCTTTTTGAAAAAGCAACCGGGCAGGGACTACTTTGGAACGGTTGAAAACTACCAGGCTGTTTTTCGGCAGCAATTGTACAATATCCGTAAAAGCCGCGTCCCGGATCTTTTCGTCTTTTAAAACAAGAAGTTTTGAATCGTGACGAACCGGGAGCGGATATTTGGCAATACGTTCTTCCGGAAGATCGTAGGAATAATCATCCATGCTGATACCGGGTATAGGAATATAAAAGGATGGCATAACAAGTGGCTAAGGTAGGAATTTTGAATAAAACTTTACTTAAAGTATTGCTTTAGGTGCTAATTTACATTTGTAAATTACATTTCTACCTTATTTGGTTACTTTTGTAACCCTACAGAGCAGTTAACCCAGGAGCAATTCCATTACTCTTCTTTTGTAAATTTACATTTCTAAATCTTACTTTTATTGCAAATTAATATGCTTATACCCAGTATTTTAATGAATTTATTTATACTATTTCTATAGGTACTTTTCTTCATTTTGCTCTGTTTTGTGGATAAACCGTGTTGTTTAAGTGAATATAAGTTTATACACACTTAAAACCCTGTATTTTACATAATTTATCTATAGTATTACATCTTATAGAGAGCCTGCTCTGAAAACTTCCTGATGTTATTGACAGTCAAGTATTCTGTAATAGATCTTTTATTTAAAGTTTACATATGTATTTTACCATATCTCTACATTTGTAAACATTATTTATGTTACATTTGTAAAAATTTGTATCCAATTATGAAAACTCGTTTGCAACAATTTTTACAGGCTGAAGACCTTACACCGGCCCGCTTTGCAGACCGGATTGGCATACAACGCTCGGGCGTATCCCACGTCCTGGCAGGAAGAAACAAGCCGGGATTTGATTTTATCGAAAGCATGTTACTTTGCTACCCTTCCCTAAACGCTGAATGGTTGATGACAGGCAAAGGAAAAATGTATAAAGAGATAAAGTCTGCAGAGTTGTTCCCGGTTGAAGAAAGCGCTGTGCCGACAACAGAACAAGACATTTTCTCACCTGTGCAATCCCTGCAACAACCTGAACAACAACAACAAGAACAACAACAACAGCAAGATCAACAGCTGGGACAACAGCTGGGACGGCAACCGGAACAGCAACAGCAACAGCAAATGCCACCTCAGGTACACGTACCCGCAGCAAGCCCCAAACTTGAAAAAGTACTGTTATTCTATTCAGACAATACCTTTTCTGAGTTTATCCCCGA
This sequence comes from Bacteroidales bacterium UBA5433, assembly GCA_002427525.1. GTDB lineage: Bacteria > Bacteroidota > Bacteroidia > Bacteroidales > UBA932 > DMER64. The sequence continues at coordinate 34,766 of DIRP01000002.1, read as the reverse complement.
TAAATAATGGCCTGTTTGCCGGTTGACTATTCGCATTAAACAGCTATCTTTGCTGCGCATCATCAGGTAACCTAAATTGCGCACGTATGTACAAACTCATCAGGCCGCTGTTGTTCCTGCTGCCGCCGGAAACAGCACATAAATTTACTTTTAAAGCCCTGGGAGCGTTGAAATACATTCCTTTCGGAACCCGGCTTCTCAAATTGTTTTTTTCTTACGACTCCCCTACATTGCACCGCCGGGTCATGGGAATAGATTTCCCAAATCCCGTGGGATTGGCTGCAGGCCTTGACAAAAACGCTACAGCTTACAACCAGCTGGGGGCTTTGGGTTTTGGATTCATTGAAGTGGGATCTGTAACACCCCTGCCCCAACCGGGAAATCCCAAACCCAGGAGTTTCAGGCTTGTTAAGGACAAAGCCCTTGTTAACAGAATGGGAATCAACAATCTGGGTGTAAAAAACACAATCAGCAACTTGCGAAAAACGAAACCGGGTGTACTGATTGGCGGCAACATCTCTAAAAACACAACAACACCCAATGACCTGGCATACAAAGATTTTGAAAAAGCTTTTGCCCAGTTGTACGATTATGTAGATTATTTTGTAATCAACGTAAGCTGTCCCAATGTTAAGGATTTACGCAGTTTGCAATCAGTCAGTGATTTAACACAGATTATCAGGCACCTTACTGACATCCGCAGGTATTGTGACGTGTACAGGCCCATACTGCTAAAGATTTCTCCCGACCTGACTCCGGCTATGATGGACGAATTGATTGAAGTGATTATGCTTTCCGGTCTGGACGGTGTCATTGCATGCAATACCACCACCTCCAGAGAAGGACTTGTAACAGGAAAAAACAAGGTAAAAGCTATTGGGGACGGAGGTTTGAGCGGTGCCCCCTTAAAAGAGAAAGCTCTGGCAGCCATCCGGTACATCCATGAAAAAACAGAAGGAAACCTTCCGATTATTGGAGTGGGCGGTATTATGTCACCGCAAGATGCCAAGGATATGCTGGATGCCGGAGCCTCGCTAATCCAGATCTATACCGGATTTATCTACGAAGGTCCGGGTTTTGTACGTAAAATACTGAAATATATAGACAAATAACATTTACTTAATCTTTTGCTTTATGTCTGGAAAACACATTACCGTACTGTTTATGGCTTTGGGCCTCCTGCTTGCTGCCTGCAACAACAGGGCTGATAAAGCTGTTCAACAAATAGATGACCTGCTGGTTACCCTATGGCCTGCTGAAGAACCGGGAGGAGCTGTTCTTCTTTTGAAAGGAGACCGTGTCCTGCTGAAAAAAGGATACGGATTGGCAACAACAGACCCCGTCACACAAGTTACACCTGAAACATTCTTTTGTATTGCCTCTGTTTCCAAGCAGTTTGCCGCCCTTGCCACACTGCGTCTGGCAGAAGAAGGGAAACTGTCATTGGAAGATCCTGTCTCAAAGTTTTTCCCTCATTTTAAGGCAAAGTTTTTCAACGACATAACCCTGAAACACCTGCTGTCGCATACCTCCGGAATACCCGATGTCAGGCCGCGTACAGACAGCGCATACGTATACCATTCAACCGATGTTGAATCGTATTCCTACCTGGACACACTAAGTTTTCTGAATTTTGAACCGGGAACTTCCTACGAATACATGAACCCAACATTCCAGCTCCTGTATACTGTGATTGAACAAGCGTCCGGTATGCCTTTTGAAACGTACATGAGAGAAGTTATTTTTGACACGGCCGGTATGCCGGAAACCGTGTATTTTGAAGAAGGACGAGAGATTCCCCGCATGGCACACGGCTACCGTTTTAATGAACAAACCGAAACATGGGATGAGTACGACTACGGAGAAACCTCGTTCTTTGCTTCCAAGGCAGACGGTGCTTTGTACACGTCTGTAGAAGAATTCATGCAGTGGGAACTGGCCCTAAGAAACAACACCCTGCTGGGAACCGAAATGACGGAAAGTGCCCACACGGCTCATATAGCAACAGATCTCCCCGATACAGGCTACGGATACGGCTGGTTTGTTGGACAAGCTTACGGAAAAGAAAAGATTTTCCATACAGGCGATAACGGCGGTTTTAAGATATATGCGGGCAGGTATCCTGAATCGGAAGTCCTGCTTCTGATTTTCTCTACCCGAGACTTTGAACGGGAAGAAACCGTGGAAGCGCTGGAAAATATCCTGCACACGGCCGGTCTTCTGTAAAACCTGATTATCCCGGCGAACGACCTGATTATTCCAGCAAACGCAGGAAATTTCCTCCCATGATTTTCTCTATATCCCGGGGTGTATATCCCCGGGCATGGAGTTCTTCTGTAAGCACGGGGATGTACGATACGTCTTCCAGGCCGGCCGGACATACGTCAATACCATCAAAATCAGACCCAAACCCCACATGGTCAGGCCCTACCAGGCCCACAACATGGTCAATGTGATCTACCACTTTCTTGTAAGAAGGTCTGGGCAGTGCAAAAAGGGCCTTTTCAGCCTCTTTAAGGCATTTTTCGTTGGCGACGGGGTCAGCATCATACAAATCCTGTGCTTCTTCGTAGGCATCCAGCAAAGGCCCTGCAGCTACTGAATATTCTTTATCAAGAAACGTAGGATAGAACGTAACCTGCAACACACCTCCTTGTGCAGCCAAATCTTTAATCATCTGATCTGTAAGATTTCTGGGAACATCACATAAAGCTCTGCAGCAAGAGTGGGTTGATACTACCGGACGCGTGGAATATTTCAAAACATCATAAAAAGCCGCATCAGAAATATGGGCCACGTCCACCAGGATACCCAGCCGGTTCATCTCTGCAATCAATTCCCTGCCAAAGGGACTTACTCCGTTCCAACGCTTTTCCTTAGTTGCCGAACTGTCGCAGACTTCGTTATTACCCGTATGCGTAAGGGTTATATAACGAACACCCAGCTTGTGGAACAAACGCAATAAAGACAGGTCTTTATGAATGGGGCCTGCATTCTCCATTCCCAGGAAGAGGGCAATCCGGCCTTGTTTCTTCAATTCCCGGGCCGTTTTGGCATTGGTGGCCAACCCCACTTTGTCCGGATGGCGGTCCAAAACGTCGTAAACAGAAGCACATGCCTCCAATGCTTTGAACGTACACTCGTATGGCTCCCATTTGTTGGAAACGTAAATAGCAAAGAACGAGGCATCCAGGCCTCCTTCTTTCATTCTTACCAAATCTACGTGTCCCGTCTGCAATTTTTGGCCGATATCTACGCCTTTTCTGCGCAATAGTATGGGTGTATCGCAATGGGAATCAAGTACAAAGATTGAGTCATGGATTTCTTTTGCTGTCATGGTATTTCCGGTCAATGGTTTTTATATCAATAATAAGTCAATCGTGATGCACCGCTTGTATTTACATTCCTAAGCCGGGCCTGCCTGTTGTAATGCAGTTTGGAAGCACCTGAAAGTGTTGGTTCCAATGATCCCAGCACCCGTACCCGGGCCTTTGAGACCCCGCTGACCGCCGCCCTCATGGACTCAACTTCAAACCCTCCTCCTTCAAATGCTGCTGTTCCGCTGGCATCCAAATCTGCCCGCACCGCTTTCCCTTCAAGCGTTAGCTTCCCGGTGCCGCTTAGCTTTACCGCTGCAAATGTAAGGGTTTTTCCTTCCAACGAAAAATATCCCTTGGAAGCCCCGCTCAATTCTGCACTCAATTGATCTGTCTGGCCGTACAGGCTGATTTCAGAAACTCCGGAAACCTCAATTTCCAACTCATTACATTCCAGGTACTTCATATCTACTTTGGTGACACCCGATAATTCAATTTCCATCTTGTCTGTCCGGAAAGCATCCCGGACGGAAAGGTGGACCACCCCACTCGTCTGAATCCATTTCAATTCCGGAAGTGTTACTTTACATAACACCTCTAAATCTTTGTATTTCCGCTGTATAGACTTTGGAAGCCCTCCGTCTTGCAACCCAATACAGAGTACGCCATTGCGGTTTGTGACCTTCAGGTAATCGAATACGTCTGCATACGTTTCAACAGACAAAGTATGTACATCTGATTTTTCAATGACCACATGCACAATTCCCGACAAATCCACTCCGGTAAAAATACCCGGTTGAAACTGCCTTTTTTCAATAACTTCCTTTTGAGCAAAAGCCAACGTGCTTACAAGTGTAAGCAAAACAAATAATGTAGCTGTTCTTTTCATAACGCTCTGTTAATAAGGTTTGATAACCGAAGCACCGGTAGATGATGACTTACTATACCTGGGATTGCCCTTAACACGAACAGCAGAAGCACCGGAAGCGGTCACCGCAATGGTATTTGTCGCAAAAATCTCTGCTTTTGAAGCTCCTGAACACTTTACAACTACATCTTCCGTTTCAAAATCAAAAGCCTTGACGCTGCTGGCACCTGAAATTTTGAGAACAGCAGATACAGAGCTTCCGGAAAGGACCACGGCGGATGCCCCACCAGCCTGCACATCCATTGTGTTTGTTTCCTGGTAATATTTCAAGGAAGAGGCCCCGTTGACATACGCTTTTGTTTCAGCTGCCAATCCATTCATCTCTAATTTAGAAGCTCCATTTATATCAACGTTTACTGTATGTGTAATTACGTGAATAGAAGCCTCGGATGCCCCGGTTAGTTTGATCTGAAAATTATCCGGCATAAAGCCATCTTTGGCAAAAAGCCGGGCGGCATTGGACAAAGAAACACCCTCCAGTTCCGGCATGGTAATACGTGCCGTAATCGCGTACCTTTTGTTAAAGGCATTCTTTGTTGTACGCCACCATTCTCTGGTTACTCCCAGGTACAATGTATTTTTAGATACTTTGATGGTCAAATCGTTAACCAGATCTTCCGGAATTTCCAATTCCATTTCGCAAGCCGTGCCTTTTACCACCTCTATCTGGTACAAGAAGGAAGCATCAATGGAAGTAAAAGGTTCCAGCTGGTAATGCCGGGTAACCGTTTCCTTTCCCCACAGCCATGTGCCGCAGATAAGGGTTGCTGCTAATACTACATATTTTTTCATAATTCACTAATTTATTTTGTTAATGTTGCAATCTCTTTCATTCCTTCATATAACTGCTGGTAATATTCTTTATTTAAGCGTTTTGCATCTTTGCTATTTACTTCTGAAGGGAGCATTTCAGAGAACTCTTCTTTTGAATACGGCAAGATGGATGCCACAGTTAAAAGTATTTCCCTGCGCCGGTACTCCGGAAGATCTCGTGTACTCCGCTCAATCTGGTCCGAAAGCCGGGTGATTTGTTGGTAGTAACAACTGCCTGAGCCTGTCAAACACGGTTTACTCAAGTGAATAGCTACCGTAATCATTAGTAGCAATGAAGCTGCTACAGAGCTATAGATTAGCACCTTAGATTTCCTTTGTTTTCTCTTTTTTAACCGTTCCGCAAAGCGGATTTCGTGTCCGTCAGGAAGCGGTTCCTGTTCAAACAATTCCTTATTTTCCTGAATAAATGCCTGTAACGAATCCATGATGCTGTATTTCTTCCTGAAGCTTTCTTCTGCCACGGCTGTAGGCACTCCTGACAGAAGCCGGCTTTAGTTTTGTTATTTCTGCTATTTCCTCAAAATCATACCCTTCAAAAAGGTAAAGGCTTAAAATGGTGCGGTACCCCGAAGGAAAAGAATGGAGCAATTCCTTTATCAGAACAACCAAGGCTGCTGCCTGCTCCCCTTTTTCTTCCGCGTTTGTTGTACCGTCCGGTTCCTCCCCGTCGAAAACCCGGTTCACTACTTGGCTGTCAATGCGTTCTGTTTCTTTTGCCATCCTGAAGTCCAGGGAGCGCAAACGGTCAATAGCCCCCCGTACTGCTACTTTTTTTAGCCAGCCGTAACAAGCTTTATCATTGATATAGTGCATGTTGCCCCTTGTAAACAATTTAACAAAGGCATCGTGCATACATTCCTCGGCATCCCTGGGAGAGCGTACTATCCGCAAACACGTGTAATAAATGCTTTTGTGGTGCTCCCTGTAAAAGGATGCCTGATCCATGCCTGTTCCGTTATTAAATGCCTTCAACTATATGAACGGAAGTGTCCTGATTTTGTTGCATTTCTTTCCGGTGCATTTTATGTTCAGAGACCATCATGTCTATTACCCTGCCGTAACTGGCAACTCCATCATGCTGTGCATTGGCTTTCAAATAGGCATTGTTGATCTTTTGTGATGCAACGGCAAAAGAGGTACGGTATTTTTCCCAGTATGCCTGCTCGCTGCGCAAATCGTGCAAAACCCGCGGAGAAAGTTTTTCCAGGACTTCCCGGTGCTGTTCTTTTGACGCCTTGTAAAGAGCGTTCATCACGTAATTAAAAGACAGCAGCAAGCACGAATACTTCAAATCACCGTTTCTGGTATGGCGGGCAATCAGGTACGTCAGAAAATTGGCTTCATTTTCCCGCATAAAGCCACGTACATGTGCCTGTTCGTGCGCCATGATGGCCGGCATTCGAAAAATGGGAACATCTTTGTTAATGTTGGCTTCCAACGTCCACGGAAAGAAAAAGCCGCTCAAAAAAGCGTAAGACATGCCCTTGGAAACAAATACCTGTTTGGTAGCCGGGAACCTGCCATGTACCGCAAGTCCCGATGTAACAGCCAGTGAATCATACGCCAGCGCAATGGCTTTTTTATACCCGTCAAACGTCTCACTGGGAATCATATCCCCGTTTATATTACGTCGGGTATAAGAACCGGCCAGATTCACCTCCTGTACCAAATCAAAGGCCAACGCAGCCAATTCTTCAGCAGAAGCCTGCTCCTTCGGATACCCCAGGTGATTCTCCAGGGGTACACGGTGGTAATGAACACCGCAGGTAAGCAGAAACACGGAAACCCCGTATAAAAAGAGCACCAGCAGGTTGCGCAGCCAAACTTTCCACCGGACCCACACCTGTGCAAACGGAAGTCTGATAAGCAAAACCACTGCTTTCACCAAAAAAAAGAGCAGAAAAAAAACAGTAAGAAAAAGAACCACCTCGGCAAGGGAAAAAGGAAAAAAGGCCATAATTACAGACACACCCTGTGCTACGTACCTGTATAAAAAACTGCTGTAAACGGTATCCATCAAAACCGGAAACAGCTTAAAGAGTAACAACAAAAACAGGCTAAAGCCCAGTACCGGTAAAACCTTACGTATTTTCATGAAGGCAAAGTTATTATATTTGTTGTTTGTTTAAACCCTTGTTATGAAAAATCGTATCCTTTTATTGCTGACTTTCACATGTTTCACTATTGGCGCACTGGCACAGAGCAATCAGTTTGCCCGAAACCATGCATTGTATCCTCTGCCGGACAGTACGGCAGTCAGGAACCTGACCGATTCTTTGCAGGTGCTTCTTTCAGACGGAGTAATGCGTATCTCCCGTATTAGTATCCGGAATATTGAAATCGATAATAAACACCGGGTGCTGACTTTCCGCTTTTCAAACGGCATGGCAGATTACCCCATACGGGAAGAAAAAATACCCCTTGTCCGGCAAGCCATCCTTCATTTCCTTCCCGAAGAGTTCAGCCGGTATACCATTACCATGACAACAGACGGGAAAAAGCTGGAAGAACTCATACCGGCCTATTACAACACGCAATACCAACCGCTGACAAAAAAACAACTGGATAAAAACAAAAAAGACCATGCAGCTGCCGTTAATCCCGGCAAAAAACCCCCGGTACAACAAAAGCCGAGACAAGGTACACCCAAAGAAATAGCCCTGCAGCAACAGCTGGCAGCCCGTCAGGCAGCTGTCAACCGGCAAAAAGAGAAAGCACTGGAACAGCAGAAAAAAGATATGCGCAAACGCAACCGGCACCAGTGGCCGGACCTGGGACCAACTCCGCTTATTATAAAAGAAAATAAACCCTACAACATAACCAACGGACTGCAAAACAGGCATATTGCCTTGTGGCACAGCCACGGCCTGTATTACGAACAAAAGCTGGCCCGGTGGGAATGGCAGCGGGCACGCCTGTTCCAAACCGTTGAGGATCTTTATACTATGTCGTATGTACTGCCTTTTCTTGTACCTATGCTGGAAAACGCGGGAGCCACCGTCCTGTTGCCACGGGAACGGGATACGCAGGTGCACGAAGTCCTGGTGGACAACGACGACCCATCCAGCGGCTACAGCGAACAATCCGGTACCTACTTGTGGCGTACCGATGAAACAGACCCCCGCGGGTTTGCCAATAAGAAAGACGTCTACACACATGTGGACAACCCGTTCCGGATGGGTACGTACCGCAGAGTCACCACCCACAACCCAAACCTGAGCAAAAGGGCGTCCATGCAACCGGCTTTTGCCGAATGGGTTCCTCAAATCCCACAGGCCGGAGAATACGCCGTATATGTTTCCTATGCCAGTATCCCGGAGAGTGCACGGGATGCACGCTATACCGTTCACCACAAAGGAGGGAAAGATGTGTTTCGTGTAAACCAGCAAATGGGCGGAGGCACCTGGGTTTACCTGGGTACGTTCTTCTTTGATGAAGGCCGGAACATGCACGGAAAAGTAACGCTCTCCAACGAAAGCCGGGAAGTCAATGCCGTAGTTACGGCAGATGCCGTAAAATTTGGCGGCGGCATGGGTAACATAGGCCGTTTTATTCAGGATACCTTTCTGCTCGCATCTTACGGTAACATAGATATATCCCCGCAAATCAGCAATTATCCCCGTTTTACGGAAGGATCCCGCTACTGGCTCCAATGGGCCGGCTTTGCAGACTCTGTTTATACCTATTATGAAGGAACAAACGATTACAACGACGACTTTTCTTCCCGGGGACGGTGGGTAAATGCCCTGGCCGGAGGCTCGGAAAAATACCCCGGCAATCCGGGTTTGCATATCCCCGTTGACCTATCGCTGGCCTTCCATACAGATGCCGGAACAACAAAGAACGACAGCATCATTGGCACCCTGGCCATTTATACACGGGACAGCGACGGTACAGAATTGCTCCCTACCGGGCACAGCCGCATGACATCCCGTGACTTAACAGATCTGGTTCAAACCCAGATTGTTGACGATATTCGCCGGGAATGGAATCCCGACTGGACACGGCGCGGGATATGGAACCGTTCCTATGCAGAAAGCCGCTCGGCACAAGTACCCTCCATGCTCCTGGAACTCCTTTCCCACCAAAACTTTGCCGATATGCGTTACGGACTGGACCCCCGGTTCCGCTTTACAGTAAGCCGGGCCATTTACAAGGGCATGCTCCGGTACCTGAGCCATTCCCTGGGATTTGACTACTGCGTGCAGCCCCTGCCCGTCCGTGCCCCGGCTGTAGAACTGAAAACACCCGGCACCGCCCTGCTCACCTGGATTCCTGTAACCGATTCACTGGAACCTACGGCTACAGCTGAAGGCTATGTGGTTTATACCCGAAAAGGAGACCTTTCCCAACCCTTTGACAGCGGTATGTACGTGGCATCTAACCGGGCCGAGATTCCTATAGAACCGGGAATTCATTACAGTTTCAAGGTTACTGCCGTCAACGCGGGCGGAGAAAGTTTTCCTTCTGAAACGGTAAGCCTGTACAAGGTTCCCGGAGAAGAAGAAAAAGGGAAGGTGCTTATTGTGAACGGCTTCACCCGGGTATCTGCTCCCGACAGTTTTGCCTCGGAAGACACACTTTTTGCAGGTTTTCTGGACAAATCAGACCACGGCGTACCGTACCTGCGTGATATCTCCTACATAGGCTCGCAATTTCAATTCCGCCGTACCATTCCCTGGAAAGACGACGACGCACCCGGCTTTGGAGCCAGCCATGCAGATTGGGAAAAAGCTGTCTTACCCGGAAATACGTTTGATTACCCCATTGTGCACGGAATGTGCTTTGCGCAGGAAGGATATACGTATGTTACGTCCAGCCTGGATGCATTTAACGCATCGGAGGGGTACGAGGATTACTTTGCTATCGACGTGATCCTGGGCAAGCAAAAACACGTACTACGTGGCGGAACAGAAACAGGAAAGGCAGACTTTGCTACCTTCCCGGCCGCCCTGCAACAGCAACTGACAAAATATGCAGAAAACGGAGGCAATTTGCTGCTCAGCGGTTCCTACGTTACGTCAGACCTCTGGGAAGGCCCCAAACCCGACACCCTCTCCCAGCAATTTGCTAAAGAAGTGTTAAAAGTAGAACACAGAAGCAACCGGGCTACCCATACGGGAGAAGTCATTGCCTCGCCCTCTCCCTTTCCTGCATTTTACAAAGGAATTCCGGCCCATGCAGCCGATTTCACCTTTTATACACAACTGAACCAGCACTCCTACCCGGCAGAGTCACCCGATGCCTTTGAACCGGCTACAGAAGATGCCTATACCATTTTACGTTACCGGGAAAACCGCCTGAGTGCAGGCGTCGCCTGGGAAGGTGATTACAAGGTAATCACGCTGGGCTTCCCTTTGGAAACCATAAGCAGCCACCGGGAACGGCTACAATTGGTACAACAATGCCTGGATTTCTTTCAAACTGACAAATAGTCAGTATATGTACCGTTGGAATGGTTTTTGACATAGGTGACATCAAAATCACAATGCAACAACTATGAAAAATAAAGGTACTATTGGGGTAACCACCCACGACATTTTTCCTGTAATCAAGAAATTCCTGTATTCAGACCATGAAATTTTCTTGAGGGAATTGATTTCCAACGCAGTAGATGCTACACAAAAGATCAAGGCCCTGGCTGCCAAAGGAGAATTTAAAGAAGAACTGGGAGATCTGACCATTCGCGTAAGTGCAGATAAAGACAATGCTACCCTGACCATCTCTGACAAAGGGATTGGCATGACGGCAGAAGAGGTGGACAAATACATCAACCAGATTGCATTCTCCAGTGCCGGTGAATTCCTGGAAAAATACAAAGACCAGGAAAACAACATTATAGGTCATTTTGGTCTGGGATTTTATTCCAGTTTTATGGTAGCCAAAAAGGTGGAAATCATCACCCAATCCTGGCAGGAAGGAGCAGAGGCCGTCAAGTGGACGTGCAAAGGTACGCCGGAATATACCATGGAACCTACGAAAAAGGAAAGCCGGGGAACAGATATTATCCTGTATTTGTATGCCGAGCATAAATCGTATGCAGAAGAAGACAGCATCAACATGTTGCTGCACAAATACTGCAGTTTTCTGCCCGTTGAAATTGCCTTTGGAAAAGAAAAAGAATGGAAAGACGGAAAAGAAATTGAGCTGGACAAAGACAGGATAGTAAACGATACCAATCCCCTGTGGACCCGCAAGCCTGCCGAGCTGAAAGACGAGGATTACAAGGCTTTTTACAGCAAACTGTACCCCATGGCAGAAGAGCCGCTTTTCTGGATTCACTTGAACGTAGACTACCCGTTCAAGCTCACCGGGATACTTTATTTCCCCAAGATTAAAGACCGTCTGGAAGTAACACGCAACAAAATTCAACTCTATTGCAATCAGGTGTTTGTCACCGACAATATCGAACATATTGTCCCGGATTTTCTGACTTTACTGCACGGAGTAATTGATTCTCCGGATATTCCGCTGAACGTATCGCGCAGTTACCTGCAAAGCGATTCCAACGTAAAGAAGATTTCGTCACACATCACACGCAAGGTGGCTGACCGGTTGGAAGAAATCTTTAAAAACGACCGACCTGCCCTGGAAGAAAAATGGGACAACCTGAAGCTTTTCATTGAATACGGCATGATGACGGAAGACAAATTCTACGATAGAGCCGTAAAATTTGCCTTGTTAAAAAATACCGACGAAAAATACCTGAGTTTTGACGAATACGCCACATTCATAGAACCCAACCAGAAAGACAAAGACAACAACCTGATCTACCTGTATGCGACCCATGCAGAAGAACAGTTTGCCTACATAAGCGCGGCAAAAGACAAAGGCTACGACGTACTTCTACTGGACTCTCCCCTCTCGGCTCATTTTGTCAACCTCTTGGAATCCAAGATGAAAGACGTACGCTTTGTACGCGTTGACTCAGACATACCGGAAAAGCTTATCCTGAAGGAAGAAGCCGACAAACCGGAAATGCAGGAAGAGGAAGAAAAAGAATTGCAAGCCTTATTCACAGAGGCCCTGCCCAAAGACGTTACGTTTACCGTAACCTTTGAAAACATGGGAGAACAACAATTGCCCGTTATCATTACACAAGGTGAATGGATGCGCCGCTACCGTGAAATGTCGGCCCTGGGTGGCGGAATGAATTTTATGGGCACTATGCCGGAATCCTACAACCTGGCCGTAAACGTACAACATCCTTTGGTAGAACGCATAAGGGAATCCAAAGACAAAGACCTGGTACATCAGGTATGTGATCTGGCCCTGCTGGCCAACAACCTGTTAAAAGGAGAAGCCCTGAACACGTTTATAAAAAGAAGTGTGGATATCATCAAGTGACTACTGCAACGGGGCAACAACCTCTATGAGTTCCGGCAGGTCCATACCAATACCTTTCAGGAACTCAACGCGGGGAACCCCGTTGCTGTTCCATCCGCGGCGTTTGTAAACGGCATCCAGCAATTTCTCGTACCTGTCTTCGCGGAAGGTTCGTAATGCCTTGCGTTTTTCATCCAGCGTCATGGTTGCGGGGTCCACACCCACTTCTTCTTTCAGCTGCTTGTCATACCTTTCCTCCCTGGAGAGGTACTCTTCCGCCGTTACGGGACCGCAGGCACGGTAAGGTTGCGCATCGTGCTTACGCAAGCCGTATCCCATCCTGATATTAAATACGCGTTGGAAATTGTACACACGTTCCGACATGCGGATGAGTTCTTCCTTATCAAAGTCCAGACCTGTAACCGCCTTAAAAACAGTTACGTAATTGTCTACGTGTTCCGGAACTTTGTTGGGTTCGGCTGTTTGGGCATTGTCTGCCGGTTCTATGTCGTTCCAACAGAGTTTACAAAAACCCGCCAGACCAAACCACGTTCTGAACATGGGAAAATAATGCAACGCCTCGGCTTTGTCTTCAAACGTGGGAATCGCGTTGTTGACCATATCCATAAAAATAAGCCAGGCCTCGTCGTGCTGGGGGCCTTTGTTTGTCATGGCATACCCGCCTTGCTGGGCCAGTGATTCCTTAGATATGTACATGGAATACTCCATACCCTTGTTCTCCATGGCAATATCCTGCAGAAAACCGGCATCGCCCCATCCTTTTTCAATAAACAGCTCTTTCATTTTACGTACCCCCAGGCCGGCTACCAAACCAAACCCTTCCCCGCGTGCCAACTGGTGCATGCATTCCAACGCATCTTCTGCATTTCCCCAGGTAAAGTCCAGGCCGCCTGTTTTTTCTTTATCCAGGATGCCTGCTTCCCAGCATTCCATCATAAAAGCGACAATGTTGCCCCAGGATATGGTACAAATGCCGTACGTATCGCAATAGAAATTCTGTTCAATAACGTACAGCGGATCAAAAACAGCCAGGTTGGAGCCGAGTGCGGCGGCAGTTTCGTATTCGGGCCCGTCCACCAACACCTTAGTTCCTTTATAGGGACCTGTTCTCAATTCAAAATCATCCACCCCCTTGGCGCACATCATGGTACAGCCCAGCCAGCAACCGTCCGGAACTCCCTGCGTAAAATAAGTTTTCCAGACTTCCATATCAATCTTATGGCAATCCTTATGGTCTCCGAATTTAAAATTCATCACCGGCAACAAGTCGTATTTCTCCATAACACCCATCAGATGAGCCGTTCCCAATTTTCTCATTTGGCATTGCTCATCATCCAGCTCTATCATTTCCCGGGTAAAACGCTTGCCACGCTCCATAATGGCCGGCATATCCACTACATTCACCAAATTCCCCGATACTTGCGGGACTTTAGCCACAATAGCACGCACGTTCTTATGGCGCAACAAAGTGCCCAATCCGCCTCTGCCGGCTTGTTTAAGCCTTATTTTCTTGCGTTTGACGTCATAAAAAGAAAAATTAAGCATACCAATAAGCGAGTGATCGGCTGCCTTTCCGGCCGACACCACCGATACGTTCAGCTTGTCTTTCTCATTGTCTGCAAACATTTCATGCAATTCTTCAGCAAGCAGGTGTGAATCAATATGCATGCCTGCCGGAGGAACAAAAAACTCTATTTGGTGGTCCACTCCGTTGATATACACAATCACTTCGCGCGGAGCAATTCCCTGCACTTCCAGGGCATCAAACCCGGCAAATTTCAAATGCGGGCCAAAGTGACCTCCCACGTTGGAATCCACTACCCCTTCCGTCAACGGGGACAACCCCACGCAAATGCTTTTTCCCGACCCCGCATACTGGGTAATACCGCATACGGGACCTCCGGAAATAACAATTTCATTTTCAGGATCTTTCCATGTCGTATTCGGTGTGACGGCATCCCATAACATACGCAAACCGTACCCTTTGCCGCCTATAAATTTCTCCCTTACTTCAGGTGGAACCGGGCGTACTGCTGCACTGTAGGTACTCAAATCCACATACAAACTCTGGTCTGAATACCCTTTATCAAGCGGTTTCCATGTATAAGGAATCCGGGCCAGCACTTCCCGGTTATTAAGTAAAGCATTCATAGAAAATCTTTTAATTGTATATTTGTCTTACAAAAATAGAGAAATTGACGGTAATCCAAAATATAAAAACCCGGCTGGCTTCAAAACGTGTAGGAATTGCAGGAGCCGGAGGTCTGGGATCCAACGCAGCTGCCGCCCTGGTCAGAAGCGGCATAGGACACCTGGTTGTTGCAGATTTTGATATGGTTACACAAAACAACCTAAACAGACAATTCTATTTTACAGACCAAATAGGACGTACCAAAGTGGCTGCTTTGCGGGAAAACCTGTTGCGGATAAACCCCACCCTTGATATTCAGGTATTTACGGAGCGCGTAACATCCGGAAATGCCGACAACTTCTTTTCCGGGTGCGATGTTGTGGTAGAAGCTTTCGATGCAGCCGGGGAAAAGGAATGGTTTGCTGCCTGGATGGCGCAGCACCTCCCCCACATCCCCTTAATTATGGGTTCGGGCATTGCCGGATGGGGAGACCCGCACCTTGTTCAGGTACAACGTGCCGGGAACCTGTATGTATGCGGGCATCAAAAAGAAATCGACCAAAAAGACGTACCTTTGATGGCTCCGCGAGTAACCCAGACGGCTATGATGCAGGCAGATCTGGTACTTGAAATTTTGTTGAAAGACATACCGCAGCCCCTATGACCATTTTATTAAACAACAGAAAAGAACAATTCCAAACAAGTTCCATGACCATTGAACAGATTATGGAAAAAAAATCTTTCCATTTTAAAATGCTCGTAGTCAAACTAAACGGACAGCTTGTTCCCAAAGGAACCTACGACTCGGTTCAGGTTAAGGACGGAGACCGCCTGGACATCATTCACCTGATTAGCGGCGGATAAGCACCCTGCCTACACCAATACACAAATCGCTTTACAAAGAATACCTATATATTTATGAAAAAAATTCTTTTAAAACACCTGCCATCCTACATCCTGCCGGTATGCGCCCTGCTGACCGTATTCTTCCTGACACCTTCCTGCGTTACCGTGGGACTGGACGCCGTAAGCGGATCTACCCTTATCTGGAACTCGGGCTCTAACAATTACTTTAACCGGGAAGCTTATACCACATTGCAAGGACCTAAAAAACTGGTAATTGACGGCGAAGTAGAACAGGCAACAGAAATCAAATTGTCCAAGTTCCCGTTGCGCACGGTAACCGTTAAAGAAGCCATGTACTGCAAAGAAGGCGATTCCATCGCGTTTCTGGGAGCTTTCCGGTACGAGGGGTACGCCTTGTGTGATATCCTAAGTGCTGTTAAAGTAGACAAAGAAAGCAAAGAAGACTTGTGGCCTCCCATAGATCTGTACATAGAAGTACGGAACGATGCAGGCGATACGGCTGTTTTCTCCTGGGGGGAACTGTTTTATACGGCCAACATGTACGGTGTGGTAGTGGCCAAAAGGGTCACACGCGTAATTCCCGGAAAAACAGGCGAATTGTGGAACCTGCCCACAGAAATGAAACTGATTGCAGCCACAGACCTGGTCTCTGTCCGGAACATTCCGTGTCCCACACACATTACCATCCGCTCACTCAAAGGAAATTACATAGTGGACAGGGCTCCGGAAGTACTGGAAAACGACCCCGGGCGCCTGGCCATTCAAATGTCTTTGCAAGATACCGCCGCCGTACTGACATCACTTCCCAAAGGCCTTCCCACACTCACGTACCCCGTACTCTTTTACGGCAACAGTACGGGTTATAAAGGCATGCGGGAATATTCGGGACTTATGCTCCGTGACGTGCTGGCTCCCTGGTTTCCTGCTGACGATTACAAAACCATCCAAACAGGCATGTTGAGCGTTGCCGGCGTGGACGGCTTCAGGGCAGCCTTTTCTGTGTCTGAAATAGTGAACCGCAACGACCACCGGGAAATCCTCCTAAGGCAGGACGGAACCTCCTTTGCCATCTATACGGCATGCGACGCCTTTGCAGACAGAAGCATCAAAGGACTGAGCGAAATCCGATTAACCGATAGTGAAAACTAACAGACAGATATATGAACCTATATATAAAAAAGTGGCGCGTGCTGTTGTGTGTACTCCTGGCAATACCTTTTTTAGGATGTCGGCAGCAAGCGGATAAACAACTGGTTATTTTCCATGCAGGCAGCCTGGCCATGCCCCTGAAGGCGCTGGCAGACAGCTTTACCACCATGTACCCGGGTACGGAATTTAAAATGGAAGCGGCCGGCAGTATAGATTGCGCCCGCAAAATCACAGAACTGGGACGTTCCTGCGACATCCTGGCCTCGGCAGATTACCTGGTCATTGACCAATTGCTTATTCCCGAATACGCCTCGGAAAACCAACACTTTGCCACCAACAGCATCGTCATTGCCTATACAGACAAATCGCGGGAAGCAGACCACATTACCTCTGACAACTGGTACGAAATACTGCGCTTGCCCCATGTCTTTTACGGGCGGTCAGACCCCCATGCCGACCCATGCGGCTACCGCACCGTCTTTGTGCTGCAACTGGCAGAGAAATATTATACCCCGGCAGACGGCCCTGCC
The DNA here is from genome assembly GCA_002427525.1 of Bacteroidales bacterium UBA5433. Lineage (GTDB taxonomy): Bacteria > Bacteroidota > Bacteroidia > Bacteroidales > UBA932 > DMER64. The sequence goes on along the minus strand of DIRP01000002.1, from coordinate 17,663 downwards.
CCCTTTACTGTACAAGATTTCACGGAAAAAGACCAACGCTTTATCCGCCCTAAAGAAGTGGATTTATTGGCTTTGCTGGGCAGCCAGGCCATAGATTATATGTTTATATACAAATCGGTGGCCCTGCAACACGGCCTGCGGTATATAGAACTACCGGACGATATCAACCTGGGAGACAGCGCCCTGGCAGCACAGTATGCACAAGCACAACTAAAAATCAGGGGAAGCAGTCCGGGAGATTCCATCGTAGTAACGGGGACTCCCATTGTGTACAGCTTTACCATTCCCCACAATGCAGAAAACCCGCAACTGGCCAAAAAATTCGCCGCCTTTTTAACAGACCCCGACGGAGGGCAGAAAATCCTCCGCTCTTTGGGGCAATAAGAACCCGTTACGTAATCGCAACCTGACGGTTAGCCAGCATGCGCACTTCTGACGGATCGTGTGTCACGTGCAGGATGGTAATGCCGGTATCGGATACCTTTTTCAACAACAGGGCCGACTGGTCCCGTAACGGAGCATCCAGGGCCGAGAGCGGCTCGTCCAACAGCAACACTTTGGGATGGATTACCAGGGTCCGCGCCAGGGCCACCCGCTGCTTCTCCCCTCCCGACAGCGATTCCGGCATCCTGTCCAGATGGCGGGCTATGTCCAGATCCTCGGCAAACCGAACTACCATCTCGTGAACTTCCTGTTTTTTCATATTTCTGATGACCAGCGGCCAGGCAATGTTGTCAAAGACACTCATATGCGGGAAAAGCGCGTAATCCTGGAAGAGAATCCCTACGGGCCTGCGTTGCGGCGGTACAAACGTACAATCGGTTCCGTCAATCAGGATCGTGCCTTTTTTCAAAACCCGTAATCCGGCAATCAATTCCAGCAGTACCGTCTTGCCCGACCCCGAAGGCCCCAGCAAGGCACAATAATCGCCTTTTTCCAGTATCAGGAAAAAATTCTCCAGATGAAAGTCACCTACCTTATACTCTAAATCTTTGCAAACCAACATATTACACCTTGGTTTTTTTACGTCCCAACAACCGGAGCACCATAAATACGGCAATACATAGTATAATAAAGAGCACAGCCACCGGCTTGGCGTATTCCAATCCATACGAATTGAACCGGTCAAAAATCAATACGGGAGTAGTCATGGGATGGTACGCCACAATGACCACGGCGCCAAATTCGCTCATTCCCCGGGCAAACATCAGTACCAGCCCCGTAATCACAGAAGGCCGGGCCAGCGGCAGGGAAATCTGCCGGAATACCCTGAAAGGCGAGGCTCCCAACGAGCGGGCTGCCTGCTCCAGCCGTTCCGGAACGGCCTGAAACCCGTCCCGGGCCGCATTGATCAGGAAAGGCACACTTACAAAAGCCATGGCCACTCCGATGGCAAAAGGGCTCCCTACCAGATTCAGGCCAAAGGCCTCGGCAAGTTTACCCAAAGCCGAGTCCCTGGCTATAAAGCCCAGCACGGCAATTCCGGCGGCTGAGTGCGGCAATACAATGGGAATATCTATCAACCCCTGAACAAACGCCTTGCCCCGGAACTCCTTCCGTGCCATAACGTAAGCCAGCGGCAGGGCAAAGAAGCCCGCCAAAACGGTAAAGAGCGCCGAGACGCCCAGCGTAAGGCCAATGCTGCCCTTTACCTGAGGGTCTTTCATGGTTTCGAACAAGGCAGGAAGGGAGGTGGAAAAGAAAAGCCCCAGCAACGGAGCCACGATAAACAAGAGCATAACCCCTGAAAGAAACAGAAAAACCAATCGTACGGTTGTATAATTTTGCCTAAGGTGCATCATCTTGTTTTTCAAAACAAATATAAGAAAAACCATTGTATCTTTGTTTGTATGATTGATTTCGACTTAGCTTTACAAATAGTTCTGGACCTTGCCAATCCTACCGGAACAGAAATTATACCCCTTGAGAATGCCTGCGACCGCATACTGGCTGCCAACGTAAACGCGCCTTTCCCCATGCCTCCTTTTTCCAAATCGGCCATGGACGGCTATGCGTGCCGCAAAGAAGACACAAAAAAAGGCATGAAAACGCTGGAAGTGATAGCTGCCGGGGAGGTGCCGGAATATGAAATCACACCGGGAACGTGCAGCAAGATTATGACCGGAGCCCTGCTGCCCCAGGGAGCCGATTGCGTCTTAATGGTGGAAAATGCCTCGGAACGTAACGGACTTATCTACGGTCCCACACCTTCTAAGGACAACATCATACACCGGGGAGAAGATTTGAAAGAAGGAGAACCGGTACTTACCGCAGGTACCTTGCTGCGACCGCAACACCTGTCTCTGTTGGCTTCCTGCGGTACCTCACAAATAACCGTAAGTAAGAAAATTACCGTAGGCATCCTTTCCACCGGAGACGAGCTGGTAGAACCGGGACACCCCCTGACTGCAGGCAAGGTATACAACAGCAATTCCTGGCAGCTGATGGCCATGGTACAACAAATGGGAGCCGTTCCCACGTATTACGGCATTGCCAAAGACTGCCTGATACAAACGCAAGACCTGCTTATAGAAGCCTTGGCAGACAATCAAGTAGTACTGCTCACAGGCGGCGTATCGGAAGGAGACTTCGATTGGATTCCCGTTGTTATGCTAGATTTAGGCTTTACCATCCTCTTTGACAGGGTACGCATTCAGCCGGGAAAGCCCACTACCTTTGCTGTGTCTCGCACTAAGGAACAGTACATATTTGGGCTGCCCGGAAATCCCGTTTCCTCTTTTGTGCAATGCCTGCTGCTGGTATTCCCCTTTTTAGCCGCCCTGCAAGGCGCCACCTGGGAACCCGTTACCACGTATTTTCCATTGAAGGGAGATTATAAAAGACGCCAAAGCGCCCGGATGGCCCACATACCCGTACGTATAAACCCCGACGGTACGTGTTCGCCCGTTCCGTACAACGGCTCGGCTCACCAGGCAGCTCTTTCCACAGCACACGGACTGGGCAGAATCCCCGTAGGCAAATACACCCTCAAAGAAGGCGACCCCATAGAGGTGCTTCTTTTTTATTGATAACGCCATGGTAGCTCCTACCCTCACAGATTCTTTTGGACGAACCATCCATTACCTGCGCATTTCCGTTACCGACCGGTGCAACCTCAGGTGCGTGTACTGCATGCCGGCAGCAGGCGTTCCTTTGATTCCGCATGAAGACATGCTTTCCTTTGAGGACATTGTGTCCTTCACCCGGTATGCCGTAAGCCGAGGTATACGTAAGGTGCGCCTTACGGGAGGAGAACCGTTGGTACGTAAAGGCATTACCTCCCTGGTACGCTCCCTGGCCGCTGTGGACGGCCTGGAAGATCTGGCCATGACCACCAACGGAATCCTGCTGGCAGAGATGGCCAAAGAGCTGAAAGAGGCCGGATTGCACCGGCTCAACATCAGCCTGGACACACTCAGCCCCCACACATACAAAGAACTTACCCGGGGAGGCGATGTAAACCGTGTCTTGCGGGGTATCCGGGCAGCCCGGGAGGCCGGTTTTGGAGGGCAGGATTCCCCCCTGAAGCTGAACTGCGTTCTTCTGCCCCATACCGCGCAGGAAGACGTAGCCGCACTGCGTACTTTTTCCCGGGAAGAAGGGCTGCAGCTGCGTTTGATCCACCACATGGACCTGCAACACGGCACGTTTACCAAAGTAGAAGGCGGAGACGGCGGGGACTGCACCCGTTGCAACCGCCTGCGGCTCACCTCCACCGGAATTTTAAAACCGTGCCTGTTCAACAACCTGGGGTACGACATCCGCAAATTGGGGTATGAAAAAGCACTGGAAGCCGCCTTACAAAACAAACCAAAAAGGGGAACCAGCAATACATGCGATTTTTTTAGTTATATTGGAGGATAATACTACTTAATAAGACATACCATGTTAACTCATATCAACCACGAAGGACAGGTGCATATGGTAGATGTTTCACCCAAGGAACAAAGCCTGCGCACCGCCCGGGCACAAGGTTTCATTGCGTTGAAAGCCCAAACGCTGGAGCTGGTGCGCGAAAACAAAATAAAAAAAGGTTCTGTACTCACCACGGCTTCCCTGGCCGGCATTCAGGCTGCCAAACAATGCAGCCAACTGATTCCCCTGTGCCACAACATCCCCCTGTCGCAGGCAGACGTTTCCTTTACGTGGCATCCCAACGGCCTGGAAGCCACGGCTGTTGTCAGCTGTATAGGCCCTACCGGAGTAGAAATGGAGGCATTGACGGCGGTAAGCCTGGCACTCCTTACTATATACGATATGTGCAAAGCTGTGGACAAAGAAATGGAAATTACCAACATACGGCTTATTGAGAAAACGAAAACAAAAACAGACTGACCATGTTAACCATACGCTCCGTTAATATTTCCGAAGAAAAAGGGACTGTCAAAACTGCCCGGGAGCTCATTCAGCTGGATGCATCGGGCATTGCAGGCGATGCACATGCCGGCGCCTGGCACCGCCAGGTAAGCTTGCTGGGAGAAGAGGCTTACGAACTTATGCAACTGGACCCGCAGGAATTTCCTTACGGCTCCTTTGCAGAAAACATCACCACAACGGGATCCCCCTCCAAGGAAGTCCCCGACCTGAAGTATTGCCAACCGGGAGACCGGTTCCGTTGCGGCAACGTGTTGCTGGAAGTTACACAAATTGGCAAAAAATGCCACGGCCCCGGCTGCCCCATTCAAATCAAAACAGGAAACTGCGTGATGCCTAAAGAAGGCATTTTCACCCGCGTTCTTTCCGGAGGAACACTCAAACCCGGCGACACCCTGCATTATGAACGGAAGCAGTACCGGGCTTCTGTAATTACCGTAAGCGACCGCGCATATGCAGGAATCTATGAAGACCGCAGCGGCCCGGAACTGGAACGATTACTCCGGGAATTTTGCGAACAAAACCAATGGCCCGTAACCGTATCACGCACCTTGTTAGCCGACCATGCAGACGGGTTGCGTTTGGTACTTGAAAATGCAATAGAAGAAGGCTACGACCTGGTTTTCACTACGGGAGGTACCGGAATAGGCCCCGCTGATATAACCCCCGGCGTTGTAAAACCATTTTTTGACAAAGAAATACCCGGCCTTATGGAATACATACGCGTTACGTACGGCAAAGACAATCCGCATGCGTTGCTGAGTACTTCCGTGGCAGGAATAGCCGGGAAAACGCTAATTTTTACACTTCCCGGCAGCGTTCGGGCCGTTAACGAATACTTCACAGAGATTGCACGCTCCCTAAAACACATGATTTACATGCAAATGGGACTGGATGTGCATTAAATTTCGAATATTCCCCTATCTTTGTAGTTAAATCTTTTAAACAATAAAAATAACACCTATTATGAAAAAATCTGTTTATCTTTTGGTTTCTCTTTTGGGCATTGCTTTTTTAGGTTCTTGCTCAACAAACCAATACACGGTGACAGCTACTTTCCCCGATGAAATGTTTGACGGGGATTGGGCACGTATTACAGCTACGCATGACGGAAGCGTTCTGGACAGCACCATTATTGAAGGCCAAACGGCTGTTTTTACCGGAAAAATTAAAACACCCGTATTATGTTTGGTAAGCAGCGGCCATACCCGCGGCCAGCTTATTCTGGAAGGCGGTACCATTACTATTGACATGCAAGACCCAGGGAAACCCGCTTACGGAGAAGGGACACGTCTGAATACCAGACTGGTTGATCTCACTACCAAGTACAGCGAGCTCATGGACAAAATCATGAACTACCACGGAGAAGACGCCGAAGAGTACTACGAAACAGTATGGGTTCCTGAATTTACAAAGGAAATTGGCAGCATTTTCAATGCCAACTCCAACAACGACGTAGGAACCCTGGCCCTGATGTACCTTAACAACTTCGTAGAGAAAGAAGAGCTGGACACATACCTTGATAAAGCAGGACAAGTTGTCAGATCACGAGGACCCATCGAAAAAATCATCAAACAACGTACAGCCTTTAAACAAACAGCAGAAGGTATGATGTTCACAGACTTCACCATTGAAGTTTCAGAAGATGAAACGGTATCGTTCTCTGACTACATTGGACAAGGCAAATACGTTCTCGTAGATTTCTGGGCAGGCTGGTGCGGCCCCTGTAAACGCGAAATCCCCATCATCCGTGAAGTGTACGACCAATACAACGGAGATGAATTTACCGTTCTGGGAGTAGCCGTATGGGAAGAACCTGAAGCCACCCTACAAGCCATAGAAGACCTGAATGTTGTATGGCCCTGCATCATCAATGCAAAAAGCATCCCTACAGACATCTACGGCATCAGCGGCATTCCGCACATCATTCTCTTTGGACCCGACGGAACCATCGTTGCCCGCGGTCTGCGTGGTGATGCCATGAAAGCAAAAATTGCTGAAATCATGGAAGTAGAAGAATAATAATGAAAGTTCCTTCTTTCATAACCGGCACGGTGGTCCTTACGGCCACCGTGTTGTTTCTGTGCCAGGGCCATCCTCACAAACACAACCCCAACCTGCAGACACTGCAAGAAGTAGTTATGCTGCTCACGAACCCCGGTTTTGAAGGCCGCAAAGCAGGCAGCCGGCACGATTCAACCCTGGCTGTTTCTATTGCCAACAAGATGGCCGGGTACGGATTTACACCGTATTTCGACGATGGTCCCTTGCATAAATTCAGTTACAGAAACGTTACATCCTGGAACGTGGTTATGATTTACAAAGGAAAAGCAACCAACGGAACGGTCCTGCTGGGCGCCCATTACGACCACCTGGGCATGGGCGGCCCCGGTTCGGGAAGCCTGCGGCCCGATACCTCGGCCATCCACCCGGGAGCCGATGACAACGCATCGGGAGTAGCGGCCGCTATGGAAACAGCCCGCCTGTTGACAGAAGCCGGAAAACAGCACGGCTTGCAGAAAGACATCCTCTTTGCCGCCTTTGGCGCCGAAGAAGAAGGAACCGTAGGCTCGGCTTTCCTGGCAGACACCCTGGAAAAAGCCGGACTCCTTCCCTCGTTGATGATCAACCTGGACATGGTAGGAAGGCTCCGGGACAGCGTACTGCAAGTGAGCGGAACCGGAACCTTTGACGGAGCCGATTCCCTCCTGCGCACCCGCCTGGACAGCACGATGCCCCTGGTATTGAAAACCTCGGCAAGCGGGTACGGCCCGTCAGACCACAGCACCTTTTACCGGGCAGAGGTTCCCGTCCTTTTCTTTACCACCGGCCCGCATACCGACTACCACACCCCTTTTGACACCCCGGACAAAATCAATTACGACGGCCTGGCTCAGATAGTGCGTTATGCAACCTCGGTAGCCGCAGCCGTAGCCGTAGAAGGATTTGAACCCGTATACCAAGAGACGTACGACGAACAACCCATGCCCGAAAAAGTCACCTTCAAAGCCAGCCTGGGCGTCATCCCCGACTTTATTTACGAAGGAACAGGCTTTTGTGTCGGCACCGTCATCAAAGGCAGACCCGGCCATAAAGCCGGCATGCAGGACGGAGACATTGTCGTACAAATCAACGACCGCCCCATAACCACCATAGAAGAATATATGGAAGCCCTGGGAGAACTCACCGCCGGAGAAATCGTCTGGGTTACCGTACGCCGGAAAAACCGCCTGCTGGAACTGGAGGTACAATTATGAGAACCCTCTCCGGCACCACGCAACGCGAAGCCCCATCCACCAGGTAACGTATGGTTTTTAAAAAAAAATACCGTACTTTTGCTGCCCCCGGTCCGGTAGCTCAGTTGGACAGAGCAACAGCCTTCTAAGCTGTGGGTCTTGGGTTCGAATCCCAACCGGATCACAAGCAAAAGCCCCGCAATCACAGATTGCCGGGCTTTTTTAATGATGGCCGAGCCAAGCTCGCTTGAGCGAGGACAGCAATGAAAAAGTCCGCAGGTCGCAAAGCGACCGGGGCTTAAGCTTGTAAGATGCCCCGCGGCAGCGCCAGGGACGTGCGACACCCTCCGGGTGGAGCAAATCCCAACCGGATCACTGAAGAAGTAAAATTCTGATAACTGGGTATTACGGAGTATAGTCAGCCACTTGGATGTTGAATTACATACCTTTTATATCTTTTATATCTTTTCTAATATTTCTTTTTTGACAAATTCGTATGCTCCGTTTATATCGTACTCAATACCAATTCGAAGCAATCCTTTCATATCTCCTAAAAAATCATCATCTTCAATTTTCTTTTCCATGTTTTCAAGAAATTCCTTTTGAGTTACTTGACCTCCTTCTTCTTTCATATAGAATTTGAACGCTTCAATGACCTTCTCTACATCAACATGTGCATTGTTTAAAGCATACCATAGATCAAACAAATCACGTCCTTTTTTGCGTTGATATAAGGCTCGAACCTTAGTCGCTAACAATTCATCCAATCTATAGGTAGGAATTAATGCTTTTCCATTTTCCCAGTCGGATTCTAATGTCATTGGAACATTTTGTAACCCATAAACCGAAAAATGTTCCCTGGTATTAACTTCTATTTTTAGTTTCATGGGGACACTTTCTTCAGATTGGATACTATATACAATTATATTATTATGCTCTTTCTGCTTAATACGAGGTTTTCCCAAAAATAAAAGCAGCTCCCTGATTCTGTCTATAATTGCACCGAATGGTTCTGCTTTTATCTGGACTAAATCAATATCTTCTGAATACCTTACTGCGGGTGCTAAGAATAATTTATACAAAGCTGTCCCTCCGCGAAAAGCCAAACGTTCTCGGATAAATTCATCGTTGAACAATACAATTAGGGTGCGATGTATGATTAAGTCTTGCTCCACCTGATAATTCTCCTGCCAAGGTGCTTGCTTTTGCCATGCTGTTATATATGATTTTGGTATCATATATCTGATTCTATTTCTACGTTACGCACAATTTTCCATCTGTTTCCGGTTATCATATTCTCAGATTTCTTTCTTTGGGGACGTAATAAAGTTGGATAATAACTTACAGATTCAAGATAGTTGTACAATCCATTACTTAACTCATGCTCTTCTATAACGTATTCTAAAATATAGCCCAAGCGCTGAACAACTGCGACTTCTTCATATTTTCTTGCTGTTTCAATCAATATGTCCACTTGCATTGCTTCTTTCAATTCTTCTATGATAGTAGCCACCCGGTTAAAGCCACCCGCTTCTTTATAATAACTGACTAAGTCTAATGACGTTAATTCAGGAGATGATATATTGATATATCCACTATCTACCTTTCTTTTCATAATATCCTTCTTGTCCCACTCTTTTTTAATATAAAAGGCTATACTAACTTTATGATTTCTAATGGGTCTTAAAGTAATACCTTTGGTTATGATAGAATAGCTTTGGGGTTGTTGATGGGCTGCACCGTGGTAGGCAGCAGCATTTAATAGACCTACATAATAATCCCTATTTAGAAATTTCATCAAGTCGTTTATATAAAGGTTGGTTGGAATAATACCCTTAGCTCTATATTCCGGAGGAACAATAACATAAAAACCACGTCGAATCATCACTACTTCTCCTTGATTTTTTAGTCGTTGTAATGATTTTTTTAAAGCGTTTTCCGAAACATCTAATTGAGTATGCAGGTTTTCCGTGGTAAAATTATATTTACCATTTGCCCTTTGTGCATCAATAAAGGAGTCTAAATATTTATATTTTTCTGCCATTTCTTTAGTATATAATTGCGATAGGGGTCTAAATGTCGCCCCTATTGCAGTTGCAAACTTAATATATTTTCTTGTAGATTCAATTTTGTCTTTTTAAAATTTAGAAAATGCCTACTTTTGAACAGCCAAAACAGGCATTCCTAAAATAATGACCAGGCAACATGAATATTAATAACATTTTTCTGGCACAAAAAGAGTTTTTCAATACCCACAAAACAAAAGACGTTGCTTTCAGAAAAGCAACTTTATTGAAACTGAAAAACATTCTAAAAGATAACGAAAGCAAACTTTACCAAGCTATTTATAAAGACTTTCGCAAAGGCTCCTTCGATACTTTTTTAAATGAAATAAGCCTCATTTACAATGAAATTGATTTCTTTCTAAAAAATCTTGACAGGCTTAGCAAACCAAAAAAAGTAAAAACTGTCCTCAAATTGCAACCGGGAAAAAGCTATATCTACAACGATCCTTTAGGCTGTACATTGATCATTGGAGCCTGGAATTATCCCTACTACCTTACGTTCATTCCTGTGGTAAGTTCTATTGCTGCAGGTAACACGTGTATTATAAAACCAAGCGAACTGCCCCAAAATACCATGCAGCTTATCACCGAACTAATAAACAACCATTTTCCCTCAAACTACTTATATGCTGTGGAAGGAGGTATTCCTGAAACCTCGGAATTGTTGAAACTTAGGTTTGATAAAATCTTCTTCACCGGAAGTCCCAAGGTTGGAAAAATCATTTACCAGGCGGCTGCTAAAAACTTAGTGCCTGTAACGTTAGAACTAGGCGGGAAGTCCCCCGCTATCGTTACCCAAACTGCCAATTTGGAAGTAGCCGCAAAACGCATTATTTGGGGCAAATTCTTAAACGGAGGGCAAACCTGTATAGCACCTGACTACCTGTTGGTAGAAGAATCCGTAAAGCCGAGGCTCTTACAGTTACTGAAAGAAAAGTTGGATGAAATCCAATATACAGACGGAGCAGCACATTATGTAAGCATTATCAACAAACGAAACTATGACCGTATTTTAGGATTAACAGACAACTCAAAAATAGTATATGGCGGCAATCATAATGAAGACACTTTGTACATCCAACCCACCCTTATGGACAATGTCACATGGGAAGACGCTGTAATGCAGGAAGAAATTTTTGGCCCCGTTTTACCTGTTCTACCCTATTCCAATTACGACGCCGTATTGCAAAAAATCAGGAAAGGAGAAAAACCCTTAGCCGCGTATTTATTTACAAAAAATAAAGATGAGAAAGACAAATTTTTGCAGCTACTCTCTTTTGGTGGCGGCTGTATCAACGATACGATAATGCACATCACAAGTGATTACCTTCCTTTTGGTGGGATCGGAAATTCAGGCATTGGGAATTATCATGGAGCCTTTGGATTTCAAACCTTCTCTCATCAAAAATCAATCGTAAAGAAAGCCACCTGGGGCGAACCTGACTGGAAATACCCGCCTTACTCCGATAAAAAAATGTCCCGGCTTAAAAAAATCATCCGTTGATCATTTCTTACACCCTTACCAAGTTCATCAAGGGTTCAAATGAATAGAGTGCTGCTTTCCTTCCGGAGGATTCTTCTTTCTTAGCCAATAATCCGGCATCAACTAACTTTTTAATAATAATTGCTGCAGTTGCATTTGGTATTCCAATACTACCAACAAATTTGTTATTGCGGAAAACAGGATTAGTAAATAGAAAATCTAAAATTTCGATATTCCACTTTGAAGACAGTAGTGATGCAAACTCCTGCTTCATATTTTCATATAGTATCTGAATCTCTTCCAATATTTTCAAGTTGGCAATTGCCTGAACTCTCACAGCTTCTAAGAAAAAACGAATCCAATCATTCCAATCCCCTGTTCTGGAAACGTTTCTCATTGCCTTTATATACGCCTCTTTATTCTGGTCAAAATAATCACTGATATAAAAAAATGGCTGTGACAGTATCTTTTCCAGCCACAAATGCAACGTTATCAACATCCTTCCTATTCTGCCATTACCATCTTGAAAAGGATGAAGTGCTTCAAACTCAAGATGGATAATAGCCGTTTTTACCAAAGGGGGATAATTGCTGTCAACAGAAAAATCCATCAGCTTGTCCATTCCCTCCTGCAAATGTTCCGGACTAATGGGAACGTATTCAATTTTCCTCCTCAATTTGTCTGCAAGATAATTTTGAGATGTTTTAAACTCACCCGGTGATTTACTTGCTCCTCTGCCGGCAAAAAGAAGCTGTTGATGAAGTTGCCTGATAAAATTAACCGTTAACCGATAATCAGAATCCAGCACCTGCTGTGCATTCTTTAATGCTCGTTGATAAAGTACAATTTCTATAACATCAGTTTTTGCTTTAACTGAAGCTGTTCCATCATCATCTGCTTCATATTGCAAAACCTCATCCATTGTACTTATCGTCCCTTCAATACGCGATGACAACAGAGCCTCTCTGTTACGCAACGGGGCTAACAGGATCTGATTGTTATGCATGTTTTTCAACATCTGATCATAACGAGCAAGTGCATCGGTAGCTCCTAATAACTCATTAATGAAAGTTGAATAATGAATTTCTTTTGGCGGAAAATTCCCATAATGGTAATTTACTGCATCTTTTATATCGTACTGCATAATTGATGTCTCCTGTCAGTTTGATTACAAAAATAACTAAATTTATGTAATAAAGCTACTTTTATTACAATATTATTACTTAAATTGTAATCTAACTGATTTGCTTCTATTTCTTGTACTCGATAATTTGCAAATCGTTGACAGGTTACGCTTTCTTAGCGTTCCCGGCCAAAAGGCCAGGCCATGAGGCCGCCTTCCAATACCTTCACGTTGGTATATCCGTATGACTTGAGGATGAGTGCGGCTTCGTACCCCCTCAGGGAAATTTTACACCACGTAACAATCAGTGTGTCTTTGTCTTTAGGTAGTTCGTTCAGACGTGCACGCAGCTGACCCAGTGGGATAAGTACCTCGCCAATACCCAGTCGCATAGCTTCAAACTCATCCGGATTCCGAACGTCCAGCAGCAACATTTTCTCTTCTTTCTTCAGCAACTCTTTCAGTTCAAAGGCGTTGATACCGTCCATGAGTCCATCCAGCTTGTTCTGCATGACATGAGCCGAGGCAATGCTGTGGTCGATAGCCAGGGAGAACGGCGGTGCGTACGGCAGGTCTGCGTTGCACATTTGGTCCACCGTCATGTTGTTTTGGATAGCCATGGCCCAGATGGCTATTTGTTTGCCTACGTCACCGGGGCCCAGTACCTGTGCACCCAGGATTTTGCGGGAAGTTTTATCTGCCAGCAATTTGGTAACCAGCAGTCGTCCCTGCATAAAGCCGGGCTTATCCAAACTGGCGTTGTAGGTGGTTTCGTAATTGGTGATGTTGTTGCGTTGGGCATTTTGTTCGGACAGACCCGTAGAGCCTACGCCGTAATCAAACACCTTGCAAATACCCGTTTGTATGGTGCCGGGGAATTCTTTTACATTGCCGCAAATGATATTCTCACCGGCCACACGTCCTTGCAAGTTGGCTAAGTCTCCAAACGGAGCGTGTACTTGTACGCCTGTAATCAGGTTGTTGGTTTCTACACAATCACCTACTGCATAAACGTCTTCCAGGTTGGTTTGCATGTATTTATTTACCACAATACCTCCGCGCTCGCCAATGGTAATACCCATGCTGCGAGCCAGGCCTACGTTGGGAATTACACCAATAGCCACGACAGCCAGCTGGCATGGTATTTCTGTACCGTTTTGCAGTTTTACGCCGGTCAATTTACCGTTTTCACCTAAGAAGGCCGCCACACCGTTTTCCAGAATAACGTTGGCTTTTGTCCGCACGTACCCTTCTACCAACATGGCCATTTGCATGTCCAGGAAAGTGAGCAATTGGGGCAGCATCTCTACCAGGGTGATGTCTATACCGGCTAAGTGGAGTGCTTCGCACGTTTCTATACCAATCAACCCTCCGCCAATGACCACGGCTTTTTTGATGACGCCATCGTCACTTATTTTCCGTAAGAAATCGGCGTCTTGCATAGATTGCAAGGTAGTGATGCCGTCCAGTTCAATACCCGGTACGGGTGGTTTACGGGGGGTAGCCCCGGTAGCAATGACCAATTTATCGTAAGGCAACGATCCGGTTTCTCCGGTATCCAAATTTTTAAAGAAAACTTCTTTAGCTATGGGGTCCACTTTGGTGACTTCTGTACGCACTTTTGTATCTATACGTTTGGCGTTCCAGAAGAACCTGGAATCCCGTACCACACCGGCCGGAGAACAAAGCAACTGGTCTCTGTCGTCAAAAAATCCGCCTACGTAGTAGGGATAACCACACGAAGCCATAGACAATTCTGCCGATTTTTGAATGAGCGTGATCTGGGCGTGTTCATCCATCCGCCTGGCCCTGGAGGCCGCTTTGGGACCGGCTGCCGATCCGCCTATAACTACAATTCTTTTTGTGTCCATAATATATAAGGGTTTGAATGGTATAAAAGTAGGTCTTCTACACAAGTTATCCAAAAAAGAAAGTGTCAGCAAGAGAGGAGCCGGGTGCGACTATACGATTTAATTAATTGTATTAGTAAATTTTCACAAAATAGATCCAGTAAGGATTATAAGCATCATCACCTTTCTCCTTAATTTTAAAAGAAGAGTTAGATAAAATTACTATATCATAAAGTATAAACTTGTTAAAGGGTTCGTCATCAATAAACCCAGTGCCAAACATCGTAAAGGTTTCACCATCGTCTGAAATAATAAAATATATACTTAATGAAAGGTCATCGGGGTTAATCATTTCACCGTGCACATAGGTAAATTTTTCTTCACCAAAAACAATCTCTCTAGGTTTGCTGTAGCTTTCGATAATTATAACAATGTCAGGATCAGCATCAGAGACAAACGTACCGTTCAGCACTTGCAGTACTTCTAGTTGTTCTTGGGTATAAGAATTCGAGTTTGTAGCGTCCTGCGGAACACAGGCGAACAGCCATAAAGCCAATCCGGCTAAAAGTAAGATAGATTTTTTCATAACATACTAAGTTTAAAGATTAAAGAATAATGGTTTTCTACAAAAGAAAACGCTCTCTACGTCAAACTGTGTCGTTCTCTTAAGAAAAAGCCATTTTTTATAAAATCAGGTGTTAAGTAACAAGGTTGTTGAAGAAATGGGTAAACGACGTTAGAAGAAGCAGCACATAACAAGAGTGCGTAAGTAGCAATGTTACAATGCGATATAGGAGATGGAGCAAATCCTGCTACCTGCTACCTGCTACCTGCTACCTGCTACCTGCTACCTTGAAATACTACTGTAAAAAGAGGTTGTGGCAGAAAAAGGCAATGGACTGTATCGGCAAAGGAAAACATTGGCTCCCGAAAAGGGAGG
>DIRP01000002.1:0-2452 GCA_002427525.1 Bacteroidales bacterium UBA5433 | reverse complement strand
AAGGAAAACATTGGCTCCCGAAAAGGGAGGGGACCCACCGTCAGGTGGGGAGGATTTTCCGTGCCGATACAGCCATTGCCTGCAACCGTAGAAGCAATGACCTTCAGAATACGTGCGGTCCGCAACCGCCTCGGCCTATCAACTACAGCAAATGCTCCAGAATGTCACTGACGCACTCCAGCTCCAGAAAGCGTTCGTTTTCCGGAGTGTACGGGAGCTGTTCGTGGGCCCAGGTGACGTGAGAGGGAATGTAGGCGGCATAGGCACCCAGCTCCAAAACGGGCATGATGTCCGATCTCATAGAATTGCCGATCATCAGGAAGTTGTCTGGCGGGCAATCCAGGTGGTGCAGCAGTTTGGTGTACTCGGCAAGGGTCTTGTCGCTCATGATTTCAATGTGGTGGAAATACTTCTCCAGCCCTGACTTTCTTAACTTCCGCTCCTGGTCCAGGATGTCGCCTTTGGTGGCAACGACCAACCGGTAGCATCCGTTCAACCGCTCCAGGGTTTCTTCTACACGCGGGAGCAGTTCAATGGGTTTTTGTAACATATTCCGGCCCAGTTTCATGATATCTTGTACCGTAGCGGCCGGCAAGGTGTTGTTGGAAATACGGATGGCTGTATCTATCATGCTCAGCACAAAGGCTTTTATACCGTACCCGTACCATTCCAGGTCCTGCATCTCTGTCTTGTACAATTCTTCTATGACTTGCTCTGCCGGCATGTAGTCACTCAGCATGTCGCAAAGCTTTTTTTCTGCTTCCCGGTAAAACAGTTCGTTCTCCCATAAGGTGTCATCGGCATCGAACGCTATGGTTTTGATCTTTTCTTTCATTGTGACTGCAAAGATAAGAAAATGTGGTACCGTTGTTTTTCGTATTTTAGGGGCAGCAAACGAATAAACCATAACAGACAGACATATGAAACCACGTGAATACTATCTGAACTTATTGCATACACACGTCAAAAACCCCAAGATGATTGCGCACTCGTTGGCTTCGGAAGCCGTTATGAGGGCGTTAGCCCGCAAGTTTGGGGAAGATGAGAATGTGTGGGGCCTGGCCGGGCTGTTGCACGATATAGATGTGGAATGGACCGAGGCCGATTCGCTCCGTCACGGACCGGAAGGCGCCGCCTTTTTGCAGGAGCATGATATACCGGCCGAGGTGACCGAGGCCATCCGCTTACACAACGAACGCGCTGCAGGTGGGGAGAAGCGCAGCACCCGGCTGCACCACGCACTGGCCGCGGGAGAAACCATCACCGGGTTAATCTTCGCTGTGGCGCTGGTGTATCCGGACAAAAAAATATCGAGTGTCAAGCCCAAGTCGGTCACCAAACGTATGAAAGAGAAACTGTTTGCCGCCTCGGTCAAACGGGAAAACATCAGCGAATGTGAACAAATAGGCATACCGCTGCCGGAGTTCGCACAACTGGCCCTGGAAGCACTGGCTCCCATAGAAGAGCAGCTCGGCTTTTAAAAGCCTGTTTCCCGGTTGACCGCAAGTGTAGAATTATATCCTCGGTTTCAGAATAATCCGCATGATTAGAGATACCAGGTATATGAGCCCGCCGTAAATGGTGGGTATAAGGGCAATCTTAATGCCTGAGGCTATAAGGTCCATAGAAACGTCACCTGCCTTGCTTATGGCATCCCCGGCCTGAGCAAAACCAAGAAGTGTTGACAGAATTCCCAGAATAAGAGCTATATGTCCAATCTCGCGCACCCAGGCCGGAGCTTTCCATACGGCAATAAATAAAAAGACCAGTACTATGGTCAAGAGTCCCATAAAAAGAGGACCACCTTCAATAAAAAAACGTAACATACTATTATTGTTTTAATTGGTTACTACAAAAGTACACCACCTTATGCTCAGGGCCAAGGTCGAATCCGTCTGCTAAGGTGTCATAACCACCTTTTGAGGAAAATGCCTATTTTTGAATATGAAAAAGCATTTCAGCCTGGCGTATTGGTTTGGAGTCGTGCTGGTGATGAGCCTGGTATTTACCAATATTGTAAACGGATATTCCAAAGCTTTATTGCTGGCCATCATGTTCCTGCCCGGAGCGTTGCTGGCCAAATACCTTATGAAAGACCTGGCCTTTGAAAACAGGCGCAAAGGTATATTGCACAGTTTCTGCCTGGCCGCTTCTACGTTGCTTACAGAATATTTGTGTATCATTTTTACCAGCTGGTACCTGCTGAAACTCTACCCCGACACCCTACCCGGTCTCATCTTCAATCCCATCCTTATCTGGCTGCTGCTGGCTGTGTTTGTCGCCATGGAGCACCTCTTGCAACGTTACCTGGTAAAAGCCGTACCGCCCAATGAATACATCACTTTTACCTCGGATCGTAAAAAAGTCACATTAAAGATTGATTCCATGCTGCTGGTAGAATCATGCGATGCCGAGGTCTGGATACGTACCGACAGCCAAACGGACTACCGTA
>DIRP01000026.1 GCA_002427525.1 Bacteroidales bacterium UBA5433 | reverse complement strand
TTGGTTTTAGTAAACGTGCCCAGGACAAGGATCGAACTTGCACACCGTAACCGGCACCACCCCCTCAAAGTGGCGTGTCTACCAATTCCACCACCTGGGCATTTTGCGGGGCAAATATAAGATAAATTTCGGTATTTTTTCTATATTTGTTTTGTAAATACAGGTTTTATGGATACGAACAATACGCTCAAGAATAAGGTAAACGAAATAGTAGCAAAACTCAGGAATGCGGGAGAAGACAAACCGGATCCCAATGAGGCTTTTAATATGCTGGATCACAAAGGAGATATGATTTACCTGCTAGGGGAAGTCCTTGCCAATGATGTAGATTTGGATAAGCAGTACCGCATGAATAAAGTAATACTTTCTGCCATGCGAAAGAACCTGGTGTCTTGTGTTCAGGAAATAACAGAAACGGGGTTGCTGGAAGCATTGCTCAAGGTGGCATTGCCCTCGGGGCTGGGTTTTGACATTACTACAGATTCAGAAATTCCGGAAGAGCAGTTTCTTTTTGAAAACAACGGATCGGCTGCCGTTGTAACGGTTTCTATTGAAAAAGACGAGGACCTTGTACATTTTCTTTTTGATAATAAAATAGCTGTTATGACCTTAGGTCATGTAACAAAAGGAGATATTCGTATTGATGATACATCCTACGGAAATATCCGGGAAATATGACCTGAGTGGTGGGGTTTTTCAATCGGTGGCCACCCGCTACGATAGAACTAACAGTTTGATATCACTGGGACTAAATGGGTTGTGGCAGAGAGAATTGGTGCGGGAAGTACAGCGAGTACCTCACATTACTATATTGGATGTTGCTTGTGGCACAGGTGTGCTTACAAGGCGTTTATCTCGGCTTAAAGAAACACACGTTACCGGAATAGATTCCAGTGAAGCCATGCTGGCCGTTGCTTGCACTAAAGGGCAGGCGGAAGGAAGGCCACTGTTCCTGCCAGGTTTTGCGCAGGAGTTGCCGTTGCCGGATTGTTCTTTTAAAGTTGTGACTGTTGCTTACGGATTGAGGAACTTTGCGGATAGGGGGCTGGCACTGCAACAGATGCACCGGGTACTGGAGCCGGGGGGAAAGGTATTTATTTTGGAATTTTCGTTGCAGGCCGCCGGTACGGGATATGCAGGAAATTTTTTGCCACTCCAACGTATGTATGTCCGCCATATAATACCGCTGCTTGGCTGGTTGGGAACAGGGGATAAAAAGGCGTACAAGTATTTAAGTGATTCGGTAACAGCGTTTCCGCACCCTGTACAACTATGTGACGAAATGAACGATGTCGGATTTAGGCATGTTACGTACAGGAGGCTTTTGCCTGGAGTTGTGGTGTTGTTTACCGGAGAAAAAAAATAACAATGGCAGGTTTTAATTTTAGTTCCTGGGTCAGTCTTATGCTCTACCTGTTTTATCTGGGGCTGGCTTTGTATTTTATTTACGACCTGATTTTCAAAAAGCACAATCCGGTAAAATCGCTTACCTGGATAGTGCTCATGCTTATGCTGCCTTATGTTGGGCTTATCTTGTATCTTTATTTTGGAAGGGATTTTCGCAAAACGAAAATGTACAGCCGCAAAGGCCTGCACGACGAGAAATTGAAAAAAGAGTTGAGCGAGCGGCAAATAGAACAATTGAATGAAGCAAGCGGCATACTTCCCCAAGAACTGGCATCATATAAAAAGCTTATCCTGCTGGCACTTAACAGCAGCAAGAGCATTTTGACAGAACACAACAGTACGGAAATCTATTTTACAGGAAAAGACGCCCTGCTGGCTATGTACCAGTCGGCATCCCAAGCCAGACACCACATCCACTTGCAGTCCTTTATTATTGAAAATGATGCGGTAGGTACCCGGTGGAAAGACCTGCTGATAGAGAAGGCCCGTAATGGTGTTGATGTATGTGTTATTTATGATGATTTTGGCAGTTGGCACCTTCCCCGGTCTTTTATTAAAGATTTAAAAGAGGCAGGAGTGCATATTGAACCCTTTGGTAAAGTGCGTTTTGCCGGATTACGTGCCATGATCAATTACAGAAACCATAGAAAGCTGTTGATTGTGGACGGAGAAGAAGGATTTTTGGGCGGAATCAATATTGCTGACAGGTATTACGATGGAGGGGACAGTTTTGAGTGGAGGGATACACAACTGCGCATACGGGGCGAGGCGGTTAAGCAGCTTGAATCCAGCTTTCTGATGGATTGGTACTTTATTACCCACAAGAACCTGCGCAGACGAAAGCCGTACAGGTACCAACTGCCCTACCTTGCCGAAGATTCTGTTCCCGAAACGTGTTTTATGCAAATTGTAAGTTCCGGGCCGGACAGTGATTGGGCAGATATTATGCAGCTGTACCTGACTATTATTACAGAGGCACGGGAACGCATTAGTATAACAACTCCGTATTTTATACCTAATGAATCCATTTTAAATGCTTTAAAGACGGCTGCATTGGGAGGGGTTGAGGTACGTATTATGTTGCCGGAAGAAGCAGATACACTTTTTGTACATTATGCTTCTCTTTCCTATGTAAACGACTTGCTGGATACCGGAGTCAAATTTTATCTATATACCAAAGGCTTTATCCACTCCAAAACTATTAGTATTGACGGGAAGTGTTGTGTCATTGGATCTGCAAATATGGACAACAGAAGTCTGGAGCATCACTTTGAAGTGGGAGCTGTTGTTTACAATCCTGGAGTCAGCTCTGAATTGGAACGCAAGTTTGATTCCGATCTGAAAAATTCACGTCTTATTGTAAGTAAAGACTGGGAAAAAAGACCTTTCCGGCAGAAAATCTATGAGCAGCTTACCCGCTTACTAAGTCCTCTTCTCTAGGGAGGGTTTGAGATGTAGTAGCAGTTTGTTATATTTGTAACAACTCTTACTATATGCTATGTTACTAAGTAAAAAAATTGGGGTATATCTAAACCAGGCGCACTTTCTGTTTAAACAGTGTTTTTTGTCAGAACTCGTTGCCAACAACGTAGATTTAACCCCGGAACAATACTTGTTGATTGATCTGCTTTGGGATGAAGGTCCGCTCACACAGCAAGAGATTGCCATCCAAATGCAAAAAGACAAAAATTCTATTACAAAACTCATTGACGGATTGCAAAGAAAAGGCTATGTAGTTCGTAAAATTGATTCGGATGATCGTCGGAAGAACATGGTCCATGTTACAGCTATGGGGCAGGGGAAAAAACAGGAAATCACACGCATTGCCATAGATGCAGCAGACAAGATTTTAAGTGGTATTCCGGAAGAAGAGCTAATCTGTGCTACGGAGGTACTCAGCAAGTTGAATAAAAAAATGAAAAAACTGTTGCAAAAGTAATGAAAAGAACCAACGGATACGTGTTGCAAAATGTTGCTACAGGACGATTTTTTGAAGATACAGGCTGGCTTTTGTCAGACCCCGAATACGAAGGACATTCTTTGATACGGGCTGTTTATAAAAACAAACAACCCGATTTTAGCAGTTGCGAAAAAGGTTTGTACCGTTTTGCAGACTGGATGCCTATAAACAGAACACTGGAAGGCTCTTCTGCTCCTGTTACGTACAAAAGTGAAAAACTTGCCGCTTACCTGGGGCTGGAGCAGTTGTATATTACTTTCAGTGGTTATTGGCCGGAGAGGGGAGCTTTTATGAAAACCTGTTCTTTTAAGGAAACCGAGGCGTTTTCTGTTTGTGCCCGTATTCCGGCGGGTGAAAAAAGAACGTTGGTAGTTGCTTCTGCCGGAAACACAGCACGGGCTTTTGCCATGGTATGCTCGGAAAACAAAATCCCGCTCCTTTTGTTTGTGCCGTACGACAACCTGGACTCGTTGTGGTTTGATAAAGAACTTGATCCGTGTGTGCGTTTGGTTTGCTCGCCGCCGGGAACCGATTATTTTGATGCCATTGAAATGAGCAACCGTTGTTGTGAAGACACCACCCGGTATTTTGCCGAGGGGGGAGCGAAAAATGTGGCCCGCCGGGACGGCATGGGTACCACCGTGCTTTCAGCAGCCACGTTCATCGGTCGTATTCCCGACGTGTATGTTCAGGCCGTTGGCAGCGGCACGGGAGCCATTGCTGCCTGGGAAGCCACCCTGCGCCTTAGGGAAGACGGGCGGTACGGCAACCACCTTATGCAACTCATTCCCTCCCAGAATGCACCTTTCCTGCCCATCTACCAGGCATGGGAAGCCTCGGCCCGGAATGTGGCCGCCATGGATCCGGAAGATGCCAGAAAAAAATCTGCTTCTATCAGCGCAAAGGTTCTGGCCAACAGAAAACCGCCTTACGGTATATCCGGTGGATTGTACGATGCATTGGCAGCTACGGGCGGCTTTATGGATTTTGCCACCAACAGAGAACTGGAGCAGGCCGGCGTTTTGTTTGAGCAGTTGGAAGGTATTGATATTCATCCGGCAGCTGCCGTAGCAACGCACAGTTTAATCAAAAATGTACTGAGTGGAAAGATCAAGCGCAACGCCGTAATCATGCTGAACATTACCGGTGGGGGAGAAAAGCGATTTCGGAAAGACAACCGCCTGTACTACTTGAAGCCTAGCTGATTTGGTGCGATGCACTAAATGTTCAGGAGCGTAGGGGGGAGTCCGGTTCCTGGGCCATGAATTTGTATTCCAGGCGCGTTACAAGACGGGGAAAAAATTTGGAACCCCAGACTGTGATCTTGCCGATGGGGGTGAGAACTACCTGGTTTTTTCTTCGCCTGATGCCTTGGAGCATATGGTGCGCAACCCGGTCTGCAGACATCATTTTATCTTCTTTCCTGGGTGTGGTGCCCTGGGGGTTTCCATTGGCTGTCAAGGCTGCAACCCTTACATTGGAGGAAGTGAAGCCCGGTGCAAATGTCATCACGTGCAATCCGTCGTACAGGTGCTCAGTACGCAGGGTATCCAGAAAACCGTTTATGGCATATTTAGAGGCCGAGTAACCGGTACGGGCCGGTAATCCTTTAAAACCGGCAATGGACGTGACTCCTACCAGTGATCCTTTGCTTTCCAACAGGGCAGGTAGCGCATGTTTTGTACAGTACACACAGCCCCAAAAATTGACATCCATCAGTTGTTTTAGCACCGTAAGATCCAGGTCTTTGAAGAGGGCACGCATGGAAAGACCGGCATTACATACTAAGATATCAAGCCGTCCAAAATGCTGTAATGTAGTTTCTATCAGATTTTTGCAATCAGCTTCCCGGGTGACGTCCGTAACAACCGTGAGAACCGAGGCGTCTATTGCGGTACCGCACAATTCGCTTTTCAGGGCCCCGAGTTTGTCGCCTGAGCGGGCAGCCAGTACAACCGAAGCCCCTGCCGTAAAGAAAGCACGGGCGCATGCTTTGCCAATGCCGGAAGAAGCACCTGTTACAACGACAACTTTGCCCCGTAAGGATTTTTTCATAATTATGTGATGGCCATGGGTTGGTTATGTGATGGCCATGTTCCTGAGTTCGGTACCTTCGTATGCGCCTTCCTTCAGTTTCTTTTGGACTTCAGTAAAGGCATTTATAGTATATTCAACATGTTCCAGAGAGTGCGAAGCCGTAGGTATTAAACGGAACATAATGATATCCCGGGCTACGGCCGGGTACGTGACTACAGAGCAGAATACCCGGTGGTTTTCCCTTAGATCAATCAGCAGGTTGGTAGCCTGAGCCAGTCCTCCTTTCATAAATACCGGGGTAACACAGGCCTCGGCAGGTCCAATATCAAAGCCGCTTTTGCGAAGTCCGTCTTGCAGTGCTTTGGTGATGGTCCACAATTTCTCCCTCAGTTCGGGCATGGTTCGGATCATGTCCAGGCGTTTGAGCAGTCCCTCTACCATAGCCATGGGCAGGCTTTTGGCAAAAATCTGGGAGCGCAGGTTGTAACGCAGGTAGTTGATAATTTCTGCCGGACCGGAAACAAACCCGCCGATTCCCGCCATGGATTTGGCAAAAGCTCCAAAATACAGGTCAATTTCGTCCATGATGCCAAAATGTTCCGAGGTTCCTCTTCCATTGGGTCCCATAACTCCAAAGCCGTGGGCATCGTCAATCAATATGCGGAAATCGTATTTTTTCTTTAACGAAACAATCTTATCAAGAAATCCCAAGGCTCCGGTCATCCCGTAAACACCTTCCGTAATAAGCAGGATACCGCCTCCGGTTTTTTCTGTAAGGCGGGTGGCACGCTCCAACGCTTTGTCGCATTTTTCCAGGTTATTATGAGGGTAAACAATCCGCTGTCCCATGTGAAGTCGCAGTCCGTCCACAATGCAGGCATGTGCTTCTGAATCATATACGGCAACATCCCTGCGGTTTAAAAGGGCGTCAATGGTAGAGACCATCCCCTGGTATCCGTAATTGAACAGGTAGGCATCCTCTTTCTTTTCAAAGGCAGCCAGTTCGGCTTCCAGTTTCTCATGAAGCGAGGTGTGTCCGCTCATCATGCGGGCTCCCATTGGATAGCCCAGTCCCCATTTTTCCGCCGCAGCTGCATCTGCCTTTCTGACTTCAGGATGGTTGGCAAGACCCAGGTAATTGTTGAATGTCCAGGCCAATACCTTCTTTCCGTTGAATACCATATAGGGTTCAATGGGGCCTTCCAGTTTTGGAAATAAATGATAGCCTTCGGCCTGTTTGCGGTATTGTCCAAGCGGACCACCTTCGTCTTTTCTAATTCTTTCAAAAATATCCATAATCAAGCATCAATATTTGCGTATTTCGCATGTTGTTCAATAAATTCCCTGCGCGGTGGCACTTCATCACCCATGAGCATGGAGAAAATACGGTCTGCCTCTGCTGCGTTGTCTATAGTAATTTGACGGAGAATTCTTTTTTCCGGATTCATGGTAGTATCCCAAAGTTGTTCTGCATCCATTTCCCCCAACCCTTTATACCTTTGGACGGCAACGGAACTTTCCCTGCCTTTCCCCAATTGTTCAATGGCTGCCAGTCTTTCTTCTTCTGTCCAGCAGTAGCGTTCTTCTTTTCCCCTTTTTACCAGGTAAAGCGGAGGCGAGGCAATGTAGACGTGGCCGCCTTGAATCAGATCCGGCATGTGGCGGAAGAAAAAGGTAAGCAGTAAGGTATCAATGTGGCTTCCGTCCACGTCTGCGTCAGTCATAATAATAACGCGGTGGTACCTTAATTTGTCCATATTAAGAGCCTTGCTGTCCTCTTCCGTTCCACGGGTTACTCCAAAGGCCGTGTAAATGTTGCGGATTTCTTCATTTTCAAAGACCCGGTGTTCCTGGGCTTTCTCTACGTTTAAAATTTTACCGCGTAAGGGCAGAATGGCTTGAAACGAACGGTCTCTGCCGTTTTTTGCTGTTCCGCCTGCAGAGTCTCCTTCCACCAGGAATATTTCACATTGTTCCGGATCCCGGTTAGAGCAATCGGCCAGTTTCCCCGGGAGCCCTGCTCCGGACATGACGGTTTTACGTTGGACCAACTCACGGGCTTTGCGTGCTGCATGGCGGGCTGTAGCAGCCATGATCACTTTGTCTATAATACTTTTGGCGTCTTTTGGAT
Source organism: Bacteroidales bacterium UBA5433 (assembly GCA_002427525.1). GTDB lineage: Bacteria > Bacteroidota > Bacteroidia > Bacteroidales > UBA932 > DMER64. Next base: position 66,517 of record DIRP01000026.1, on the reverse strand, counting down.
TTTCTTCCAGGTAGTTTTCCAGAGCCTGGCTGACAGCCTGCGATACGGCTCCCATGACTTCGCTGTTTCCCAATTTGGTTTTGGTCTGGCCTTCAAACTGGGGTTCGTTTACTTTAACAGAAAGAATGGTGGTCAGCCCTTCCCTGAAGTCGGCAGGGTCAATGTCAAATTTCAGCTTACTTAGCATGCCGCTCTTTTCTGCATAATTCTTCAGGGTTGTGGTAAGGCCTCTGCGGAAGCCTGTAAGGTGGGTTCCTCCCTCTATCGTATTTATGTTGTTAACGTAGGAGTGTATGTTTTCTGAATACCCCGTATTGTATTGCATGGCAATTTCAATGGGGATACTTGTTTTGGTGGTTTCCAGGTATATAGGGTTTTCCGTAAGAGGCACCCTGGTTTTGTCAAGAAATTTTACAAAATCCAGTAAACCGGTTTCTGAGTAAAATGTATCTGTGCGGTAGGTTCCCGGGCTGTGAGCATCTTCATCGGATGCGTCCATAATGCTGTCATCGGTATAGGGTGTGTGTTCTCTGCGGTCTTCAATGGTCAGACGTACGCCTTTGTTCAGAAAAGCAAGCTCCCTAAGACGTGCGGAAAGTATTTCATAGCTGAATAAAGTTCCCAGTGTAAAGATGCTCCTGTCCGGCATAAAATGGATGTTTGTTCCGGTAATATCCGTTTCACCCACAATTTCTACAGGGGTCTGCGGAATGCCCCGGGCATATTCTTGTCGGAACACTTTTCCATCGCGGTAAATGGTTGCTACCAATTTACTTGAAAGCGCATTAACGCAGGAGAGACCTACCCCGTGCAAGCCGCCTGATACTTTGTAAGAGTCTTTTGAAAATTTTCCACCTGCATGCAATACGGTAAGTACTACTTCCAGGGCAGATTTCTTTTCTTTTTCGTGCATGCCGGTGGGAATACCACGTCCGTTGTCTGTTATGGTAATGCTGTTGTCCGCATTGATAACCACTTCTATGGTATCACAATAACCGACCAGAGCTTCGTCAATGGAATTGTCAACCACTTCGTAAACAAGGTGGTGTAAGCCTCTGGAGCCTATGTCTCCAATATACATGGAAGGGCGTTTCCTGACTGCTTCCAGGCCTTCCAAAACCTGGATGCTTTCTGCAGAATATTGATTCTCTGTACTCACTTTTTCGTTCTTTGAATAACAAACAAAGATACAGAAAATCCGGCAAAAATCCTAATTAGAAACGGAAGGTTATACCTCCACCCAAAGTCAAACCGGGATTAGGATACAGGTAAAATACCCAGTCCTCTTTGTTTAATAAATTGTCCCCAAAAATGTACACAGAAAATTTCTTGCTTATGACGTATTCTGCCTGAACTCCCAGGTTAAAAAAAGAGGGCAGTGTGACAACCTCCCGGCCTTCGTACAGGTTACGTTGGTACGCATCGGTTATTTTCCACGGCGAATCCCATGCGGGAACGTAACAGGCGGCACGCCAGTAGGCATGGGCAGACAACACAATCCGTTCCCTCCAGTTGTATCTGAAGTATCCCCGAATTTCCCATTCCGGTTTGTGCCAGGGAGGCTGTAATGTATTTAGTGAATACTTGTGCCATTCGCCGGAGATGCCTGCCAAAACAGGACGTGAATGAAAAGAAAGTGAAGCCCCGGCAGAATATCTGGTTTCATCGGCATACGAAAGCATATAGAGGCCCGGATATCTCACACCGATTGGTTGTGTTTCGTAATAAAACTGGTTTTTTGTATAACGGTAAGCTCCGTAGAGTTGGTAGCTGAAACGGTCTGCAACGGTTCCTGAAAAACCTGCTTTTACGTCCCACGGTACGTACGCATCGTACAGATGATTTGCTGTTACCCAGGGGTTTTCTGCAATTCTTTCCTGGAAGGTGTTTAATTTCTGGTAACCGTTTACTCCAGCAAAGAGCGTAAGCCAGTCTTTTGCAATGACCAGATGCGTATCGAACCAGGGAAAGATACCCAGCTTGTTGTTATCCGGCCTGAGCAAGTATCCAATGCGAACTCCTGCTGCTACTTTGTACCGTGCTCCGCTAAGTATTACATGTGGAAAAAGGTGGATGGTGGCTCTGGATGCAGAAGTGCTGTCGGGGGACCACTTGTCGCTGGCAAAAAGAGCGGCTCCACCCAGATTAATGCGAAGCGCGTGTGACAGGTTGTAGCCTGCAACGGCCTCTATATCCAGGGTGTTTTCCCGGATTACCGGCAGGTTGTCAGGCTGCCACAGGCCGTTAGGCTGGCCTATAATCCTGTTCTTTGCATGAGAATATTCGGATTTCCAGTAATAGTGCCAGGTGCCGGGTCCCTTACTAAGAGAAAACGTTTCAATTCCGCCACCTATGTTGTAATACGATTGGTTTTTAAATGGGGACGTGGAAGATAAAACATCAGGTACTGCAAAGGAGTTGTTCAGGTATGCTCCGGGAACATACAGACGGAATGTGTTGTTTTTTCCGCGGTGTTCCAGTGTTATTATACCGTTTGTTGTTGTGCGTGTATCGTTTGTAAACAGGGATCTGTGACGGGCTTGCATGCCTATGTACCAGCCGGATTTCAGAGGAACTTGCAAAAGAATATCTGCCCGGGGTGTCCAAGGGTAACCTACCCCGGCTTTCAGGTAGGCGTAACGTGTACCGTCAGAGGCAGACGGACGTAGCTGTGCAGGTGGTAACGGGCTAAATTCGTATAAATTACCTATGGGTTTGTCAAAAATACTATATTCAAATAATGTGTGAAATGTACGCAGGGAGTCCGGTACTTGCGTACCTAACGCCGGTTTACTTACTTCAATCAGGTCTGCATCGTAGAGCCGTTCAACACGGATAACGGGATTTATCTGGTGTTGGGCATTCAACGAATATACCATCAGGCAAAAAATTACGAACAACCCTTTTTTCATTGCAATTTTTCTTCACATTTTTTAAGACGGAGTGTAACCAGTTGCTCAATATCATCGGGGTTTTCCGCTTTATACCCGTTTTTGATGCTCTCAAAAGTGGCTTTAGCCTGAACCCACTCGGATCTTTCTGCAAAAATATCGCCCAATAAAATAAAGGCACGCGCAATCCAATATTCCTGAGGGGTGTTTGAGTCGGCAAAATTGTAAATCATGGTTTCGGCTGTATCAAAATCGCCCTGATCAAATGCATCTTTACACAAAAGGTAAGAAGCTTCTGCTCCTGCAGCTGTATGGGCTTCCCGTGCCAATTCTTCCAACAGAACCCGCGCATCTGTTCTTTCGCCCAGGGCCAGATGGCTCTTGGCTTTTATGTAGGTGGCGTCCGTCGTGGTTTGATGGTCAAATGATTTGTTTTCTATGACTTTATCGGATTGAACAAGAGCGTTTCTATACTGTTTGTTTTTGTAAAATGACCACATCAGACCTTTCAAAGCCTCCAACTTGTTGTTTTCAATGATGGCAATACTGCTCAGGCTCATATAGGCATCTACGGCATTGGCATACTGTTCTAACTCGTATTGTATGGCTGCATAATGTTTGGTTGCCAATTCTGTATAAGAACCTGACGGTCTTTTCATAACAACCAAATAAGCATCTGCTGCCAGTTGCATTTTACCCAATTGCGAATAACTTTCTCCCAGATAAAAATAGGCTGCCGGTATTTTGGTACTTTCCGGGTAATCTTTTATGAAATTATTGAGTGCTGTTACGGCCGCTGCGTAGGAATGGTTCAGGTATACTTGTTCAGCTGAAGAGAAAACCAGCATCTCCTTTTCTCCCGGACTTTTACCGGAGTCAATACCAAGGCTTTCAAGGTACTCAAAGAAACCTTTGGAATCGTTACGTGCCAGGTAAACGTTTTCAATTCCTGCCAGGGCGTTTACTGCTTCCGGAGAATCCGGGAACCGTTGCAATACTTCTTTATAGTAATCCAATGCCTGGTCCGGCTTGTGTGTGTTGATACGTATCAACCCCAGCTCTACAAGCGCTTTAGCATGAAAAGCACTGTGCGAGGCAAAAGACAGGATGGCAGAAAAACGTTCTTCTGCTTTTTCATATTGATTAGTTTGTATATATGTTCTGCCTTGCTCAAACAGTGCCGCAGAATAAAATGCAGAACCGGGATAATCTTTCATTAACTGGTCCAGCGTACGGATTTTTTCCGGGTCTTTGCTTAAAACACCTTGTGCCATAGCTATTTGATACAAAGCATAATCGGGAGAAGCCGTATGGTGGTCAAGGGCATTCCGGTATTCAACGGTAGCTTGTTGGTGGGCATATTGTGCAAAAGAGCAATCTCCCAGCCGCAAATACGTATCTGCTATCAGGTGTATGTCTCCTTTTCCCAGCCTGATATATTTGTGAAACCACTCTTCTGCAAGAGCGTACTCTTTCTGTTTAAAATAAGCATACGCTATGTTGTAATGGCTTGTTCTGTATTTTTCAGGATTGGAAAAAGAACCGCTTTCTTTTATGAATTCCTTCCAGAGAAGAATGGATTTCTGGAATTTGTTGCTTCTGTACTGGCATTCGGCAACCCAGTAGGTTTCGCCTGCCTGATCAAAAAACTTTTCCGCTTCTCTGAAAGAGCCTGTTTTATACAATTGGATACCTCTTAGATAGGCTGCTTTTTCCAGGTCTCTTATATTTTCCTTTGAAGGATTTTTTAAGCCGCTGAGTGCTTCAACTGCCATGGCATAATCCTGGTTAAGAAAATAGTTTGCGGCCATATAGTTTTGAATTTCGTCCAGTTTTGGAGATTCGGGATACTCTTTTCGGTAAGCAGCTAATATTTGAATGTCGCTGTTCAGGTCAAAAGAAAGTTTTGCATAATTGAAAAAGGCATCTTCTTTAATAACCGGGTCAAAAGGCATGGAACTGGCTTTTTTAAAAGCCTCCAGCGCATCTACCTTGTTGTGCAGCCGGATATAAGTTTCTCCTAAGTGGTAAAGGGCATTTTGGCCTATGCTGTCGTGCCTTTCACCAACAAGTGCCAGTTGTTCTGCTGCCTGTACATAGTCCTTCAGTTTAAAATAAAGGATTCCGGAGTAGTACCTGTCTGTAATGGTCAGTGTTGTAACGCCTTCCAGGTAATCATCAAAAAAAGTACGGGCCTCTTCTGTTCTGTTTAAAGCAAAATACGCTTCTGACAATGTTTTGGCAAGTGTTGTCCTTAGCGCACGGTCTGCGTGCTTGTACAGAGGAACTCCTGTTTGGATTACTTGTTCGTATTGATGCAGATAGAAAAGAGATTGCAACAGGTACGTTTGGGAGAGTTCTGCATATTGAGGTATATCTGTCAGTTGTTCCAGCAAGGGAACGGCCTGTTCAAAATCTCCCCGCGCATAGTAGAGATACCCTCTGTAATACCTGGCTCCCCATTTATAAATATCTTTTCCGGGGGCTTGTTCCGTATCAAGGAACAAGGCCATGGCTTTATTTATTTCTCCGTTCTGCATGCCGGCGTACCCGTTACGGAATAGAAAAGCGGCCCTGTCTGCAACGGGAAGTCTTTCAGGTTTCACCTTCTCGTATACCTCGAGGGCTTCTTTGAACCGGCCTTTGTCAGCGTAGTAGTTGCCCAATTTGAAATAAACCGTATGTTTAAGAGGAGCCGAGGGGTATTCCTGCTCCCATTGCGCTGCTTTGTATTCAACAGCAGGATCACCAAGGGCTATTTCGCATAAGAGACTGTAGGAAGCAACCAGTTGTATAAAAGAGGGGGGCTGCGCTGCGCCAAAACTGTTAAATAGCTGATACGCACTCCAGTATTGTCCTTGCTTAAACAGATCAACGGCTGTCTGGAACTCTTCATGGTCTGCAAAGGGTCTTTCCTGTGCCTGTACCAGGGAAAAAACTGAAAACAGGCTGCAGAACAAAATAATATGGAAGAAACGTATCATGAAGCAAATATACTGTTTTTCAACAATCATACCGCAATTAATGACGGGGGTGGTGTTTGAGTACGGACTGTTGCCAGAAAGAGGTATCCAGATGGGTGTACATTTCTGTAGTGAGTATACTGCTGTGTCCCAGCATTTCCTGTACAGCCCGCAGGTCTGCTCCGTTTTCTATCAGATGTGTGGCAAAAGAATGCCTGAAAGTATGCGGTGATATGTTCTTTTTAATCCCTGCTATGCGGGCTTGTTCCTTGACAATCAAAAACACCATATTACGTGTAATGGGTCTTCCGTAGCGGTTCAGGAAAACAAAGTCTTCGTGAGTGGAAAGTATGTGTAACGAGTTCCTCCAGGGTATATATTGGTCAAGCGCCTTCAGGGCGTGCGAGCCAATGGGAACGAGCCTTTGCTTGTTACCTTTGCCAATAATACGAATAAAACCTTCTTCGGGAAAAATTTGTGAATATTTTAATTCGGTAAGTTCACTAACGCGCAAGCCACATCCATAAAGTACTTCCAAAATGGCTTTGTTCCGGTGCCCTTCCGGAATACTCAGATCAACAGAATCCAGTATCCTCTCGATTTCACGCAGGGAAAGAACTACAGGAAGCGATCTGCCTGTTTTTGGTGTCCTTATGGGAGTGCAGGGGTTGGTTGCTATGCGTTTTTCTATTACTAAAAATCGAAAAAAAGCGTTCAGCCCGGAAAGGATACGAGCCTGTGTTCTGGAAGACATACCGGAATTGGTAATAAAGGCAAGGAATGATTCCAGGTGAGCCGGCTCAATACAAGCCGGGTCAGGAATGGGAGTTGCCGAGGCGGAGGCGGCCGGAGCAGGGGCGGTCGTGCCAGCAGTAGCAGCAGCAGAGTCAGATTCGGGTAGGGCAGATGCCGAGGCGGAGGCATTGGGCTGAGGCGGGAGCGCAAGGAACTTGATGAATAGCCGGATGTCCTGCAGGTACGCCTTTTGCGTATTTACCGACAGGCCGCGTTCCAGGCGTAAATACATTAAGAAATGCCGGACATCATCGGTCCACGCTGCAGGAGTCCCGGCGGGTAATTTCATGGGGTTTGCTCCTTTTTGTAAAAATCACAAAAACCGGAAAGTCCGCAGGATTCGCATTTTGGTTTTCTTGCTGTACAGACATACCTGCCGTGGAGGATAAGCCAGTGGTGTGCTTTGGCTCTCAGTTGAGGTGGAAAATGGCGGTTCATGTCTTTTTCCACAGCAAGGGGAGTTGTACCGCGTGATAATCCCAGCCTGCGGGAAATACGAAATACATGCGTGTCAACGGCTATAACCGGTTTGTCAAAAGCAACGGAAGCAATTACGTGTGCTGTCTTTCGTCCCACACCGGGCAGTTGGCAAAGCTCTTCGGTAGTAGAAGGTACTTTTCCGTCAAACTGTTCCACAATACGCTGTGCCATGCCTGTCAGGTGCCGGGCTTTGTTGTTGGGATACGTTACGGATTTGATATAGGGGAAAACTTCTTCCGGAGTAGCTGTTGCCAGATGGTCCACGGTAGGAAAGCGCTCCAGAAGGGCAGGTGTTACCAGATTGACCCTTTTATCTGTACATTGCGCTGAAAGAATAACAGCAACTATCAGGCTGTAAGGATCTTGGTAATGGAGCTCAGACTCCGGATGGGGCATATGGGTTTGAAACCATTGAATGATTGCGTTTATTTCCTTTTTTGTTTTCATGATTCCATAAAACCCGAGAGGTCAATTTCAAGGCGGTCGGCCATTTCTGTACACAATCCCTTTTCGCACGTGAATATACGTCCCGGGTACCGTTGCAATAAGCTTAGGTTGTGGGTAACCACCATCATGGCAGGTTGTTGTTTTTCGTGTATTTCCATAAATAACTGCATGATTTCCTGTTGTGTGTCGCTATCCAGGTTTCCGGTAGGTTCATCAGCCAGAATAATTTGGGGATCGTTCAGTATGGCTCTTGCAATGGCTATGCGTTGCTGTTCTCCCCCGGAAAGTTGGTGGGGGTATTTATGGCCTTTGTGCAGCATGCTAACACTGTCCAATGCCTGCTCAATCCGCTGTGTAATTTCTTTTTTATTTTTCCAGCCAGTGGAACGTAAAACAAATTCCAGGTTGTCGCTGGCAGAACGGTCCTGGAGCAATTGAAAATCTTGAAAGACCACTCCAATTTTTCTCCTCAGATAAGGTATCTCCCTTCTCTTTAATTTGACGAGATCAAAACCGGCAACTTCTGCCTGTCCTTTTTTTACGGGAAATTCCCCAATGAGTGTTTTTATAAGCGAGGTTTTTCCGGATCCCACCCGTCCTACCAGGTAGGTAAAATCTCCTGCCTCCAAAGTAAGGTCCACTCCGGTTAAGATCAGGTTGGAGTCTTTAACCACATCTACTCCGGATAATTGAATAAGAGCCATTGTATAAGTTTTAAACAAAGATAGCAAAAAATGAAAAAAAATTTGGAGGGAATAAAAAGATTATTACCTTTGCGGTGTACTAATATACTAATACACTATAATAATGATTCAAATAAATAACCTAACATTCAGTTATTCAAAGAACAACGTCTTACGTGACTTGTCGCTTTCTTTGACTAAAGGCAATGTGTACGGGCTGTTAGGACAGAACGGGGTGGGGAAAACCACGTTGCTTAAATTTCTGGCGGGGTTGCAAAAAAGTACAAAAGAAGCGTGCCTGGTTAACGGATTTCATCCGTACGCCCGGCAGCCGGAATTTCTGCAAGATGTGTTTTACCTGCCGGAAGAACCTGAAAATCCTGTCGGTACCGTCAACCAGTTTGTACGCAACAACGGCCCGTTTTACCGCGGCTTTGATTACGAACAGTTCTGCTCCATAATGGAGCGCTTTGAAGTAGATCCAAGAAAAAAGTTCAGGGATTTGTCTGCCGGACAGCAAAAGAAGGCCCATGTTTCTTATGCACTTGCATTGAATACTAAAATTTTACTTTTGGATGAACCCAGCAACGGTATGGATATAACTTCCAAGTCTGTATTTCGCAGCACAGTGGCCGGGCATATAAGCGAGGAACAATTGGTTATTATATCTACCCACCAGGTACGGGATTTAGAAAACCTGATTGATCCCGTGATTATTTTGGATCAAAAGCAAGTGCTTCTGCACGCTTCTATTGAAGAAATTACACAAAAACTTTGTTTTATTACCGCTTCCAAAGAGCCGGAAGGGGTGTTGTACTCAGAACAAACACCGCTGGGCTACTCTTTAGTTAAAGCCAATACAACCGGAGCCGATACAAAGGTGAACCTGGAAACGTTATTTAATGCTGCCCTAAAGCAAAGAGAATGGTTCAAAGAACATTTTAAAAACGGAAAATAATGAACAATGTATTTACTATAAAACGGTTTGGTGCACTTCTTTTAAAAGAGTGCCGTGAATTTCCTGCAAATTTTGGTTTGACTGTTTTGAGCATGAACGGAATTTACGTAGTTTTCTTATTGGCCTCCTTGTTGTCATCCTCTTCTCCCGGTGTTTTTTCCAGGTTGACTTTTATTGTTTTTATGACTGTCATGGCCCTGGTTTTTTCCCCTTCCAAGTTGTATGGAACGGTAAATCATAAAAAGAAAGGCCTGCATTATGCGCAGCTTCCGGCTTCTGTTCTGGAGAAAACGTTGAGCATGTTTGTAGTCAGTTTTGTTTGTGTGGCCCTTTCTATGTTGGTATCTCTGTTTGTGGTGGATACGTTGTTTTACCTGCTGTTTCCTTCATATACATCCGGCTTTCTTTTTGCCAACAGTTGGGAAGGTGTGTTTTCAGGGAAGGTGTTTTTTGATATGTTTTTAATCCAGTCGTTGTTTGTTTTGGGAAATATGGTATTCAAACGGCAGAAAGTGGCCAAAACATTTGCTGTACTCATGGGATTTGCTCTCTTGTTAAGCATAGTGGCAGGTCTTGTAATTAAGTCGATTGGCATAGAGGCTGTGGAACGTTTTGTAGAAATACTGCTTGATAACTTTCCGCAAGAACTAGAGAACAGTGATTGGAGAGGAATGGGAAGTCTTTCCTCGTTGTTGTCGCAAAATTCCTTTGTCAGGGCTCTTGTAATAGGGAAGTATAGTATAGGCGGACTTGTTACGGCATCTTGCTGGTTTGGTACATACCGGTTGATTAAAACAACTAAATACTAAATCTTATGGAATTTAAAGACCACCAGGCCATTTACCTTCAAATCGCAGAATCTGTCTGCGAAAAAATCCTGCATGGGGAGTGGAAGGAAGAAGACCGGATACCTTCTGTGAGGGAACTGGGGGCTACGCTGGGTGTCAACCCCAATACGGTAGCCAGAACTTATGAATACCTGCAGCAAAGAGAAATTATCTACAACAAAAGAGGTATCGGTTTTTTTGTTTCATCGGGAGCACGCAGGGAAATTTTGGCAGATTTAAAGAACAGCTTTCTTACGAAAGAATTGCCTGTTTTCTTCAGCAGATTGGACACATTGGGTATTACCATGGAAGAAATTAAAGGATATTATAAAAAACACATACAATGATAAAAAAGATAGTATTAGGTCTATTTCTTGTTTTTGGGACAGTCAGCCTTTCGGCAGCCCGTAATACGGCTGCCGTCAGGGGGACTGTGGTGGATAAGGAAACAAGGACTCCGCTTGCCTACGCAACAGTAGCTGTCAGGGACAGCCTGTATCAGGTTATTGCTGCCACTACTGCCGGTACTGACGGTGTTTTTCTACTGGAGGATATTCCTTACGGTATGTACGAGTTGGTGACCACCTTTATAGGTTACAAAGAAAACACAATAGAAATTGAACTTTCACAGGCGCAATGGAATGTGGGTTTTGTAGAAATGGAGGAAGATGTCCAGACACTTACAACAGCTGTCATTACGGCAAAAGTTCCGCTCATTGAACATAAGATTGATAAAGTAGTGATGAACGTATCTCAGGCTGTTTCTACAGAAGGCAGCAATGCACTGGAAGTGTTGCGAAGAGCACCCGGTGTAACGATAGATATGGAGGGAAATGTAAAACTCAACGGACAACCGGTAAGCGTTTGGATAGATGGCCGCCCGTCTTACCTGAGCGGTTTGGAGCTGGAAGCCCTCCTTAGGGCTACGGACGGTACTACCATTGATAAGATAGAGTTGATGGCACACCCCTCGGCCCGTTACGATGCGGCAGGGTCCGGTGGTATCATCAATATCAAAATGAAGAAAAACCTGCTCAAAGGATTTAGCGGGACGGCCAATGCTTTTTACGGAGGGATGAAGCACAAAATGTATGAACAGGAAGGCGGTGGCGGGACCTCCCTAAATTTGAGAACGGACAAAACAAATACGTTGTTTACATACAACGGAAGAGTTGACAACAGAGGGCTGGAGTTGTCCAATCTGACTACTTTTGGAGAAGGACTAAACATGGAGCAAATCTCCCATTCAGATTTTATGTCCAACTCTGTCAGCCATTCGGCTAAGTTGGCTAACGACGTTTATCTTACTAAAAAACATACGGTAGGATTTATTGTAACCGGCCTGTTTCAGGATCAGGACCTGAGTAACTACGGCCGGGAGAATTATACAGATATGTTTATTGATAATCAGTTGCTCAACCGAACAAATAGCGTGATCCGTAACGGGAGTTCTTATAGAAATATCACTTCCAACATCAATTATACAGGGTTGTTTAATGAGGAAAAATCACAGGAACTGACTTTTAACGCAGACTATGCCTATTACGATATTTTCTCTGAAAACTCTCAGGAAAATACCATCGTAGAAGGTTTTGGGATGGACCAGATTTTCAGACAAAAAAGCAACCAATACATCCACTTGTTTTCCGGCAGGTTGGATTACCAACAGTCTTTTTGGAAAACAGGCCTGTTGGAAACGGGAATCAAGTGGGCAACTACACAAACGGACAACAACCTGCGACGAGAAGATTTTTTGGATACACAATGGACTCCCAATCCGGATTTATCGAACGAATTTCTTTATACAGAACACATTGCTGCTGCTTATGCTTCAGTGGGCAGGATGTTAGGAAGCAAATGGATGTTAAAGCTGGGACTTAGGGGAGAGTTTACCGGAGCCAACGGTAATTGGATTTCTGCACAAGAACAAACTAAAAAACAATATTTCAATGTGTTTCCAACAGTATTTGCCGGATACAACCCTTCGGCTTCGTGGCGGTTTACGTTGTCTTATACCAGCCGTATTGGCAGGCCTTCTTTTAGCCAGTTGAATCCTTTCAGGGCATACATAGATGCCAATTCTTATATCCAGGGAAATCCCAACCTGGATCCGCAGTTGTCAGACCAGGTGGTATTGGGGGTAAACTTTAAGACACACTACAACCTGGCTCTGTTATACTCTCACGTAAAGGATTATATTATGCAAAATCCATATTACACGGCAGACGGGACTAAGATTTTGTTGTATGATAATTTTGGAACACAAAGTATGGCCGGCGGAGTTCTATCCATTAGTGAACTGCCACTTACCAAATGGTTGTACCTGACTGTAAACGGTACGTGTATTTATATGGGTAATACAGCGGTACCGGAACCGGAACCGAAACCGGAGCAGGGCCAAGCCAATGTATACAGTAACAACGGCGTATTTACTAATATTTATTCACAGGTTACACTGGTATTGTCAAAAAATTGGAAGATAGAACTTATGGGGATGTATCAGGGCAAGGTGCCGGCCGGTTATTTTGTAGTAGCTCCTATGTTTTTTGCAAACGGAGGTATAAAGAAAAATTTTATGAACAATAAGGCCACGCTCAGCTTGAATGTTAACGATATTTTTGGTACTTTTAAGAACAATCTGGTACTGAAATCGGATAATGGAGTACAATATAAGATTGACCAGAGGATGCATCTGCAGAAGATCAGGCTCAGTTTCAGTATCCGTTTTGGTCAGGGAAAAGCTGCCCGTTCCAGAAAAGTAGGAAATCCGGAAGAAGCTTCGCGTATAGATCCCTCTGCAGTACTTTCTACCGGCACAACAGAAGGAGTATTATGATAAGAAAACAAAAATACCAACTGGGAGTAGCCTTTGGCGGCGGTGGTGCCAGAGGCTATTACCACCTTGGCGTATTAAAGCGTTTGCTGGAAATGGGACATATCCCTAAAATGGTTTCGGGGACGAGTGTAGGTGCCATTGTAGCAGCGTATTATGGTCAAGGCTTTACCGTTGAAGAAATTTTACAAGCATTTGAACACCTGACACTGAAGGATTTCTTGGGGCGACGATTTTCCAAAGAATACCTGGTAGATTCTCTTCCGCTACGTAAAATCTTAGAGGAAACGTTCCGGGTACAGACTTTTGAAGAATTGAAGGTACCTGTAAAGATTGTAGCCACCTGCCTGGAAACAGCCAAAGAAGTAGTATTTGAAAGCGGACCGCTTGCCGAGGCCGTATTGGCCTCGTGCAGCATTCCCGTACTTTTTCCTCCTGTTGAAATAGACGGGAAACATTACGTTGACGGAGGCGTGGTGCGTAACGTACCGGTAAATCCCATCCGCAACTACTGCAAACGTGTATATGCTATCAACTTGTTCCCTGTGCCGGAAACTGACCTTGCGTATAACAAATCCATCCGTTACATAGCGGACCGCAGTATTTTCATGATGTTCCATGCAGGTGCAACGGCAGACCTGCACATGGCAGATCGGGTGATAGAAAACAAAGGAATGGCCCGGTTTACTGCTTACGACCTAAAGTATAAAGACGAAATGTTTGAGCTGGGGTACAATACCGTGTTTTAAAAACGTGCCAGCCAGCGTTCGTAAGAACTAAAAAACCGGGTAATAAGTTTATCTACACCGTTGCCTTCCACGAGTTCTCTTTTTTCATTGAACAGTCCGGCCACTCCGCCAAGATACATTTCCGGCAGCGGAAGTACCGGGCAATTCAAACAAACGAGCGTTTGCCGCAAGTGGTGGTTGGCACCAAAGCCTCCAATGGCTCCTTGAGATACAGATACAATGGCTGTTGGTTTGTTGCTCCAGACATTTTTATCATAAGGCCTGGATCCCACGTCAAGGGCATTTTTTAAAGCAGCGGTGGTAGATCGGTTGTACTCGGGAGTTACCAAAAGTACCCCGTCTGCACGTCCAACCCTTTCCCTGAATTGTACCCAGTTAACTGGCGGTTCTATGCCGTCGCCTTCCAGGTCTTCGTTATATAAGGGAAGATCCCCGATTTCAATTATTTGCAAATCCAATGTTGGCGGCGCCATGGCAGCCATAACTTCTGCCAGTTGCCGGCCGTAGGATTCTTTTCTAAGGCTGCCAACCAATACGGCAATATCCTTTTTAATCAGATTGTTCATTATTGTATTCAAGTTGTTTAACGGAATAAAGATACATTTTTTCCGTAAACCACCTTGCTGTCACCGGGAGCATAAAAATCAGGCAATTCTGCCATGGCCCGGTACCGGTGCTTTTCGTAAAATTGGCGGGTAGGAAAATATGCTTCTCTGCCCGAAGTTTCTATCCAGATGTCTGTTCCCCCTTGCCTAAAGATTTCTTTCTCTATTATTTCAATGAGCAGAGAACCCAGTCCTTTACCCCTCAGGTTGTCCCTGACAGCCATCCAATAGATGTCCCATCCGGAAACGGTACACGGTGTAGGGCCGTATACAGCAAAGGCTACCGGCTGGGTACCGTCCTGGGCAATAACAACAGAGTATCCGGATTGTTCTCCTTGTTCCAGTAAGGTGTTAAGGACTTCCATAGCTACGTCTACCTCAAAATCGTAAAAAAGACCGGTGGATTCCATTACAGCAGCCAGAGGGCCTCTGTCATCCGACAGCAGGGTGTGTCTAAATGAAATATTCATATTTGTTAATTCAGGTGCGCTGTAATCTGCGCAACAATCTGGTTAATGGAATAGCCGGCTTGTTTGCCTGCTGCAATGAACCCGCTGTCGGGCGAAATGCAGGGGTTCCCATTGATCTCAAGAACCTGGGGTATGTTGTTTGATCCCATGCGTATATCTACCCTGAAATACCCCGATAACCGGAACAGTTCCCCGCATGCAATGGCCGTTTCTTGCAATGCAGTACACAATTCCGGTGTGTGGTCCAATGTACCAAATTCCCGGAAGGTATGCGTGTATTCAAACGAATCTTCTTCCCATTTGGAACGGTAACCCAGAATTCTGGGTTTATCGGGAGGATAACCGCTAAAAATCATTTCCGGGATGGGGTATAAGTTGTAACGGTTCGGGCATCCCGTAACACTCAGGTTGAACTCGCGCCCCTCAATATATTCTTCAACAAAAAATTCATTTGGGTTGAAAGAACCCAGCCAGTCTTGCACTCCCGGGGAAAGGGGATTAAAAACATGGTGTTCGTCCAATCCTGCCGATCCTTCTTCTGACAACGGCTTAACAATGTATTTCTTATGGTTGTGAAGGAAAACAGTACTGCCAACCGGGAACCAGTCCGGAGTGGCAATTCCGTGGGAACGCATGATTTGTTTGGCCAGGACTTTTCGGGTTGTCAGATACAACCCTTCTTCACTTACTCCTGTATAAGGTATCTTCCATGCTCCTAGTATGGAAGGGACCATATGCAATAATCCGGTAGATCCAAAGACAGACTCTACCAGATTAAAAACAAAAGCAGGTTTGAGTGCTGCTACGTGCTGCAGGTCTTCATATACGTTGTTGCCCACGTCAAGTACCTGACATCTATATCCCAATGCTTCTAAAGCTTTATGGATCAAGTATACCTGGTCCATAACATCTTGCTCATCCGGGGTAGGTTGGGCCGGTAGCCGGTTATGCAGGATAACAACTGTATTGTTCATTTTCAATGAGTACCGTTTGCGCAGGGTTGCAGAAAATTCGTTTTATGGCCGACTGCATGATGGTATCTATCAACTGCCGGAAATCCATCCCATGCATCCTGGCCAGAATGGGGAGGTCGGAATCTTTGTAATTCAAACCGGCTAGTGGATTCATTTCCATGAATTCGGGTTCGCCTTCTATAGTAAGCTTCATATCAACTCGTCCGGCATCTTTAGAACCTGTAACTTCCCAGACTTGTAAGGCCAGTCGGCTGCATTTGGATTCCATGTCCCGGTCTGCCGGGCGGTATTCCACTACTGTTTTGTAATTCTGCTTGTTTTCATACGAATAAATAGCAGAAATTTCTTGTTTAAAAACAACTTCCATGACACCAATTACGCGGGCATCCGGTCCGTTTCCGCAAATACCTGCCGTAAATTCCCTTCCGGGCAGATACGATTCAACCAGTACGGGCTGGTTGAATTGTTTTAACAAATGAAGACATACCCTCCTGTATTCTTCTTCTGTAGTAACCAGGGAGAATTCGCTAACGCCTTTGCCCGATCCTTCCATGGAAGGTTTCAGAAAAAGAGGGAAGGGCGGTTTGTTTTGTAACAAGTCATCTTCGGAATTGACCAGGCAAAAATCAGGAGTAGGTATACCGGCATCTCTTACCACCCTTTTGCATAAGGCTTTGTTCAGGGTAAGGGCCATGGTTGCAGCGCCAGAAAAAACATAAGGAATTTGCCAGTCATCCAGGATGGCAGGAACAAGCGATTCTCTTCCGTCGCCATAAAGTCCCTCACAAATGTTGAAGACAAGATCCCACCTGTTCCCTTCCAGAAGACGCATCATGAGTGACCGTGAGTTGCCAATGCGCTCGGTTTCGTAACCCAGTGCATGCAGGGCAATTTCGATGCCCCGGAGCGTCTCTGTGTTGTCAAATTCTGCGGTTTCTTCTTCTGTGTACCCCAAAGACAGGTATTCAGACCGCAGATCGTAGGTTAGACCAATTTTCATTTCATTTGTTTTTGCAGATTAGTTAAAATAATGTGCGATATTAGTACTTTTATGAATACGTTGTTCAGTCTACAGGAAAATCATCCATTAGAGCCTTTTCTTCCTCCAAAAGCACGGCTTTTGATGATGGGAAGTTTTCCTCCTCCGGTGGCTCGCTGGTCCATGGATTTTTATTATCCCAATTTCCAAAATGATATGTGGCGTATTGTAGGAACTGTATTTTTTAGCAACAAAAATCACTTTATTCGTGGTAACAAATTCAATCAAGAAGCCATCGAAAACTTCTGCCGGGAAAAAGGCATTGCGTTGTACGACACGGCAGCCAAGGTATTGCGTGAAAAGGGAAATGCATCCGACAAACACTTGCAGGTAGTGGAACCTGTAGACCTTGCCCGCCTGTTGGTACAAATTCCTTTATGCAGTAGTGTGGCCGTTACGGGACAGAAAGCTGCCGAAACTTTGTTGCAGGTACTTGCCGGTCAGGAATTCGATCGGGCACCGGACCTTCCCCGGGTAGGGGAGTATAAAACGTTTCATTACGGTACGCGGCACATGAGGTTCTACAGGATGCCTTCTACTTCCAGAGCGTACCCCATGGCACTGGAGAAAAAAGCTGCATTTTACGCACAATTGTTTAAAGAAGCATTGTAAAAGACTTCAGGATTACTCCCATTCGATGGTAGCGGGGGGTTTGGATGAAATGTCATAAACAACACGGTTAATTCCCCTGACTTTGTTTATAATATCGTTCGACACTTTCATTAAAAAATCGTACGGCAAATGCACCCAGTCTGCAGACATACCGTCAAGTGATGCCACAGCACGCAGTGCAAGCGTATATTCATACGTACGTTCATCGCCCATAACGCCTACGCTTTTAACAGGTAAAAGAATGGCGCCTGCCTGCCAGACTTTGTCATACAATCCGTGTGTGCGCAGGGAGTTGATAAAAACAGCATCGGCCTGCCTTAAGATGTCAAGTTTTTCCGGAGTGACTTCTCCCAGCAGCCGAATGGCCAGACCGGGTCCGGGAAACGGATGCCTGTTAATCATATCTTCCCTTATGCCCAGTTCCAATCCAATCCGCCGTACTTCATCTTTGAAAAGCATCCGCAGAGGTTCTACAATTTTCAGAGGAACATGGTCCGGCAGCCCGCCTACGTTGTGGTGTGATTTAATAACCTGTGCCTTTCCCGGCACATGAGCCGATTCCACAACGTCGGGGTAAATGGTTCCCTGAGCCAGCCAGGTGGCATTGGGTATTTTCTCTGCTTGCGTAGCAAAAACAGTAATGAAAGTACTTCCAATGGCTTTTCGCTTGGCTTCGGGATCTGTAACTCCCTTGAGTGCTTTAAGGAAATGTGCCGAGGCATTGACGCCCACCACATGCAACCCCATATCCCGATAGGATTCCAGCACAGTAGAAAATTCGTCCAACCGCAGCAACCCGTTATCTACAAAAATGCAATGCAGTTGTTTTCCAATGGCTTTGTGAAGCAAAACGGCAGCAACGGTGCTGTCCACACCTCCCGATATACCCATTACTACCTGTTCTTTGCCAATCTTTTGACGCAGTTCTGCAATGGCTGATGCCACGAAACCCGATGGAGTCCAATCTCCCTGGCAATGGCAGATTTTTTTTGCAAAATTTTCAAGCAGCCGCGATCCGTCAACGGAATGGGATACTTCCGGATGAAACTGGACACCATACGTTTCTTCTCCTGCAAGCTTGAAGGCCGCATGCTGCACATCTTCTGTGGAAGCCAGCAGGTGTGCGTTTTTGGGAAGTGCCTCTATATTTTCCCCATGTGACATCCAAACTTGTGTTACCGCCGGAATGCCTTTGAAAAGCAGAGAACCGGGTTCCTTCAATTGAAGTGAGGCCCTTCCGTATTCTCCGGAGCCTGACTTCTGTATGGTACCGCCGTTCGTATGCGCCAGGTATTGCGCTCCAAAACAGATGCCCAGGACGGGGAGGTGTCCACGGAATTTTGAAAGGTCAGGAGCAGGTGCGTTTTCGTCCAACACCGAAAAAGGACTGCCGGAGAGAATGACACCTTTTACTTGCGCCCAGGGTTCCGGAATGCGGTGGGCAGGATACACTTCACAATACACATTCATTTCGCGTAATCTTCTGCCAATCAGCTGGGTGGATTGTGAACCAAAATCAAGTATAAGGATAGTGTCAGGCATACGTATATCTGTTATCGGAAAGTGCAAAAGTATAATAAAACAACGATTATCTGAAATATTTGTTTAACTTTGTCGGCTCATTTTGGGCAGATGGAACACAGGGAAAATACAAGGCTGATCATAGAAGGGAAGTCGTTTTCAAAAGGAACGTATGATTTTAGATTTCAGGTGGATGGTGCATTTTTCACTGCTTTTGAAAATGCAGACATTTTACAGGCAGATCTTACAACAGACGTACTGGTAAATAAAACCTCGGAAGACACCCTTGTCATTTCTGTAAAAATTGCAGGATATGTTGTACTTTTGTGCGATCGTTGCCTGGATAGGCTAAGTATTCCGGTTTCTTTTGACGGTACTTTGGACAGAGAGGAAACGCAAGAATGCACTGATTTGGATACCGGCAGGATTGACCTTACACAATACGTGTATGACAGCGTATGTCTGGCTTTGCCCATCCAGCGTGTACACGAAGATGTAGGTACCTGTAATAAGGAAATGCTGGCTTTATGGAAACAGGAAACGGAAGAAAAAGATATAACGGAACAAACGGCTTTCAGTCAGCTGAAAGATTTAATGGACAATAAAAAATAGGAGATTGAGATATGGCACATCCAAAAAACAGAGTTTCTAAACAAAGAAGAAACAAACGCAGAACGCATTATAAATTAACAACCCCCACATTGGCAACCTGTTCAAATTGCGGGTCAACCGTTATGTACCACAGGGTATGTCCGGAGTGTGGTTTTTACCGTGGCAGGCAGATTGTCGAAAAAAACGTTATCTGATACCAAACGGTAATCCGGCCCTATAGTTCAAGGGATAGAACGGAAGTTTCCTAAACTTCAGATTCAGGTTCGAGTCCTGGTGGGGCTACAACAACAATCCAACACTATGAAATCTATTAAAGGAACAAAAACAGAACAGAACCTGCTGGCTGCTTTTGCAGGAGAATCACAAGCAGCTAATCGTTACACATTTTTTGCATCAACTGCAAAAAAAGAAGGCTATGAACAAATAGCCGCTGTATTTGAAGAAACGGCAAAGCAGGAAAAGGAACACGCTAAGAGGTTTTTTAAATTCCTGGAAGGGGGTATGGTAGAAATAACAGCTGCTTATCCGGCAGGTGTTATTGGTACAACTGCAGAAAACCTGCTGGCTGCAGCAGAAGGCGAATACGAAGAACACGCAGAACTGTACCCTGCCTTTGCAAAAACAGCTGCAGAAGAAGGTTTCCCAAAAATTGCCGCTGCTTTTTTGGCCATTGCTTCTGTAGAAGTAGAGCACGAGACACGTTACCGCCAGTTACTGGCCAGGGTAACAGCCGGAAAGTTTTTTGAAAGGGAAGAGGAAATCTTATGGCAGTGCAGGAATTGCGGATACATTACCAAAGGTAAGAAGGCCCCTGAACTTTGTCCTGCCTGTTTGCATCCCAAATCTTTTTTTGAAGAAAAGAAAGAAAATTATTGATCATCACTTCCCTCAGATTTGAGGGGTTGTAAAAACGGCTCTCAGGATATGGCGCTTTTTGCCCGGTCCGGGGAGCCGTTCTGTTGTAAACCCCAGACTTTCCAGCAGGCGCCGGAAGGTGCCTTTGCAACTGTACGTAGTCAGTACAGCTTCCGGTGCAAGTAAAGGAACAATTCGCTGCAATGCCTGTTCTGTCCACAATTCCGGTTGGGCAGCAGGAGAAAACGCATCGTAAAATACTACATGAACGGGTGGCTTACCCACGGGATTAAAATCCAATAAATCACACCGGTGTTTTAGCAAGGTAAAACGGTCGGTTATCCGGTAAGGAGTATCCCAGGTATCGGAATGAATACCTTGAAAGCACGCTATTTCCTGTGGATTGGTTGCGTAATGCAGGCGGTCTGCCAGATCCGACGGCAAGGGATATTTTTCAATGGCCCTGTAAAATATTTCGGGTTCTGTAAGTAATTCCCGGCAGGTAAGTAATTCCCGGCAGGTAAGAAATGCGTTAAGCCCGGTACCCAGTCCCATTTCCAAGATATGTATTTTAGAGGGTAATGTTCCGGCTGTTTGTTTTTTTTCTATAAAATAATGCAAGCCGCAATCTATATAAACGTACTGCGACTCAAGTACAGCACCTGCCACGGAATGGTACGTTTCTCCCAAAGGGCCCAGCACAGTAAAGGATCCGTCTTCCGTTTCCATAAGTGGAAACCGGTTTTGTTTCCCAACAAAAAAGCCGTCCGTTTGGGGACAGCTTTCGGGTATATGATTGGTTTCGTTATTTTTTCCGTTCACCATAACGGCTTCTGAATTTATCTACACGTCCGGCCGTATCAACCAGCTTCATCTTACCTGTATAGAAAGGGTGGGATGTGTTTGAAATTTCCAACTTGTACAAAGGATATTCTGTTCCGTCCACTGTAATGGTTTCTTTGGTGTTAACGCAGGAACGTGTGATGAACAAATGGTCATTGGACATATCTTTGAATGCTACCAATCTGTAAGTTTCCGGGTGTATTCCTTGTTTCATTGTATGTGTCTTTAATCTTTTCTTTTAATAGGGTTGCAAAGGTACATAATTTTTTGTGCCTGACAAATTATAATTGATTTTCAGAACAATTTCATGACCTTACCTGCCAGTTCATCTGCTTCTTCTGCAAGAGGAGCTTCGCTGTAAATCCGTAGGATGGGTTCTGTGTTTGATTTGCGCAGGCTGACCCATTTTTTTTCTTTTTCAAAATCCAGACGCAACCCATCGCTCAGGTTGACAAGTGCATCGGGGAAGGCTGACTGTACGCGTCTGAACAAAGCATCAGAATCTGTGTTTTTCTTCAGTTCTACTCTGTTTTTACTCAGGTAGTATTTGGGATAACGGTTTCTGAGTTCTGTCATGGAACACTTTTTTTCTGCCAGCAGAGACAGAAACAGGGCAATTCCTGCCAGGGCATCCCTGCCGTAATGCAGAGAAGGTAAAATTACTCCGCCATTTCCTTCTCCGCCAATGATACTGCCAGTACGCTTCATTTCTTCCACAACGTGTACTTCTCCTACGGCAGAGGCAGAATACGTTCCGTTATGCCACTGCGTGACGTCTTTCAAGG
The DNA here is from genome assembly GCA_002427525.1 of Bacteroidales bacterium UBA5433. Lineage (GTDB taxonomy): Bacteria > Bacteroidota > Bacteroidia > Bacteroidales > UBA932 > DMER64. The sequence goes on along the minus strand of DIRP01000026.1, from coordinate 44,575 downwards.
CGCGTGTAGAAGACAAGTTAGATACCGTGTTACGGGCTTCTCCGGGACGAGTTATGGCGTACTTTTCCAAGACGTAGTCTGCACAAGCTACCAGGGTATATTCTTCGCCAAACATGCTCCCGTCTTCACATACCAAAGCAAGGCGGTCTACATCGGGGTCCACGGAAATACCAAGGTCTGCTTTTTTAGTAACTACTTCTGCAGATAAATCTTTGAGGTGTCCCGGCAACGGTTCGGGGTTGTGTGCAAATTCTCCCGTTGGGTCACAATGGATTTTGTGGCAAACCACCCCAAGAGATTCCAAAAGCCGGGGGATGACGAACCCTCCTACAGAGTTTATGCCATCCACTGCAACATGATATCCTGCCTTCCTTATGGCTTTTTTATTAACCAGCGGGTGGTTGATGACAGCCTCTATATGTTTGTCTGTAAAATCGGCCGTGGAATACGCTCCCAACTGATCAACAGCAACGTAGGTAAACGAGTTGTTCCGGATTATTTCCAGTATTTGCTCTCCTTGCTGTGCGTTCAGGAATTCTCCGTTGGAGTCCAGTAGTTTAAGAGCGTTCCATTCCTTTGGGTTGTGACTGGCCGTTACTACTATACCTCCCGATGCTTTGGTAAACAGCACGGCCATTTCTGTAGTAGGCGTACTGGCCAGTCCTATATCTATTACACCCATTCCGCAGGCTTGCAGTGTGCCGCATACCAGTTGCCTTACCATATCTCCGGAGAGTCGGGCATCTCGGCCTACTACCACGGTATGGCGTTCCCTTTTGCTTTGCTCTTTAATGAGTTGGGCATAAGCAGAGGTAAAACGGACAATATCCAAAGGAGAAAGGGATACCCCCGGCAATCCGCCTATGGTACCCCTTATTCCTGAAATGGAAGTAATCAAGCTCATGGCTTAGCTGGGCATAGCCAGGAAGCACGAGGCAAAGGCAAGGATGGCGTACAGTTCCGGGAATACAGCCAAAACCAGCGTGTTGCCAAATACGTTATGTCCGTTGCTCATTTCTACAATCCCGTTTGCAGCAATCTGAGCTTGCTTAATGGCAGAAATAAGGCCTACTAAACCCATGGCAAGACCTACGGCAAAGACAGCCAGTCCCTGACTTAGGGTAAGTGCGTCTCCCAGTTTGTTAACGGCGCCCAGGTTTAGGAAAAAAGCAGCAAAGCCGTACAGGCCTTGTGTTGAGGGTAAGGCGCTTAATATCATGGCTGAACCAAAGATACTGGGGTTCTTTTTCATAGCTGCTACGGTGGCATTTCCTGCCATAACCGTCCCAACAGCGCTTCCGATCCCGGCGAGACCCAACATCATTGACATTCCAATGTAAGCCAGAAATAAAGGTAATGTGTTCATAATAAAACGACTGATATTAAAAATTATTGGTTATTATTTGATTTCAAAGGTTTATAATCACGTCCGCCTCCGGTAAAACCGGCATTTTTGTAAAATTCAACAAAGGTCAGACGCATGGGGTGAACAAAGGCTCCCAGCGCACTCAGGCCCAAAACAAGGGCATGCCCAAAGAGCAGCAATACAATGGTCAGAAGCCATCCTACATAAGGAATGCCGGAAAGACTCAAGGCCAGCGTGTTGATAACCATTCCCAGGATACCTCCCGAGGCTCCCAGACCAAACAAACGTATGTAGGAAAGCATGTCTCCAAATACTCCGGTGATGTCGTACATAGCCCAGACACCCAGTCCCAGACGTTTGAAAAAGGGAGCTTCCGGTTTGGAAAACAAGACGATCAGGGAAATGCCTGCTACTACCATAGTGATAGATGCTTCTTTGGGTAAAGACAAGCTTTCTATCATGGTAGAAGCATAAGCCACAGTGGCCCAGATAATGAGTATGGCCCAGCCAAAAGGTGCCATCCCATGTTGCCATCCCTTCCGGATAATAGAGTCTATACCTGTAAGGATACGGGCAAAAATAATTTGGAACAGGCCAAAGAGGATAGCAAACCAGAACATATTCATATCTGTGAACTGGAAGAAAAAGCTTTGTTTTTCTCCGGCAGCCGGAATGAGATCAATAACGCTCATGCCAAAGAAACTCCCCGACAAAGAAGCCATAAGGATGGAACCCAATCCCAGGAAAAATACCAAGTTCAGGTAACTTCTGAATTTCGGAAGAAAACGTTTTCCCACCAGGCCCAGCAACATAAGCAACAGTCCGTATCCCATATCTCCCAGACAAACTCCAAAGAAGAGCATATAGAAAGGAGCAAAATAGGGGGTAAGGTCCAGCTCGTCGTAAACCGGCAGCATATACATGTTGCCAATGGGCTCGAACAAACGGGCGAACCAGTTGTTTTTTAATTTAATAGGCGGGTTGTCTTCTGTCTGTGCCGGCTCGCTTATGTAATAGAGGCTTTCCTTCTCCAGACAGGCTTCCAGTTCTGCTGTGTTTTCCGAAGGGATAAATCCCGTAAGCAGGCTAATGTGGTCTTCAACTTGTTTTTCTGCTCCTGCACCTGCCAAATAGAGGTCCAACCGGGCAGAAAGCTCACCTGCATGGGTTTTTAATAAATCCATGTGACCGGAAAGTATTTCCAGCCGGTGGGTACATGCATCAAGTTCTGTTTGTTGCGTATCCAACTGTTGTTGCAGCTCGTTCCAGGGAACAGCGGGAAAAACTATTTCACCACCCGGGAAATCATACGTTTCTCCCGGTACCTCCAGAACAACAAAATACACCTGTCCTTCGGGCCGGCTAACAACAAACAAGGGATATTCTTCCTCCCATTGCGGCCGGAACCTGCGCTCCGGCATGGTATAGGCATGCAGGATAAAACCCAGACTGCGTATCTTAGCTGTATCTTCCCGGGTAAACGCACCCCAGGGACGGGCAGCAGCTATTTGATCTTTGAGGGCAGTCATAGAAGCTTTCAGGGATTCTCTTTTAGTAAAAAGCAGGGAAGCCTCTTGTAGCAATGTTTCGCCGTTGCCACTGAAAGGTTCTGTTTCTGTACTTTCTTTTTCTTTAGCTACTTGTTTTAGCCGGGTAAGGCATTGTTTGGCCTGTGTAAGGGTATCTGCCAGTTCTTTTGAAGGCTGGTCAATGGCTTTTTCTTCACGGTTGATGTCAACCATCCCCAAGCTTTGCAATTTGGAGAGAAAATCTTCTGTTTGTTCACTCAGTAAAACAAAAGAATACTTTGTCATTCGTGTAATCATAGCAAATCCTCCTCTTCCTGCTGGCGGTTTTTAACTATTTTCTGACTGGCCTTAGATAACGTCTCTTCGTCTTCCATAAAGCGTTTGATTTTGCGGATGGCTTCCTGGTAACCGGGAATTTGTACTTTTTCGTACAGGTTTACCTTTTGCGTAGTTTTCTTTCGTGCAAAATCAAGTAGGTTTTTCTTTTCCAGGTATACTTCGCTTTCAATTCCAATCTGAGCCAAATCCTTCAGGATCTGAACTCCCTGGGCATACCATTGCGGTTGTGAAAAGAGGGAGTACCCGCTTACTTCAAAAATGACTTCTTTAAGGGCAGGTGTCTTGATACCGGCAATTTTTACCACATCCAGTTGCACGTCTTTAACACAGATAAGGCCCGGTGTAAATTCGTTCCACATGGCTGCCATGTTTCTGTAGGAAGCCAGTTTCTTGTCCAGCTCTTCCAGCAATTGGTCCGACCGCTGCTTGGCGCGTTTCACCTCCATACGCAGGGCACTTTCTTTGTTTTTCAACGTAGGAAGTGCTTTTTCCCTGATTTTGAGTTGCTTACCAAGGGCAGTCAGCGACGTTTTGTTAAATTGGTATTTAATTGCCATAATATTTTTCAACCAGGTCTTCACGAATACTGAGTTCTTCTTTCGTGAAATACTTAGCAAAAAGTTTCCAGGTGCGTTCCAGCATCTCTGTTATATTAATGTTCACGTCAATGGATAGCAGTTGCAGGGAATATTCTTTTGCAAAATCCAGAGCACGCAGGTCGTAATCGCTCAGATCAAAACCATTTTCAAGTTTGGTTTTGGCGTCTGCGGCGTCTGCATACAAGCGGATGGCCGTATTCATTACGTGGTTGTGGTCTTCCCGGGTTTGTTTTCCGATTACCAGCTGTTTCAGACGTGAGAGGGAACGGAAGGGGTCTACAATCACTTTTCCTGTATCGGAGTCATGACGCAGGAAAAGCTGACCTTCCGTAATATACCCGGTGTTGTCGGGAATAGCGTGTGTAATATCTCCTCCACTGAGTGTGGTAACGGCAATGATGGTAATGGAACCTCCGGAAGGCAATTGCACGGCCTTTTCATAGATTTTAGCCAGGTCCGAATACAGGGATCCGGGCATGGAATCTTTGGAAGGAATCTGGTCCATCCGGTTGCTGACAATACTCAGGGCGTCTGCATAAAGCGTCATATCGGTGAGCAACACCAGCACTTTTTCGTTTTTATCCACAGCAAAGTATTCTGCCGCAGTCAATGCCATATCCGGAATAAGCAAGCGCTCTACGGGGGGATCGTCTGTGGTGTTTACAAAGCTGATAATACGGGAAAGTTTTCCGGCATTTTCAAAAGACTGACGGAAGAACAAGTAGTCGTCGTTGGTCAGTCCCATGCCACCCAGGATGATTTTATCTACGTCAGCCCTCAGGGCTACCGTAGCCATTACCTGGTTGTAGGGTTGGTCCGGGTCGGCGAAAAAAGGAATTTTCTGACCGGATACCAGGGTGTTGTTCAGGTCAATACCGGCAATTCCGGTAGGGATAATCTGTGAAGGTTGCTGCCTGCGGTAGGGGTTTACGGAAGGTCCGCCAATTTCTCGGTGTTCTCCCTCTACTTCCGGTCCTCCGTCAATGGGTTTACCATAGGCGTTAAAGAAACGGCCTGCCAGTTCTTCACTGACATTGAGCGAGGGTGCCTCGCCCCAGAAAACAACTTCGGAATTGGTAGCTATTCCTTCTGTTCCACCAAAAACCTGCAGGGTAACACGGTCTCCGCTGATCTTTACCACCTGGGCCAGACGGCCGTCTACGGTAGCCAGTTCGTCGTTCATTACGCGTTTGGCGTCCAGAACGACCGTGGCTTTGGTGATACCTTCTAAACGTGTGTATATGCGTTGAAAAGCTTTTGCCATATTTATTGTGTTAAGCCTGAACCTTTTCGGTCAGGAGTTCTTCAATTTCAGTTTCGTAGCGTTTGAATTCTTCCGATTGGAATTTGGAATAGTTCATTTGACGGAAGACGTTAATCAATTTTTTGAAAAAGGCAGAGCAATCTTCAAAGTCTTCGAATTCAATGTTCTGACGGCAAATATTAATAACCTTGGTGTACATATATTCTTGCCGTTCCATGGGGGTAGAGGCGTCAATAGCATCAAAAGCATCCTGTTGCAGGATGATAAAATCTATTAACTCTGACTTCCAGTAGCTTATGTGGTAATCCAGGGGAACTCCGTCGTCGCCCAGGATGTTGATTTGTTCGTACGCTTCTTTTCCACGTCTGACGTAGTTTTTACCTTCCCAGATAGTATCTATCCATTCCGGCCCCACTTTTTCTGCAAAATAGGTTATGATCTCGGGATATTCCAGGTATTTGGAATAACTGTCCATGGGGTCAACAGCCGGGTAACGCTTTCTGTCAGCTCTGTTTTGAGACAGGGCATAGAAGCAACGTGTAGCTTTTTGGGTGGATTCTGTAACCGGTTCTTTCAGGTTTCCGCCTGCCGGCGATACCGTTCCTATAAAAGTAACCGAGCCGGTCTGGCCGTTGTTCAGTGTGACAATACCTGCCCGTGCATAAAAGTTGGAAATGATGGCGGGAAGGTCCATGGGGAAAGCGTCTTGTCCCGGAAGTTCTTCCATACGGTTACTCATTTCCCTGAGGGCCTGAGCCCAGCGGGATGTAGAGTCGGCCAGCAGCAAGGCGCGGTGTCCCATGGCACGGTAGTATTCACAAATGGTCATGGCCGTGTACACAGAGGCTTCACGGGCAGCTACCGGCATGTTGGACGTGTTGCAGATAATGGTCGTACGCTCCATCAGGTGGCGGCCGGTACGTGCATCAATCAGTTTGGGGAATTCTGTAAAAATTTCTACCACTTCATTGGCTCGTTCTCCACAGGCTGCCATGACTATAATATCGGCCTCGGCCTGCTTTGCAATGGCGTGCTGTAAAACGGTCTTCCCGCATCCGAAAGGACCGGGGATGAAACCGGTACCGCCCTCGGCAATGGGGTTAAAAGTATCAATGGTCCGGACTCCCGTCTCCATTACTTTAAAGGGCCTGGGTTTTTCTTTGTAGGCCGTAATGGCGCGTTTCACGGGCCATTTTTGCACCATAGTTACGGGATGGCTCTGTCCTTTGTCGTCTTTCAGTACAGCAACGGTCTGGTCAACTGTGTAGGAGCCTTCCTGTGTTACCTTTTCAACAGTATAGGTTTCTGTCATAGTAAAAGGCACCATAATGCGGTGGGTCAGCCAGCCTTCCATGACTTCTCCAAGCCAATCGCCGGCAGTAACTTTGTCGCCTGCCTTTGCCAGGGGTTTGAAATCCCATGCTGTCTCTCTGTCAATAGGTTCTGTATATTCGCCTTTTTTCAGAAAGACGCCATCCATGGTGGCCAGGTTGTTCTGAAGTCCATCGTAATTGCTGGATAACAGACCCGGTCCCAATTGGACTTCCAGCATATGGCCTGCAAAAGTGACATGGTCTCCTACACGCAGACCCCGTGTGCTTTCATACACCTGAGCCGAGGCGTTTTTGCCGGTCACTTTAATGACTTCTGCCATCAAACGTGTGTCTCCCAGGTGGATAAAACAAATTTCGTTTTGAGCAACCGGTCCGTCAACTTCAATGGTAAGCAGGTTGGCAATGATGCCTCTTACTTTTCCGGTGGTTTGTGTTTGCATAATTATTCTTTATCTGCTTTGTAAGTGCCTTTTACTTCATTGACCAATTCCCGGAATAACTTCATTCCGGTTTCTTTGTCCAGTTTTGCCCAGCGGGCAACAAGACCGGCTTTTAGTAAAAAAGCAAGTATAACATCTATGTCAAAGTAATGGAAAACTGTAAGTTCAGATGCTTTTTCCCATCTGAGCCTGTCAGTTTTTTGTTCCCGTTCTACCGGATCCTCCAACTGCATGATTCGGTGCAGCGGGGCTGCGTACGGAAAAATGAATTCCAGATCAAAATCATCTGCTCTGGAAACGGAAAGCTGATCTGCGAGTTCATTGCTGCCAACCAGATGGTCAGTAATAACCTGTTTATATTGTCTGGCCGTATACGCAGCAATGGTGTTCCGTATGTCGCGGTCAAAAGAAAAGTATTCCCGTATGAAATGGTTGTTGCACTTTTGTGCAGCACGGTAAAAATGGGCATTCATGTACCGGGGTGTCATTCCTTTGGTCAACCAGTCAAGCCAGCGGTTGTCTTTCTTATCCAGTAAATTTCTAAGGGATGTAGTAAGTTCATCCAAATCAAAACTTCCGGATTGAAAATCCAGTGCCAGCTGTGGTAATCCTGCAACAATGAATTCGTAATTATTCGCCATACAGCATTTTTTGGGTCCCGGGGCTTACGTAGGTATTGAATAAGGCCATAAAATCTGCATCAGTAAAACGGATTTGGTAGCCTCCGTCGGCCGGTCCAATGATAAATCCGTTTTCTATACCGGCATTAAAGGTAACTTTCAGCTCTTTTTCCAACATCCTTGAAGTTCTGGATTGAATAAAATTAGCAAAAGCCTCTTTTTTTGCTTGTGGCAATACAAGTTCCAAATCCATAGATGAGGACCCGTCCGGATTGAAAGCACGGAGGAGCGTGTCTATGATATCCTGAACAAAGGACACATCATCCATTGCTTGTTTGGAAGGACCTTCCAGTGCTTTGAATACAACCAGCGTTTCAATTTTCTTTTTCAGTGCAGTGATAGTATGGCGGGAAGCCATTCTGATTTCGTTTTCAACCTGCTCCTTATGTTCTGCAGCTTCTTTTTCTGCACGCTCTACCATACAGGTGGCTTCCTTTTTGGCAGCTTTAACAATAGCGTCGGCTTCTTCTTTGGCTTTTGCTATGATTGCCTCTGATTCCTCCTTGCCTTTAGCCAGTCCTTCCTGGTACAGCTTGTTTGTCAGTTCTTGCAGTTTGTTTTCCATATAATTGTATTGGGTATGTGTTTATGATAAGAATCCGAGTAAAATTCCTGCTGCTACGGCTGAGCCTATGACTCCGGCCACATTGGGTCCCATGGCATGCATCAGCAGGTGGTTGGTGCGGTCGTATTGCAGGCCAATGACTTCAGACACACGGGCCGAGTCGGGGACAGCAGATACGCCGGCATTTCCAATAAGCGGATTGATTTTGTTTCCCGGTTTCAGGAACAGGTTTATTACCTTGACAAAAAGTACACCGGCTGCTGTTGCCACAATAAATGACATGGCTCCCAGAGCAAAAATCTTTATAGATTCCATCTGAAGGAACTTATCTGCTTGTGTGGAAGCTCCTACGGTCAATCCAATCAGGATGGTGACAACGTCAATAAGCGGTCCGCGGGCTGTTTCTGCAAGGCGCCTTGTGACTCCACTTTCTTTCAGCAAGTTGCCAAAGAAAAGCAAACCCAGCAAAGGCAATCCCGAAGGTACTATGAAGGCCGTAAGCAGCAACCCGACAATGGGGAAAATGATTTTTTCTGTTTTGGAAACGGCGCGGGCCGGCTTCATCTTAATCAACCGCTCTTTTTTTGTTGTAAACAACTTCATAATAGGAGGCTGAATAAGCGGTACCAACGCCATATAGGAATAGGCAGATACGGCAATGGCTCCCAATAAGTCCGGAGCCAATCTTGATGATAAGAAAATAGCCGTAGGACCGTCAGCCCCTCCGATAATGCCGATAGCACCGGCAGCTTGTGGTTCAAATCCCAGGAAGAGCGAGGCAGCATAAGCAGCAAAAATGCCAAATTGAGCGGCAGCCCCAATCAAAAGCAGTTTAGGGTTGGATATAAGGGAAGAAAAGTCTGTCATAGCCCCAATGCCCAAGAAAATCAATGGTGGATACCACCCGTTCTGAACACCGTGGTGCAAGATATTGAGTACAGAACCTTCTTCGTAAATACCAACACTCAGACCGGGGTAAAGAGGGATATTCCCTATAATCATTCCAAATCCAATGGGAATAAGCAGGAGCGGCTCCCACTCCTTGATAATCCCCATGGCAATAAATCCAATACCTATACATATCATTAAGAGATGTTGAAAAGTGGTATTGGCAAATCCTGTATAATCCCAGAATTGTTGCAGGTTATTGATGATTTGATCCATGTTAATTCAAAATTATCAAGGGTGCACCTTCCAGTACAGAGTCTCCTTTGCTTACTTTGATAGAAGTTACAACTCCGTCTCTGTCGGCTTCAATATTGTTTTCCATTTTCATGGCTTCCAGTACAACCAGTTTTTGTCCCGATTTAATAGTATCACCTTCTTTTACCGTTACTTCCAGAATTACGCCCGGTAGCGGTGAATGGATGGTATGTGTAGCTCCGCCTGTGGAAGGAGCGGCAGCGACAGCTTGAGGTCTTGGAGCAGATACACGCGGTGAGCGGGAAACGGTGGATACAGGAGTCTTTTTGATAGGCTTGTCAATCGTCACCTGGTAAGGAGTTCCGTTAACCTCCACTTCTGCCAGGGTATCTTCCAGTTCATTAATGACAACGTTGTAATTGTTCCCGTTAATGATCAATTTATATTCTTTCATGATTGTAGATGTGTTATCGGTTTTATTATTTTCTTGCAGAGGGAGTTTTCCTCATGGATTGACCCTTGGAACTCCACGGAGAATAATTTCTCCTGACTTGCTCAATGGTCAAGATGGTTGTTTCAATATCGTGTACTTCGTTTTCACGAGCATACATATGCAGTGCCGTGGCAATGGCTGCGAACACTTCTCCTGAAGTTTCTGCCATGGAAACTTTTTTTGTTTTGCCATAGGCATCTGCTTTCCTCTGTGTCAAGTTTAAGGCTATTTTTCCTGTTCCTTTAAATACAAATGTTAAAAGGACGAGTGCCAAAAATACTACGGACATAGCTAAAAGGGTCATAATCCACCCGTATGGATCTCTCTCTTTCATCAACTCGCTACGCGATTTTCCGTCTAAGGAGAAGTTGTTGGTACTGGGCGAAGTTTTGGGCAATATTTCCCATCCTGAGTTATCGGCATCCAATCCATACGTACCTTCTCCATCCACCGTTCTTCCGTAAGACTGGTTGGGTTCCATGCCTTTAGGCAAGGTGACCTGATCGATGATGGTTGTTCCGTCTCCGCTTGTTAAAATAAGCACTTCCGATTCTTCCAGGGTAAAGTTGACATGAAAAGATCCTCTGTGAGGCATGTTGTCGGCCCAGAACAAAATATGCTGCCTGGGTCTTATTTTTGTCAATATGTCGCCGCGCGGGATGGTGTATTTTTTCAGGTCGTCGGGATCGTTACTCAAGTAGCAACCTCCGATATCCACCGTTCCGTAACCGGTATTGAAAATTTCAAACCAAGCACTGTGTACACCAAAATCATCCTGAAAATCTTCCGTATTGATAATCAAAAGCTCATTCAGTCTTAACTCGTTTGGATTTTGGCCATAGAGCCCGACGGCTAAGAGCAACACCCATACGGTAAGTAAGCATTTATAAAAATGTTTCATTGTAATGTGGGGTTATAAAGGAAGGTTATCGTGCTTCTTGGGAGGCAGACTTTGTTTTTTGTTGGAGAGCAACTGCAAGGCCCGTATAATCCTGAAACGCGTATTCCTGGGTTCTATTACGTCGTCAATATACCCGTACCGGGCGGCATTGTAAGGATTGGCAAAATTATCCCGGTATTCTTTTTCTTTTTCTGCTACAAAAAGAGCGGGATCTTCTGTTTCTGCCATTTCTTTTCCATACAATACTTCAATGGCACCGGAAGGTCCCATAACGGCAATCTCTGCAGAAGGCCAGGCATAATTCAGGTCACCGCCAAGGTGTTTGGACCCCATGACAATGTAGGCTCCTCCGTATGCCTTCCTTAGTATGACTGTGATTTTGGGTACTGTGGCCTCTCCGTAGGCATACAGCAATTTGGCTCCGTGAAGAATGACACCTCCGTATTCCTGTTGCGTTCCCGGCAAAAATCCCGGAACGTCAACCAGCGTAACCAGCGGAATATTGAAGGCATCGCAGAACCGTACAAAACGTGCAGCTTTCCGTGAAGCATTGATATCAAGTACTCCGGCAAGAACACGCGGCTGGTTGGCAACAATACCTACAGATGAGCCATTGAATCTGGCAAAGCCTGTGATGATGTTGGTGGCATATTCTCTATGAACTTCCAGAAACTTGCCCTGATCCACAATGTTGTGGATGATATCGTACATATTGTAAGGCTTGTTGGGACTGTCCGGAATAATTTCGTTAAGCGAATCTTCCAGGCGGTCAATGGGGTCTGAACACTCCAGGTGGGGAGGTTCTTCCATATTGTTTTGCGGCAGGTAGCTAAGCAAATCACGCATCAGCTCAATACCGTCTTCTTCTGTTTCTACTGTGAAGTGTGCTACACCGCTTTTGCTGGCATGTACCAAGGCACCACCCAGTTCTTCCTGGGTAACATCTTCGCCGGTTACCGTTTTAACTACTTTTGGGCCTGTAAGAAACATGTAACTTGACCCTTTCATCATAATGGTAAAGTCTGTGAGGGCAGGGGAATACACAGCACCTCCGGCACAAGGGCCAAATAGTGCAGAAATTTGCGGGATTACACCCGATGCCAGGATGTTGTTTTGAAAGATGTCTCCGTAGCCGGCCAGTGCATTAACTCCTTCCTGGATACGTGCACCACCCGAGTCGTTGATCCCTATGAGGGGAGCTCCAACTTTCATGGCTTGTTCCATAATCTTAGTGATTTTCATGGCCATGGTTTCAGAGAGGGAACCTCCAAACACGGTAAAGTCCTGTGCGAAAACATAAACAAGCCGACCTTCAATGGTTCCGTATCCTGTGACTACACCGTCACCAAGGATAACATTTTCCTGCATGCCAAAATTGGTACTTCTGTGTGTAACGAACATATCAAACTCCTCAAAACTTCCCTCATCCAAAAGCATGGTTATTCGTTCACGAGCCGTACATTTTCCTTTTGCATGTTGTGCATCAATACGTTTTTGACCCCCTCCAAGGCGGGCTTTTTCGCGGAGTTGAATCAACTCCCTGACCTGTTCCAACTGCTTGCTCATTTTAATTATAGTATCATTAATTTATTGAATATTGTTTATTTCTCCGGGTTTTCACACAATTCGGTCAATACCCCCAGGGTATCTTTTGGGTGCAGAAAAGCTATCTGCAACCCTTCTGCTCCTTTGCGTGGTGTTTTATCAATAAGACGGACTCCTTTCCCATCCAGGTCTTCCAGTTTTTCTGATAAGCCTTCTGTGGCGAAAGCTATATGGTGTACCCCTTCGCCTCTTTTTTCCAGAAATTTTCCAATGGGTCCTTCAGGGTCCGTGCTTTCCAATAATTCTATTTTTGTTTGTCCCACCTGAAAAAAAGCTGTTTTAACTTTTTGGTCGGGTACTTCTTCAATGGCATAACATGTCAGGCCAAGCTTGGATTCATAAAACGCAATGGCCGCTTCAAGGGATTTAACGGCAATGCCAATATGCTCAATATGCTTAATCATGGATTGTATTTTAAAAAAAGTATGGAATTTTAAGTTTAATCCTGCAAAAGTATGAAATTTATCTGAAAAGTCTAAGTATATCATAGATTCTTTACATTTGTGGTAAATACCTATGAAAAAAGAAAAAACAATCAAAAACCATACCGCATCTAACTACCTGCTTACCATAGCAAGACGTCTTGTTCTTGTTCTTGTTTTGTTTTTGTTTACACGTATCGGATTTTATCTGTTTAACAGGTATTTGTTTGCAAGTTTGGAACTTGCAGATTGGCCTGACCTGCTGCGCGGAGGTTTACGCTTTGATCTGGCGGCTTTGTTTTACTTGAACGGGTTGTACATGTTGCTTGCTCTTTTGCCGTTTCCTTTCGTTTTTTCAAAAGGCTGGCAACTTTTTTTAAAGGCTGTCTTTCTTGTAACAAACGGTGTGGGATTTTTTGTTCAGTTCTTTGATTTTGTTTTTTTCCGTACAACGCTCAGAAGGACGGATTTTACATTTTTTCGTGAATTTGCAAATGAAACAAGCCTGGGGCCTCTTGTAGCTCATGGCCTGGCAGATTACCTGGTTGTTTTTTTGTTGTGGGTGGTATTGGTGTTCCTGCTTTGGGTCTGCTACGGACGTACCAGGTATCCGTCACGTCCCGTCTTTACGGCGCGATTTTTCTTTGTCCGTACGGGGACGCTGATGCTGACTGCGGGGCTGGCCGTCGTTGCCATACGTGGAGGGACAGACAGAACAACCCGTCCCATCACGTTGGGCAATGCGGCAGCGTATGTGAAAGACCCGCTCCACGCCGGAGTGGTTTTAAATACTCCGTTCTGTATTGTGCGTACTTTGGGAAAACCTTCTGTAGAAAGACTCGGCTTTTTTAGTACAAGGGAAGAGATGGAACGTATTTACAGTCCGGTTCATACGAAGGAAACACATCCGGTTGCAAAAGAAGAACAGAAATTCAGGAATGTGGTGGTCTTTATTCTGGAGAGTTTTTCCCGAGAATACTCCGGGGCCCTGAATAACGGCACGGCTCCTTCTTATACGCCTTTTCTTGACTCTCTTGCGGCACATTCCCTGGCTTGTACGCGGGCGTATGCAAACGGTAGAAAATCGGTGGATGCCCTTCCCTCGATTTTGGGAAGTATTCCTTCTCTGGAACAACCTTTTGCTTTAACTCCGTATGCTCTTAACAGGGTGGAAGGTTTGGGGAATGCGCTAAAAAAGACGGGCTATTATACAGCTTTTTTCCATGGAGCCCCCAACGGCTCTCTGGGGCTGGACGGGATGTCACGTCAATTTGGGTTTGATACGTATTACGGAATGCAGGAATTTGGAGATAAATCTTTGTACGACGGTTACTGGGGTATATGGGACGAACCTTTTTTGCAATTCTCGGCCCGTACCCTGGATACTTTTCCTGAGCCGTTTGTGGCAGCCGTATTTACACTTTCTTCTCACCACCCCTTTGTTTTACCCAAAGAATACGAGGACACATTTCCGCCGGGAACAGATCCGGTACACCGTTGTATTGGCTATACAGATTATGCGTTGCAACAGTTTTTTACACGTGCAGCCAAAAGCAGTTGGTATGAACGTACGTTGTTTGTATTTGTTGCAGATCACGGAACGTTTTCCCGTACAAACCCACATTACCAGACGGCCGTTGAAAGTATGGCCATTTTTCTGATGTACTTTGATCCATCGGGAGAGCTGATTCCGGAAGGCCTGAAATACGAGCACTACACCCAACAGATTGATATCATGCCAACGGTACTGGAGTGGCTGGAATATCCGTACAGTTATTTTGCTTTTGGAAGGAATATAAGGGATTCACTCACCATCCCTTTTGTGGTGAACCATCCGGCTGAATTCAGTGTAATGAGGCAGGAAAAAGAAAAAGAGCCCGGTAACGAACTCTTTCTTAAGGCTTTCAGGCAGCAGTACAACAACAGGCTTCTGGATGACCGGTTGACGGTAACGGACTAGATTATTGTTTAGGCCAGGTTGGTAAAAACGTTTTGTACGTCATCGTCTTCTTCTATCCGCTCCAGTAATTTTTCAACTTCTTCTTTTTCGTGAAGTAGTAGCTCTTTGAGTTCGCCGTTCACAATGCGGTCAAAACCACCGCTGACAAGTTCCAGGTTTCTTTCTTCAATAAATTTTTGAAGGCTGCCGTACGATTCAAAAGCTCCGTAAATCACAAGCACACCTTCCTGGTCTTCGTCCTGGAACACTTCTTCTCCGCCGTAATCTATCAACTCCAGTTCCAGTTCTTCCAAATCCATTCCGGGTATTTCTTTAATGCGGAAAATGCATTTGTGGTCAAACATAAAATCCACACTGCCGGAGGTTCCCAGGCTTCCCCCGCTTTTGTTGAAATAGGAGCGTATGTTGGCTACGGTACGCGTTGTATTGTCCGTGGCCGTTTCAATGAGGATGGCAATGCCATGCGGACCGTACCCCTCATAAACAACTTCCCGGTAATCTCCTTTGTCTTTTTCTTCTGCCCTGCGAATGGCCCTTTCAATGTTATCCTTGGGCATGTTTTCCGAGCGAGCCGATTGAATGATGGCACGCAGACGCGGGTTGTTTTCCGGATCTGTTCCACCTGCTTTGGCTGCAATGGTCAATTCTTTGCCCAGCCGGGTAAATGTACGTGACATATTGCCCCAGCGTTTTAATTTTCTGGCCTTCCTGTATTCAAAAGCCCTTCCCATGGTAAAACTGGTTTATTGCATCAAAACTTCAAGACGCGATATGTATTTGTCAATATCCATTCCCTCAATTGTATAGGGATATTTTATCTTAATGGTATTGTACAAATCAAGGGCTCCGGTATAATCGCCCTTCTCTTCCATTAAGATGGCTGCTTTTTTGTAATAGCCTGCAGCATAGGCATTGTCTTTGTAGGTGGCTGCTTTCATGTACCAGGACAAGCCGTTGTCCAGGTCGTTCAGTCCTACATACGCATCTCCGATATTGCAGTAGGCGCGTGCCTGGATGATTTCATCTGCTGCTTTGTATTTTTTCAGGTATTCAATGGCCTCCTGGTAATTTTCCAACTGTAGTTCACATACACCTGCATAAAAATACACAACGGGACCGGCCGCATTTTTGTAATCTTTTATGATGTCTTTAAAACCCAGGATGTTCCCGTCTCCGTTTAGCGCCAGATTAAAAGAATCTGCACGGAAGTACTGTTCTGCCGGAAACATTTGGGACAGCGCTTCTTCACGTCTGGGGTCCCGGATCAGCTTTGTGTAACCAAAGAACAGTCCCAGCAACACGATGATGCCAATGACCGTGAATATAATGTGTTTTTTATACTTATTCAGAAATTCTTCTGATTTGCTGATGGCTTCGGCTACAGTAGCCGTTTCTTCCTTTTTTTGCTTATGCTTAGAGCTACTTTTATTTTTTGACATAGGTCTTTGATTTGAGGCGGCAAATATACGTAAAATTTGCTACTTTTGCACACTTGAAGAAGGAATCTGTATGCATTTATCGCGGTTGTTGATCTCTCATTTTAAAAACATTGATCAGGCCGGGCTGGAATTCTCCCCGGGAATTAACGTTTTGTATGGTGACAACGGGGAAGGAAAGACCAACCTGCTGGATGCTATCTATTACCTGAGTGTTTGTAAAAGCGCGTTATCCATCCCGGACAGGAGTGTAATCCGGCATGAAAGCCATGAGTTTACACTTTTTGGTGAATATGCCATGGAAAAGGGAATAACTGAAAAAATTTCCTGCTCTGTGCCGCTTCAGGGGGACAAAATTTTTCAGAGAAATGGAAAGCGTTATGAGAAGCTTTCCTTGCATGTGGGCTTGTTGCCTGTCGTTATGGTTTCTCCACAGGATATTTCGCTTGTTTACGGGTCGGGAGAAGAAAGGCGTAAGTACATGAATTTTCTGCTTTCGCAGACAGAGCCGGATTATTTACAAACTGTGCTGGAGTATAAAAAAATCCTCCATCAGCGGAATAAATTGCTGAAATCAGAAAGGGTTCCGGAAGATGTACTTCAAGTTCTGGATGCAACGCTTTCTTCCCGTGCGGACAGGATACATGCCTGGCGCAGTGAACTCTGCCATCTGTTAAGACCGCATGTTACCAGGTATTACAGTTTGTTGGCTTCTGACAAGGAACACGTGGATCTTAGTTACGACTCAGACCTGAACCGTGCTCCTATGAAAGCACTTCTGGAAAAATACCTGGAAAGAGATAAAGTACTTCAGTTTACGAGTAGCGGGATTCAGCGTGACGATATTCACTTCTCATTGGATTCCCATTCCTTGAAAGTATGTGGTTCGCAAGGTCAGCAAAAGACTTTTCTGCTGGCCCTTAAGTTGGCACAATTCGCATTGATCAAGCAAATGAAAGGTATGGCTCCTATTATGTTGCTGGATGATGTTTTTGACAAACTGGATGCGCAAAGGGTATCCCGCCTGTTGCACCTGGTAGTGGAAGACGGGTTTGGGCAAATTTTTATTACTGACAGCAACAAAGTACGCGTAGAAGAAATTATCCGGGCACTGGGAGGTCCAAGCAAAATTTTTAGGGTAAAAGAAGGAGTTTTTACACATGAAAAGACAGAAAACGAGGCAGCTGAACGAAATACTTGAGGAAACACTTCAGGAAACCGGTCTGGCAGAAGGGTTGGAAACGTTACGGATCCACAAAGCCTGGGATGAGCTTATAGGTCCCGCGGCAGCTGCTGCCTGCGTACAACGTTCTTTTCGCAACGGGACCTACGCTGTCCGTGTTACGTCATCTGTGCTACGCTGCCAGCTGGATATACAAAAAACTTTTTTAAGAAATGAATTGAATGCTCTTTTAAATAAGGAGCTGGTAAAGGAAATTTCTGTACGATAGCATGCATAAAAGACCGTATATTGTTGTTGATGAGCAAATTCCTTATCTGGAAGGCATCACCTCACAGCATGCCCGTATAGTACGTTTGCCGTATACAGGAATCAACTCGGAAAGTGTGCGTAAAGCCGATGCCCTTTTAGTGAGAACACGTACCCGGTGTTCTGCAGGGTTGCTGGGGGGGAGTGCTGTTTCTTTTATCGGGTCTCCCACTATTGGCACAGACCATATTAATATGGAGTATTGCACTGCGTCACAAATTGAAGTGGTAAATGCCCCCGGGTGCAACGCCGGTGCTGTTATGCAGTATGTTTTTACTGCTCTGGCGGCCCTGGCAGGGGACAGAAGTAGCGACCTCTGTGGCAAAACGCTTGGAATAATAGGAGTTGGAAATGTGGGAAGCCGGGTGGAGAAACTGGCAAACGGATTGGGAATGAAAACCCTTTTGCACGATCCTCCCAGGGCAGAGCGGGAAGGTCCGGAAAAGTTTTGCGACCTGGATTTTTTGCTGAAACATGCCGATGTGGTAACCCTGCATGTGCCTCTTGACAAAACAACTGAAGGCATGGCAGGTACGGATTTTTTCAGGAATATGAAAAAAGGGGCTTGTTTTATCAACACATCACGCGGACCTGTAGTTAACGAATATGCCTTGCGTTGCGCTGCTTCCCATCTGGGAGGTATTATTCTGGACGTATGGCAGGGAGAACCTCACATATGCACAGATACCCTGCATGTGACACATATTGCCACCCCTCATATTGCAGGATACTCCGTAGAGGGAAAAAGAAATGCTTCCCAAACGGTTGTGCGGGCATTGGCCCGTCATTTTAGCTGGGAAGATCTTAAGGAATACACAGTTGATTTACCGCCGGCCTGTGATGTGCCCTCCCGGTTGCTTTTTAAAGCATGTTTTCCTGTAATGGATGAAGACAGGCGGTTGCGTGCTGCACCGGAAAGGTTTGAAGAACAAAGAAATGCATACGTTTTCAGACGGGAATGGACTCCTGAACAATACAACCGCCTGAATTTATGTTTACAATAAAAACAGATGTTTACAGCAAAAGACAAAGAAACAATCAGCAGTAAAGGGTTGACCCTGGAAGATGTAGAAAAACAACTCAGGTATTTCCGGCAGGGTTTTCCTCCTTTGGACATTCTGGGACCGGCAGTGCCCGGCAATGGAATTACTTGTTTTTCTAAGGAAGAGCAAAACAGGTATGCAGGTATATACGATGCCTGGAACGGAAGCAGGATTAAGTTTGTACCGGCGTCGGGAGCAGCAAGCCGGATGTTTATGGATCTTTTTAAAGCAAGGGAACTTTTGCAATCCGGAAATCAGGCGGAATTGCCGGAGAGCGTCCGTATTTTCTTTGAAAGATTGTCCTCTTTTGCTTTTTTCCCTCTCTTATCCGGGCTGAAGGGATTTGATCCTTTGGACAGGGTAGGTACGTTAGATCTGCTACTTAATAAACAAGGGTTGCATTTTGCACACCTGCCCAAAGGACTTATTCCTTTTCACCGGTACCCCAATGGGCCCCGTACTCCGTTTGAAGAGCATCTGGTAGAAGCCGCACTTTCCTTTGCCGAGTCCAACAGAACGGCCCGTGTTCATTTTACGGTATCTGAAGAACACCTGGAAATATTTCAGGAATTGTGGGAAAAGACAAGGGAAAACGTAGAAAAACGTTTTGGCCTTGAGTTTCTGGTTGGGTTTTCTACACAAAGTCCTTCCACAGACACGCTGGCAGTAACTTCCGATAATATGCCGTTTCGTAAACAAGACGGAACCCTTGTCTTTCGTCCGGGAGGTCATGGTGCTTTATTAAAAAACCTGCAAGAACTGAATCAGGATCTGGTGGCCATCCGCAACATTGATAATGTGGTACCGGAACGTTTGCTGGGACCTGTCATTCACTGGAGAAAAGTGCTGGCGGGCTACCTGATACAATGCCGGGAACAAGTGTATACCTACAGTAAAAAACTGGAGCATATGTGCCTGACGGCAAGCGATTCCATGGATCCCTTGTTGGAGGAAGTGGCTGGTTTTTTGGAAAGGGTTTTTGGTGTTACGCATCCCGTTATGGAAACCGGCAACGTGGAAGCGCTTCGTTCCTATCTGCTGTCGCAGCTTAACCGGCCCATTCGTGTATGCGGTATGGTACCTGTTACCGGGGAACCGGGGGGTGGTCCGTTCCGTATTCTGGAAAAAGATGGCAGCAGTTCGCTTCAGATTCTTGAAGGAGTGCAATTGGACGGAAAAAAATATAATGCTACGCATTTCAATCCGGTGGACATGGTGTGTTCCATGAAGGATCACCAGGGTGTTCCTTACGATTTACAGAAATTTAGCGATAACGACACCGGGTTTATTTCTCATAAAACAATGGAAGGCAGGGAGTTAAAAGCACTGGAGCTCCCCGGTTTGTGGAACGGAGGCATGAGCCGGTGGAATACGGTGTTTGTGGAAGTGCCTTTGAGTACTTTCAATCCCGTAAAAACAGTGATGGATTTGTTACGAAAAGAGCATAATAATTGAACACGTAGTGTTTGGTAGTTAAAAAAAGATTTTTAACTTTGCCCTTGATCATTGAAATTTTAACCATTTAACAATAAAATAAATACCATGGTAGATTTTATTTCATTATTGCAAGGTCTCATTCATGACCCGGAATCCAACTGGTGGTTGGCTTTAATTTTTGTAGTTGTAGGTGCTGTTATGCCCTTTATTTTACAATTTGTTGTAGAAAAACCTACCTAAAAGTTTGGCACACTGTTTAGGAGTAATCCGAAAATCCTTTTAAAAGAGTAGGTATAATAACTTTAATTCGAATTAAATATGGACGTATTTTTAACAATTATCAAGGATATGTGGGCTAATCTGCTAGACTTTGAAACTGGCTGGATTTTTTTATTCCTTGGAGCAGGGTCAATTTTGACTGCCATCATTACAGGTCTTGTAGCACTCTTTTCAAAGGAAGGAGAATAACTAAAGACTTATATAAAAAACCGGGGATGCTGCAGCACCCCCGGTTTTTTTTTGTTTATTATTAGTTGGTAAAAAGAGTAGCCCAACGGAATTTTTTCCTTTTCTTCCAGTCTCCTTTGTGGTAAGCATATCCCACAATCAGGGGTACAACGGTTGTGGCCTCGGCATATACCATCTGTTCATGTACGGTACTTACTTTACCCCAGGACGAGGCTTCCTTAAGCGTTGAGCTGGAACAGGCACCGTCGCGCACATCGGCTACCGTAATCTGTACGGCGTATTGGTGCATGGGTACGTCAAGACCCTGGCATTCAGCACAAACTACGGTGTCTTGTGCAAAGTTCTTAGGAACGCCACCCCCTACCATAAACAGGCCGCTCGTTTTTGCTTTGATTTTGATTTCTGTCAATTCCCGGAAATCTGCCACTGAATCTATGGTAACATATGGCTTTCCTTCTTTAATACGCTCCAGTTGGTGCATGACCAGACCAAAACCGGCACTGCAATCAGAAAACGCCGGTACGAAAACAGGAACTTCGTTTTCGTAACAAACCTGCAACAGCGAATCTTTTTTTACAGAATTACTCTTTAGCCACTTACCCATCTCCCACAGAAATTCACGTGAAGAATACGAACGGGGTTCCAGGTTGTCGGCTATTTTTTTAATGGTAGCATCGCAGTGTTGCAATTCTTCTTCATCAATATAGGTGTCGTAAATACGATCAATGTACAGGTTGCGCAGCTTGCCGTCGTCAACAAAGGGAGTTCCCTTATAATGCTTAAAGCCAAGAGCTTCGAAGAAGTCCATATCTATAACAGACGCACCGGTAGATACAACACAGTCAATCATATTGTAACGTACCATATCTGTATATACCTGCATACATCCTCCGGCACCGGTACTGCCTGCCAATGTAAGCCAGTTGGTACACTCTTTGTCTTTAATCATCAGTTGCAGGATATCGGCAGCGTGGGCCGTTTCCCTTGATGTAAAAGACATATCCCGCATGGAGTCAATTAAGTCAACCGGGTTGATTTTTGTGATATCAATATGTCTTATCACTTCTTTCAATAAATCTTTTTTCTTTTCTGCCATAGCTGTTATCTTAAGATAAGAGAAAACAAAGATAAGGCATTTATTCAAAAAAATGTTAATTTTGTCCGGTATTTTGTTCACCTTAGCTATGCAACTGACACGTTTTACTAATGCGTTCAAACGTCTTGAAACGCCCTTTTATTTCTACGATTTGGACATCCTGGATCAAACACTCAGGCTGTACACTAAACTTATCAGAAAATACGGCTACCATGCGCATTTTGCCATGAAAGCCAATGCAAACCCTCAAATCCTTGAGATCATACATCGTGCTGGATTGGGGGCGGATTGTGTAAGCGGGAATGAAGTTCAGTTGGCACTGGATCTTGGTTTTGACCCGGATACTATTGTGTTTGCAGGGGTTGGCAAAACAGACAAGGAGATCCGTACGTCCCTGCAGGGAGGTATATTTTCATTCAACTGTGAATCGGTTCAGGAAATTCGGGTGATTAACGACCTGGCTGCTCAGATGGGTAAAACGGCGGGCATTTCACTCCGGTTGAATCCGGACATTGATGCACAAACACTTAGTCACATAACTACCGGAAGATCAAAGGATAAGTTTGGAATTTCGGGGAAAGACCTTACAGAAGCATTGCAGGTGGTAAAAGCTTGTCCCAACGTGAAACTCCTGGGACTGCATATGCACATAGGTTCGCAAATTACAGAAATGAAAGTGTTTGAGGAATTGTGTGCAAAAATGAACACATTCCAAAAATGGTTTGAACAGCGTGACATTAACGTCGAACATATTAATATGGGTGGCGGATTGGCCATTGATTATGAAAAACCTTTGGAAAACCCTATCAGCCCCTTTGAATTATATTTTGAAACCATTCACAAGAATCTGGAGGTCAGGAAAGGACAGAAAGTTCACTTTGAACCGGGGCGGACACTGGTTGGTCAGTGTGGTTTCCTGATATCACGCGTTTTGTTTGTGAAAAAAGGCAAAGGAAAAGAGTTTGTGATTCTTGATTCCGGTATGAACGATTTGATACGACCTGCACTGTATGGGGCCCGTCATGTTATGTACAACCTTACTTCGGAATCTTCCAAAAGAAAGACGTACGACGTGGTAGGGCCGGTATGCGAATCTTCCGACAGGTTTGACGGTGCTGTCAAAATGCCGGAAACGGTACGTGGAGATCTTTTGGCCATTTGTTCTGCCGGTGCTTACGGACAAGTTATGGGCATGCGCTACAACCAGAAAGAACTGGCACAGGCTTATTATTCGTCTGAATTGTAATAGGAATGTTGCTTAAAATCTATCCGGACAACCCTCAGGACCGCTTGGTTCAGACAGCTGTATCTGTCCTGCAAAAGGGAGGCATTGTAATTTATCCTACCGACAGTGTGTACGGAATGGGTTGTTCTTTGGATTACCTTAGCAGTGTCCCGGAAATGGAAAGAATAAAAGGTTGTTACACACCATCTACCAGGCTTTCTTTTTTGTGCCACGATCTTTCCCAACTGTCGAATTATTGTAAGCCTTTGCATAATGACGTATTCAGACTGATGAAGAAAAACCTTCCGGGACCGTTTACGTTTTTACTTCAGGGGAACAGCCAGGTACCAAAATTGTTTAAAGGGAAAAAGAGGACGGTTGGTATCCGTGTACCGGACCATCCCATACTGCAGATAATCTTGAAAGAGTTGCGGGTACCTATTATTTCTACTTCGCTTCCATGGGACGAAGAGGAACCCGGCTACTTTTCCGACCCCGGTCTGATTAACGACCGCTTTGGAGAACAGGTAGCGGTGGTAATCGATGGAGGACCGGGAGGGCTGGACCCTTCTGCCATTATTGATTGTACAGGGCCCGAGCCGGTGGTTATCCGGGAAGGCCCCAAACCATTACTTTTATAATAAATCAAATAATACCTTATGTTTGAAAACCTTACGGAAAGATTGGAGCGTTCGTTCAAGTTGCTCAGAGGAGAAGGAAAGATTACAGAAATAAATGTTGCCGAGACGTTAAAAGATGTCCGTCGTGCATTGCTTGATGCGGACGTGAGTTACAAGGTTGCCAAAAATTTTTGCGATAGCGTAAAAGAAGAAGCGTTGGGGCAGGATGTCTTGAAATCTGTTCGTCCGGGCCAATTGATGACAAAGATTGTGCATGACCGTTTGGTTGATTTGATGGGAGGAGAGGCTGCGGGGATTAATACAAAAGGAACACCCGGCATTGTGCTTGTAGCAGGTTTGCAAGGATCCGGAAAAACAACATTCTCTGCCAAACTGGCATTTTTCCTGAAAAAAAAGAAAGGCATGCGTCCTTTACTTGTTGCGGCTGACGTGTACAGACCTGCAGCCATGGAACAACTGCGTGTGCTGGGGCAGCAAACAGGTGTTGACGTATATACAGAAGAAGACAATAAGAATCCGGTACAAATTGCTGAACATGCTATTAAGAAAGCCCGTGAAGAAGGATACAGTCCGGTAATCATAGATACGGCAGGGCGCATGGCCATTGATCAGGCCATGATGGAGGAAATAGGAACTATAAAAAAGAAGGTAAACCCAACAGAAACCCTGTTTGTTGTAGATTCCATGACGGGACAGGATGCTGTAGAAACAGCCCGTGTATTTCACGAAAAACTACAATTTGACGGGGTGGTGCTCACCAAACTGGATGGGGATACACGCGGAGGAGCGGCTTTGTCTATAAGGGCTGTTGTAAACAAACCCATCAAATTTGTTGGTACAGGAGAAAAAATGGATGCCCTTGATATATTCCATCCGGCCCGTATAGCGGATCGCATTTTGGGTATGGGTGATATTGTTACTCTAGTAGAAAGGGCTCAGGAACAATTTGATGAAGAGGAAAGTAAGAAGCTCCGGAAAAAACTGGCACAAGACAACTTTAATTTTGATGACTTTTTGAAGCAAATCAACCAGGTAAAAAAAATGGGCAATATCAAAGATTTGGCAGCCATGATTCCGGGGATTTCAAAAGCAGTTAAGGATGCAGATATAGACAACGATGCTTTTAAAGAAATTGAAGCGATTATTGGTTCCATGACACAATATGAACGTGAAAATCCGTCTGTTTTAAATGGGAGCAGACGCAAACGCATTGCTGCCGGAAGCGGGACTTCCATTACAGAAGTGAACCGGTTGATAAAGCAGTTTGATGAGTCAAGAAAAATGATGAAGAACCTGAAAGGTGCCGGCGGTGCAGCTATGATGCAGTCCTTGAAAAAAGGCGGAATGGGTATTTAAATAAGGAGGAACATAACCATGAAATTATTGGATGGAAAAGCAGCGGCAGAAGCTTTAAAGAAAGATATAACGCGGGATGTAGAGCGCTGGAGTCGTGAGTTTGGAAGAAAACCCCGGCTGGCGGCTATTCTTGTGGGAGATGATCCGGCAAGCCATTCGTACATTAAGAGCAAAGAAAGTGATTGCCGGCAGGTAGGTATGGAATCCATTGTTTATAAACTGTCTGCAACCATCAGTCAGGCAGGGCTTATTGAATGTGTCAAATCTATTAACGAAGAAAGTGGTGTTGACGGACTTATTGTTCAGCTTCCTCTGCCCGAACATTTGAATGAACAGGAGATTATTGAAACGATTGATCCCGATAAAGACGTGGACGGCTTTCATCCGCTGAATGTGGGGCGCATGGTGCTGGGACTTCCTGCCTTTGTTGCAGCCACTCCTTCCGGCATTGTGGACCTTCTGGATTACTTTCATATTCCTTTGCAAGGGAAAGAATGTGTGATTTTAGGCAGGAGCAATATAGTAGGAAAACCTCTGGCCAATCTTCTTTCCAGAAAAGGCTACCTGGGAGATTGTACCGTAACCCTGTGCCATACAAAAACAGTTAATCTGGAAGAAATAACAAGCAGGGCTGATATTTTGATTGCTGCCCTGGGGCGTCCTCATTTTGTCAAAGCAGCGATGGTTAAAGAAGGGGCTGTGGTAGTTGATGTGGGTATTAACCGGGTAGAAAGCAACGATACAAAATCGGGGTACAAATTGGTGGGGGATGTAGATTTTGACGATGTAGCACCACGCTGCAGCTACATAACACCTGTTCCCGGAGGAGTAGGCCCCATGACACGGGTATCCCTGCTTAAAAATACGTTGCAGGCTGCCATGAGACAAAATATAATGTTTCTCTGACCACCTGCAGTTATCTGTCTAACAAATCGGGCCTGAGGCGTTCTGTGCGGCTCAGGCTTTCTTTTTCCTGCCATTCCAAAATTTTCTCAGGATCTCCGCTCAAGAGTACTTCCGGCACTTCCCAGCCTTTGAAATTGGCAGGACGGGTATAAATGGGAGGGGCAAGCAGGTTGTCCTGGAATGTATCTGTTAGGGCCGACGATCCGTCTGACATTGCTCCGGGAAGTAACCTGACAACAGCATCTGTAATGACGGCAGCAGCCAGCTCCCCACCACTTAAAACATAATCACCAATAGAAAGTTCACGTGTAACCAGATGGTCCCTGATTCGTTGGTCAACTCCTTTGTAATGGCCACACAAGAGAATGATGTTTTTCAGGCACGACAGGCGGTTGGCCTCTTTTTGTGTAAAAGGCAATCCGTCCGGTGCTGTATATATGATTTCATCATACGTACGTTCCTTTTTCAATTCTTCAATCAGACGGTACACAGGTTCTACCATCAGCACCATGCCGGCACCTCCGCCAAAAGGATAATCGTCTGTTTGTCTGTATTTACCTTTCCCATAAGGTCTTAAATCATGAATTACAATCTCTGCCAGAGAGCGTTCCCTGGCTCTTTTAACAATAGAATGGGAAAGCGGGCTTTCCAGCAAAGCGGGAAGAACTGTAATAATGTCAAGTCTCATAGTAAAGCAAAAGTAATCATTATTCAATATATTGTAGTTTTTCATTACATTTGCAAGCTATAAATACTAATTCCTTTCTAAGTAAAATGGATCCTGATAAGAGTACGGATTTTACATCCATGAGTATTCCTGAACTTCTTGGTGTTTTTGAACAACTCATAGAAGCAGAAGACAAGACAGAGATGCATAAAAATGCAGAAACCATTAAGTCTTGTTTTTACAAATTGTTAAAGAAAGACCAGCCCACGCCGGAACCCGGTGAAGAAGCGCCTGAAAAAATACAGGAAAGTGCCGAGGAAGCCGCGTTTAAAAAATTGTATGCCCGTTATAAGGTGCTTAGGGCAGATTTGCTGCGTAATATTGAACAGCAAAAAGAAAGGAATCTGGAAGAAAAACTATCTATCATTGAGGGGATAAAGGCACTTTTGGATAAACAGGAAGATATCAACCATACATTTCCTGAATTTCGTTCCCTTCAGTTGCATTGGAAAGAAGTAGGTCCTGTACCCCTGTCCAGAACAAAAGATATATGGGAAACCTACCAGCATTATGTTGAAAAATTTTACGACTATGTAAAAATCAACAACGAATTGCGGGATTTGGATTTCAAGCGAAATCAAGAGATTAAAGAGAAACTGTGTGAACGGGCAGAAGCCCTTGAAGAAGAACCCAACGTTGTATCGGCTTTTCATAAACTGCAAAAGCTACATGAAGAATGGCGGGAAACAGGTCCCATTGCGCGTCACTTGAGGGAATCTATGTGGGAACGGTTCAAAAAAAGTACTACAGCTATTAATATCAGGCATCAGGAGCATTTTGAAGAGCAGAAGAAAGACCAGCGTAAAAATCTGGAAGAGAAGCTTGTTCTATGTGAGAAAGCAGAAGCTATAGCAGAAAAAGCAGACGACGATGGCATTAACTGGAACAAAAATGCCAAAGAAATGGAAGCCTTGCAAAAGGAATGGAGAACCATTGGCTTTGCAACAAAAAAAGAAAACCAGAAGGTATACGACCGGTTTCGTGCTGCTTGCGATAAGTTCTATGGTCAGAAACGCGAATTTTATACAGACTTTAAAAAGGAAATGCAGGATAACCTGGTCCACAAAACAGCTTTGTGTGAACAGGCAGAATCCATTAACATGAGTGATGATTGGCGTAGAACAACGGATCAGCTTATTCATTTGCAGAAACAGTGGAAAGAAATTGGACCTGTTCCCAGAAAACAGGCAGATGCCATCTGGAAACGTTTTCGTTCTGCCTGTGATGTGTTTTTTACCCGAAAATCGGAACATTTCTCACAACAGGATGCTTCCTATGAAGACAACCTGAAAGCCAAAGAAGCCCTGATAGCGGAATTGGAGTCGCTTGATCCGACAACGGCCGGAGACCCGGCAGCATTGCTCAGAGAATTCCAGAACAGATGGGGGCAGATAGGGTTTGTACCGGTTAAAGAAAAAGAGAAAATTAATAATGCATACAAAAATGCAATAAACAAGCATTTTGGGCATTTAAATCCGGAATCTTCAGAAAAAAGAGGCGGGTACCGCAGCAACAGAGGACGTTCGGACGAACCCCGCAGCGGACGCGATAAATTTATTCAGCGTTTCCGTCAATTGGAATCGGAGATTGCTGTTTGGGAAAACAATATGGGATTTTTTGCTAAATCTAAAAATGCTGATAAGATCATTGCAGACACCTGTAGAAAGATAGAAGCAGCCAGAAAGGAGCTGGGTGAACTGGAAGAAAAGATCAAACAAATAGAAAGCAATGAATAAAAATACAGTTTGGGCCGTTTTGCTGATAGGGGCCATTTTGGTGGGATTTAGTATGTACAATTCCAAAGTGGCTAAGGAACAGCAAAGAGTACAATTTGTTCAGGATTCTATTGCCCGTGCACAAGCAATAGAGCTTATGTTATCGGCTGACCCTGAGGGAGTACTACAGGATGGTGGAAAGACAGTTCAGGAAGAACAGGTTACAGCAGAAACTAAAGGAACTACAGCAGGAACTACAGGGCAACGCTATACCAACACCTGGCTGAACAGACACCATGAGGGGGAGGAAGCTTTTCATGTTCTTGAGAATGAAAAACTCAGGATTGTTTTTTCCAACCTGGGAGGCAGGCCCTATAGTGTACAGATAAAAAATTTCAAAACGTATGCCGGGGATAGTTTGCTGTTTTTTGAAGGGCCTATTAACAAACTGGAATTGGAACTGTTTGCCGGTGAACAGATAAATACAGGGAACTTCTTTTTTGACGTACAGGAAAATCAGGAAAATAATGAATTGCTCTTTCGCCTGTATTTTGATAACGCATCTTATATAGAGTATGCCTACGTTCTTGAAGAAGATTCCTACCTGCTTAACCTTTCTATGAACCTGATAGGAATGGATAGGTTCATTCCCAGGAACGTAACGCAGATGGACCTGAATTGGAATGTACATGTACGCCATCTGGAGAAAGGGTTCAACAACGAAAAAAACTATTCCACAGTTGCTTATAAATACCCCAATACAAAAGACGTAGAAAAACTGGGGATGCGGAAAGCCGAGGCAAGTCAGTCTGTCAAAACGCGTGTTGAATGGCTGGCTTTCCAGCAGCAGTTCTTCTCTGCGATTTTTATTTCCGATCAGAGTTTTAACAGCGGAGATATGTCGTTCCGTTTTTATGCACCGGACAATCCGGATTCCCTTCTTATGGATTGCCGTGCTTTTATGCAACTGCCTTACCAGGCATCACCGGAACAGAATATTCCTTTGCAATTTTATTTTGGTCCCAATGGATACTACGCACTTAAAGAGTATGATCGTTCCTTCGAGCAAATCCTTCCCCTGGGAGGTTTTCTAATCAGTTGGATTAACCGTTTTCTGATTATTCCCACGTTCAATTTGCTGAACCGTTTTATTGGAAACTTTGGGTTGATCATTTTGATTATGACCCTGTTCATTAAGTTGATCGTGTCGCCCTTTACGTATAAATCTCATTTGTCTTCTGCCAAGATGCGGGTACTTAAACCGGAAATTGACAAGATCAATGAAAAATATCCAAAGAAGGATGATGCGATGAAAAAGCAGCAGGAAACTATGGATTTGTATAAAAAGACAGGCGTCAAAATGATGGGAGGTTGTTGGCCCATGTTTTTCCAGATGCCCATTCTTTTTGCCATGTTCCGCTTTTTCCCGGGATCCATTGAGCTGCGTCAACAAGGATTTCTGTGGGCAGATGACCTGAGTGGGTACGATTCTATTTTGGATCTGCCCTTTAATATACCCCTGTACGGGGACCATATAAGTTTGTTTGCCTTGTTAATGGCCGTATCCATGTTTTTGTATTCCAAAATGAACATGAAACAACAGGCCGGTAACCAGCAAATGCCGGGCATGCAGGGGATGATGCTCTACTTTATGCCCATTATGATGCTTACGGTAGCTAACAATCTGTCGGCTGCACTCAGTTATTATTACCTGTTGTCCAATCTTACCACCATGTTACAAACATGGATTTTCCAAAAGTTTTTTGTAAATGAAGAAGAACTGTACAAAAAATTAAAAGAGAAAGCAGCTAAAGCTCCTGCAACGCCTAAAAAATCGAAATTTCAAAAAAGGTTGGAAGAGATGCAACGGCAACAGCAGCAGCAGATGAAAAATAAAAAATGACAATTGCCGAGAATATAAAACGGCTGCGCTTATCGCTTCCCCGGGAAGTAACTTTGGTGGCAGTATCCAAATTTCAAACGGTTTCGCTGGTACGGGAAGCTTACGAAGCGGGACAACACATTTTTGGTGAAAACAGATCCCAGGAATTACTTGAAAAAATCCCTGTATTGCCACACGACATCCAATGGCATTTTATAGGGCACTTGCAAACAAATAAAGTGAAAGATGTGGTTGGCAAAGCGGTACTCATTCAGTCAGTAGACAGAACACGACTCTTGCGCGCCATAGACCTACAGGCAGAAAAGCTTGGCATAGTACAAGACGTATTGCTACAGGTACATATTGCCAGCGAGGACACAAAGCACGGGTACAGTCCCAAAGAAGTATTGGAAATACAAAAAGAGGCATGGACTCATGTGAGGGTGTGCGGATTGATGGGGATGGCCTCTTTTACAGAAGATAAATCGTTGGTAAGAAGTGAATTCCAAACACTGCGGACTTTGTTTGATACATTAAAAACCGGCCCGTTTGCAGACGAACCGGCTTTTGTGCATTGCTCTATGGGCATGACGCAAGACTATACCGTGGCCCTTGAAGAAGGCAGTACCATGGTCAGGATTGGCAGTGCTATTTTCCCGCCTCGGCTTACAACTCTAAGTTTCCCTGAAAAACCATAACGGCACCACCGGTAAGGAAGACGTTATCAAATCCCACGCCCCGGGGGCGAAACTCGGCTTGCAGGTTGCCTCCTTTTGTCTGAACATTCCACAGGTTTCTATCGCTTTGTGTATGAACACGGGCTGCCAGGGAACTGGCTACCGATCCGGTCCCGCATGCCCAGGTCTCGGCTTCTACTCCCCGCTCAAACGTTCGAACAAAAAGGCATCCCGGGTCCAGAATTTCGACAAAATTTACGTTGATTCCTTCTTTTCCAAAGCTGCTGTGGTTCCGCCAGTAAGCTCCTTCTGTGGCTACGTCAACAGCCTGAACATTGGGGACAAACCGTACCAGATGCAGGG
This sequence comes from Bacteroidales bacterium UBA5433, assembly GCA_002427525.1. Taxonomy (GTDB): domain Bacteria; phylum Bacteroidota; class Bacteroidia; order Bacteroidales; family UBA932; genus DMER64. The sequence continues at coordinate 13,474 of DIRP01000026.1, read as the reverse complement.
ATCCGGTATTTACAATGTAACTGTCTTTTTCGTGTTCCCGGACTTGATCTATATTGCCCAATTGCAATTTTACACGGGAATAATTTCCGGATTTTTCCAGTATGGAAGCGTGGTGCTCTCCGTCAATAGCCAGGAAATCATGACTTTTTAAGCCTGTTCTGTCGGCAAAGGCAACCAAACACCGCCCGCCGTTACCACACATGGTACCTTCTGATCCGTCTGAATTGTAGAAAGCCATGTAATAATCATAAGGTTTTTTTGCAGTCTCTAATAGCATAAGGCCGTCTGCACCAATGCCAAACCTGCGGTGGCAAAGGGAGCTGATCTGCTCAGAGGTAAGCCGGATATCTCCTTTTAGGTTGTCAATGAGAATAAAATCGTTTCCGGCTCCGTGGTATTTACAAAATGGCAGTAACATAAGCTTTGGTATGAATTTTGAAATATTTTCTTCAAAAATAGATAAATAAAAGAAATATAGCTATGAAAAAGAGAATTGGACTTGTAGTACTTGTTACAGCGTTGGTAAGTGTGGGGACAACAGTACTTGTCAACCATGTTGCAGGATTTTCAAAAAATGTTGAAAAAGTGTATATTACAACCGGGCAGGAACCGGTAGTACAGCAGGTATCCCTGCCAGAAATTCAGTACCCGGATTTTACATATGCTGCAGAGACGGGTGTAAAAGCCGTAGTACACGTTAAAGTAGTAAAGCGTGGACAGCCAATACAAGGCCCGCAAAGTTTATTGGATTTTTTCTTTGGATACGGTGATTCACGGCAGCAGCGCCCACAGTTAGGTGCCGGATCCGGGGTAATTATAAGTTCAGACGGGTATATTATTACGGCTACGCATGTCATTGACGATGCAGACGAGGTGGTAGTTACACTGGATGACAAACGCCAGTTTGATGGAAAGGTGGTAGGGAAAGATCCGGCCACGGATATTGCTTTGTTGAAAATTGAAGCCACGGGATTGCCCTTTATGAAATACGGAGATTCTGATGCATTACGTCTGGGGCAATGGGTGCTTGCTATAGGGAATCCTTACGACCTGCGATCAACCATAACAGCCGGGATTGTCAGTGCCAAAGGGCGCAGCCTGCCTTCCTACCGGGAGGAATTTAAGATAGAAGCCTTTATACAGACAGACGCAGCTGTTAATCCGGGAAATTCCGGAGGAGCCCTGGTTAATGCAAAAGGGGAGCTTGTAGGTATTAATACGGCGATTGCAACCCGTACCGGTTCTTATGACGGGTATTCTTTTGCAGTACCGGCCAATATGGCACGAAAGGTTGTTGAGGATATCCGTAAATACGGTATTGTCCAAAGGGCTTTGTTGGGGATTACCATGCAGGACATTACCGGTGATTTGGCCAAAGAAAAGAATATACAAGATATTAAAGGTGTATATATTCACGAATTGACAAAAGGAGGTGCCGCCGAGAAAGCCGGAATAAAGACAGGTGATATTCTCATAAAGGTGGAAAACGCAGAAGTCAATTCCGGAACGGCTGTTCAGGAGCAAATCAACCGGTACAGTCCCGGTGACAAAGTCAGGTTGACATTGCTCAGGGGGAACAAAGAGGTGGTTGTAACGGCCACATTGCAAAGTCAGACCGGGGATACGCATATTATTAAGGAATCAGATGGAGAGGTAACCCATTTTATGGGAGCCGGGTTGCAGGTTGCCGGAAAACAACTGCGGGACAAATTGAAAATCCGCGGCGGAATAGAAGTGGTATCTCTGGGAGATGGAAAATTAAAAGACGCAGGCATTAAAAAAGGTTTTGTCATTACACATATAAACCAGAAGCCTGTTGCTACCGTTCAACAATTCGCACAAGCTTTGCAAACGGCAGAGCGGGGGGTGCTTATTGAGGGTAAATACCCGGATGGATCTGTGTATTATTATGCGTTAGGTAATTGATTCATTACAATTATGTAGCATAATTTGAAACTTAAACTGCCCTTTTACGTATAAGAGGGCAGTTAGATTTTTTTTAAATGAGACAATTAAAAATTACAAAATCAATTACTAACAGGGAAAGTGCGTCCCTGGATAAGTATTTGCAGGAAATTGGCAGGGAAGATCTGATTTCTGTTGAAGAAGAGGTGGAATTGGCACAGAGGATCAAAAAAGGAGATCAACAGGCCCTTGAAAAACTGACAAGGGCTAATTTGAGGTTTGTAGTGTCTGTTGCCAAACAATACCAAAATCAAGGACTTAGCCTTCCGGATTTGATTAACGAAGGCAATTTGGGCTTAATAAAAGCAGCAGAAAAGTTTGATGAAACCCGTGGGTTTAAATTTATTTCATACGCTGTCTGGTGGATCAGACAATCTATTTTACAGGCATTGGCAGAACAGAGCCGGATTGTAAGGTTGCCACTCAATCAGGTAGGTTCTTTGAATAAGATCAACAGGGCGCTCTCTAAATTTGAGCAGGAGCATGAACGGGTACCTTCTCCGGACGAGCTCTCAGAGATATTGGATATACCCAGTGAAAAAATTTCCGATACCCTTCGTGTTTCGGGACGTCATGTATCTGTGGACGCTCCTTTTATTGACGGCGAGGACAACAGTTTGCTGGACGTTCTGGTCAATAACGATTCGCCCAATGCAGACCGCGGTTTGGTAAACGAGAGTCTGAATAAAGAAATTGAACGCGCCTTGTCCACTTTGTCCAAAAGAGAAAGGGATATTATCAAGTATTTTTTTGGAATTGGTGCACAGGAAATGACGCTTGAAGAAATAGGTGAAGAATTTGGTCTGACGCGGGAACGTGTTCGCCAGATTAAAGAAAAAGCCATCCGCAGGCTGCGCCACAGTGCCAGAAGTAAATTATTGAAAGCTTATCTGGGGTAGTCTATGTTTGAAACTATAGGCAACCTGCTTCACACATTCAGCTCGTGGCTGAATTTGCCTCTTTTCCTTACCCTTATAGGAGGAGGCTTGTTTTTTCTGGTATATTCCAAGTTTATTCCGTTTCGTTATTACGGAAGGGCTTTAAAAGCAGTTGGCGTTAAAGAAGAAAAAGCAGAAGGACAGCTGAGTTCTTTTCAGGCCCTTACTTCGGCCATTGCTGCAACGGTAGGTTTGGGAAACATTTCGGGTGTTGCTGTAGCCATCACACTTGGCGGGCCCGGTGCTATTTTTTGGATGTGGGTCAGTGCCTGTGTAGGGATGGCCACCAAATTTTTTGAAGGTACCCTGGCCGTCATGTACAAAGGCAGGGACAGTGCCGGTGAATTACAGGGGGGAACCATGTATATGATTACAGAAGGGCTGGGGAAAAAATGGAAACCGCTTGCCGTGCTCTTTTCTACGTTTGGCCTGATAGGGACATTTTGTCTGATGCAGTCCAACCAGCTTACAGAAGCCCTGCAAACGGTAGTCTATACTCCGGCAGGTATTGAGAATACCGTATGGCTGCGCTTTGTTACAGGTGTTACCATTGCCGGCATAGTAGCCATAGTAGTTCTGGGAGGAATAAACCGGATAGGCAAAGTGGCATCGCGCCTTGTTCCTTTTATGGTAGGTTTTTATTTTCTCCTGGTATTCTATATAATAATCACCAACTGGGGAGAAGTGCCGGCCGTATTTGCTTCGATTTTTAAAGGGGCTTTTCAATGGAAAGCAGGAGCCGGCGGTATAGCCGGGTCTGTTATAGTAATAGGAGCCAGACGCGCAGCCTTTGTGAATGAAGCCGGTGTGGGAACAGCCTCTATGATGCACGGAGCTTCTCGCAACACAGAGCCTGTACGCGAAGGGCTTGTGGCCATGATTGCTCCCTCCATAGACTCGGGTTTGATGTGTACCTTAACGGCGTTGGCTGTACTTATCAATGCCAGATATACCGTATCTGACTTACAGGGCATGCAAATGGTTATGGAGTCCTTTGAGCGTTCCATTCCCGGCTGGGGCAGTTACCTGTTACTGGTAGTTGTGTTTGTTTTTGCCTTTTCTACGATGTTCTCCTATTCGTATTACGGTACCAAGTGTACGAATTTTTTATTTGGAGCCCACAGGGCCCATTATTACAATTACTTGTTTTTGGCAACATTGGTCATGGGGGCCGTTATTCCTTTGACTGCAGTAGTGGACATTATTGATATAGCGTATGCTTTCATGGCATTCTGTACGGTATTTACTATGCTTAAACTGGCTCCAAAGGTAAAAGTGGCCATTAATCAATATTTTAGTAAATGAATGCAGAAACAATCATACTAGAGGCCTTGGCAGAAGCCGTTCTGAAATTGTATGGGACTGTTCCGGATCCGGAACTATTACAGGTACAGGGCACCCGAAAGGAATTTGAAGGCGATGTTACGGTAGTGGTCTTTACCCTGCTGAAAATCAGCCGAAAATCTCCCCAGCAGACAGGAATGGAGCTGGGTCAGGCACTTACAGATATGTTGCAGGAAATTGCTTCTTTCCAGGTAATACAAGGGTTTTTGAACCTTAAGATGACTCCGGAATTCTGGACAGATACCTTACAGCAGATGGCTGCTACGCCGGAGTATGGCATGAAAGCTCCGTCCGGAAAGACTGTTATGGTGGAATATTCTTCTCCCAATACAAACAAACCGCTTCACCTGGGACATATTCGTAACAACTTGCTTGGCTGGTCGGTTTCCCGGATTATGGAAGCCAATGGCCACCGGGTTATAAAGGTAAATCTTGTTAACGACAGGGGAATTCATATCAGCAAATCTATGCTGGCCTGGCAAAAATGGGGGAAGAACGAAACGCCGGAAACGGCAGAAAAAAAAGGAGACCATCTGGTAGGCGATTATTACGTTCTTTTTAATGAAAAATACCAACAGCAAATAGAAGAACTTACAAGACAAGGTATTCTCCGGGAACAGGCAGAAAAAGAAGCCCCCGTTATTGTGGAAGCACAGGATATGTTGGTAAAGTGGGAGCAAGGAGATCCAAAGGTAATGGATTTGTGGAAGAAAATGAATGGCTGGGTGTACAAAGGATTTGATCAAACGTACAAGCGGCTTGGGGTATCTTTTGATAAAATATACTACGAGTCCAATACGTACCTGCTGGGAAAGCAACTGGTAGAGAAGGGGTTGGAAGACGGGGTCTTTTACAGGAATCCGGACGGTTCTGTTTGGTGTGATCTAACAGAAAACGGATTAGATCAGAAACTGTTGCTTCGTGCAGACGGTACTTCTGTTTATATGACACAAGACCTGGGTACCGCAGTAAGCCGGTATAACGAATCTCGGTTTGATACCCATGTTTACGTGGTTGGCAACGAACAAAATTACCACTTTCAGGTACTGAAAGTCATTTTAAAAAAGCTGGGCTATACCTGGTCGGACAACCTGTTCCATCTTTCATACGGTATGGTAGAGCTACCGGAAGGAAAAATGAAATCACGTGAAGGTACGGTGGTAGATGCAGATGACTTGATGGACAAAATGGTAGAAACAGCCCGTGAAACCTCCCAGGAGTCGGGCAAATTGGAAGATATGGCCCCGGAAGAGCAGAATAAGCTGTATGAAATACTGGGGTTGGGGGCGCTCAAATATTTTATTCTGAAAGTGGATCCCAAAAAAACCATGCTGTTTGACCCAAAAGAGTCTATAGACTTCAACGGGAACACAGGACCTTTCATTCAATATACCTACGCACGTATTCAATCCATTTTAAGAAAAGCACAGGAGCATGGCTATAAAGCCCGGATGCACGGGTTGCCCATGTTGGAAAAAGAATTGCGGCTTATCAGGCTTATGGCAGGGTATCCGCAAGTAGTGGAAGAAGCCGGAGCAGCGTTTTCTCCTGCACAAATTGCAAATTTCTGTTACGAATTGGCCAGGGAATTTAACCAATACTACCATGAAGTAACTGTGCTTCACGAAGAAAACACCAAGCTGCGGGATCAAAGACTTTTGCTTTTGGGTCAAGTAGCAGCGTTGCTTGATTCGGCCATGAATTTGCTAGGAATTGTATTACCGGAAAGGATGTAATTTGCAAATCAAAATAATATTGTATTATTGCATCAAAATCTGTTTTTTTTATTTGCTCTATGAAAAAAGCTCCGGCACAAAGACCCTTGGTTAATAAGAAAAGGTTGGTAATTGGCTATGCAAATATGCCGCCCCAATTAGTGTATGTCTGGAAAGAAAAGTATCCCCGTGGCTATGCCGACTATATGGGAGATATCATGAAGGTAGACAAACCTGACGGATCCTATTTTTATGCTGTTCCGTTTGAAATTCCGGAAGCCATTTATTTGGTCAAGGTTGACGTAAAGGTTGACGATTACGATGAAATCGAAAAAGATATTTTCGGTTCCGAGGATGATAACGAGGGAGACGATGACAGTGTTGATTTCCCGGAAACAGATGACTCAAGCTTTACAGATGTTGCAGAAGATATGGAAGAAGATTAAGAGTTTACCCGAATCCACACTCCTTTTGGTGCTGTCTCTGGTTATTGGGCTTCTCAGCGGATTAGCCGCTGTTATGCTCAAGTTGTTTATCCAGTTTATTAAAGATCTGTTAACAACGCATGTCAGTTTGCCGGCTGAAAGTCTGACTTATTTTCTTTTGCCCGGTCTGGGCATGTTGCTGTCCTTACTTTTTGTAAAATATTTTGTAAAAGACAATATATCTCATGGAGTAACCCGTGTTCTGGAGGCTATTTCCTGCAATAAATCGTTGATTAAAAGGCACAATTGCTATACATCTATTTTAGCCAGTGCCATGACTATTGGTTTTGGAGGAAGTGTGGGGGCAGAAGCACCCATTGTATATACAGGGGCTGCTATTGGATCCAATGTGGGAAGAAAACTGGGAATGAACTACCGGAGCGTCACACTGTTGGTCTGCTGCGGTGCAGCGGCAGCCATTGCCGGCATTTTTAAAGCCCCGCTGGCAGGTGTTCTGTTTTGCTTTGAGATCCTGCTTTTCAATCTGACCCTCGGATCCATTATCCCCTTGCTGACTGCTTCCATTACAGCAACGGCTGTAGCTTCACTCATTATGGGAGGAGAAGTGAGTTTTGCCAGCTCCACAGCTCCTTTTGTTGTGGCCAACATACCTTATTATCTGCTGTTGGGAGTCACATGCGGGTTTGTCAGTCTTTTCTTTACACGCACGACCTTGTGGTTGGAAGGCCGTATCTCGGGTATTAAAAACGAGTATTCGCGTTGGGCAATATCGGCCCTTACGCTGGGCCTTCTTATTGTGTTGTTTCCCCCGTTGTACGGAGAAGGATACGGATCTCTTTCCGCTTTGCTGAACAACAATGTGGAAGGGGCTGTTGACAGCCTTATTTACGGTTCGCTTAGCAACAGCGTGTGGTTTATCCCGGTGTTCTTCTCTTGTGTATTGTTGCTGAAAGTTTTTGCTATGTCCTTTACCAATGCAGGCGGAGGGGTAGGGGGCACTTTTGGTCCTACGCTGTTTATGGGTGGGGTTTTGGGGTTTGTATTGGCCCGGGTTCTTAACATTTCCGGGATATGTGTTTTACCCGAGTCCAATTTTGCTTTGGTAGGCATGGCCGGTCTTATGTCGGGGGTTATGCAGGCACCCTTGACAGCAATATTTCTGATTGCCGAGTTAACCGGAGGGTACCAGCTGTTGATGCCTTTGATCATTACGGCTGTCTGTTCTTTTGTTACGGTACGTCAATTTGAGCCATACTCCATTTATACAAAACGTCTTGCCAAAGAAGGAAAATTGCTTACGCACGACAGCGACCAAGCTGTTTTGACCTTGCTTAAAACATCAGATATTATTGAAAGTGATTTCGTTACCGTCCATCCAGATTATTCGTTGGAGAAACTGGTAGAGGTGGTGGAGAAAAGCAAAAGAAACTTGTTTCCGGTAACAGATACCGAAGGCCATCTGCAGGGAATTGTTACTTTGGACGATATACGCCCCATTATGTTCCGTAGGGAACTGTACAGAACAGTTTATGTATATGAATTGATGCACCGGCCGCTGGATTATGTTTTTGTGGATGAACGTATGGAAAGCGTAATGCAAAAATTCGAACATTCCGGAGCGTGGAATCTGCCTGTTTTGGACCACGAGTCCCGTTATTTGGGATTTGTTTCAAAATCGCGTATCTTTTCTGCTTACCGGGAACAATTATCCCAGGTTTCGCATGAATAAAAAACATCTTGAACTTATTGCATCCGAGCTGCACATTAAAGAGTGGCAGGTGGAACATACCATCGCATTGTTTGCAGACGGAGCAACCATTCCCTTTGTAAGTCGTTACCGTAAAGAAGCAACCGGATCGCTGGACGAGGTACAGGTGGCTGCCGTAAAAATGTTATGGGAAAACTACCGGGAGCTGGACAAACGAAAAGAAGCCATCCTCCGTTCTATTGAAGAACAGGAAAAAATGACACCTGAATTACGGGATGCTATTGACAACTGTTGGCAAATGAACCGGTTGGAAGATTTGTACCTGCCTTTCAGACCCAAACGGAAAACACGTGCCTGGCTTGCACGCAGCAGGGGACTGGAACCTTTGGCTCTGGCTATTATGGACAACACTTCCGATGATTGCCTGCAGCTGGCACAAAGCTATACAGGCCCCGAGGTAGCCGATGCAGAAGAAGCTCTTGCCGGTGCCCGCGACATCATAGCAGAGGTTGCCAGTGAACATGCCGGCTTGCGTGAGCAAATCCGGAATATGTACCAAAAGGAGGGAAGAATTGTCTCCAAAGTACAAAAAGACAAAGAAGAGGAAGGCGATAAGTACCGCAATTATTTTGATTACACAGAGGTCCTTCGCTCTATAGCACCGCACAGGTTGCTTGCGTTGCTCAGAGCTCATAAAGAAGGTGTTGTATCTATTGCTCTGAAGCCTTGGCCGGAGCAGGCCCCGTTGGCACAGGTAGAGAAAGTTTTTTTATCTGAAAACCGGGATGCCGGACAGAAAGAAGGACATGCACAGGCACGCTGGCATATGAAAGAAGCCTTAGCCGACGGGTACCGGCGGTTGATGCACCCCTCCATTGAAAATCAGGTGCTGAATTATTACAAAGACAAAGCAGATCGCGCCTCGGTTCAGGTATTTCAGGAAAACCTGCGGCAATTGTTGTTAGCACCTCCTTTGGGACAAAAAAAAGTTCTTGCGATTGACCCCGGTTTTCGTACAGGCTGCAAAGTAGTATGTCTGAACGAACAGGGAGACTTGCTCCACAACGATACTATTTATCCGCATCCCCCCAGAAATGAGCGTAGCCAGGCGATGCGTAAGGTATCACAATTGGTTGAAGCCTATAAAATTCAGGTCATAGCTGTTGGAAACGGAACAGCAGGACGTGAAACGGAGCAATTCTTAAAGAAAATAGCCTTTCCACATAAAATACAGATTTACTCTGTTAATGAAGATGGAGCCAGCGTATATTCTGCATCACCTGCGGGCAGGGAAGAGTTTCCGGATTACGATGTAACGGTACGCGGAGCTGTTTCTATTGGAAGGAGGCTTATGGACCCGCTGGCAGAATTGGTTAAGATTGACCCCAAATCTTTGGGAGTAGGCCAGTACCAACACGATATTAACCAGACTCTGTTGCAAGAAAGCTTAGATCAGACGGTGGAATTGTGTGTAAACCATGTGGGGGTGAACCTGAATACGGCCAGCCACAGGTTGCTTACTTATGTGTCCGGACTGGGTCCGCGGTTGGCACAGAATATTGTAGAATACAGAAAAAACAACGGTCCGTTTGCATGCAGGGAGGATTTGAAACAAGTGCCCAGGCTTGGAGAAAAAGCTTATGAACAATGCGCGGGATTTTTACGTATCCCGGGTGCACAGGATATTCTGGACAATACAGGCGTTCATCCGGAACGTTATCCTTTAGTCAGGCAAATTGCCGAAGATTTGGGCGTAACCATAAACCAATTGGTGGAATCGGAAGAATTACGCAAAACAATTGACTTGAAGCGTTACGTTACAGAAGAAGCTGGCATGCCCACCTTACATGACATTATGGCAGAACTGGACAAACCGGGACGTGACCCCCGGGAAATCATCAAGGTGTGGGAATTTGACAATTCCATCCTATCCATTGACGACCTGAAGGAAGGAATGGTTCTGCCGGGAATCGTAAGCAACGTAACTGACTTTGGAGCTTTTGTCAATATTGGTATCAAGCAGGATGGTCTTATTCACGTTTCCCAGATGGGACGTAAATACGTTCACAATCCCCTTGATGTGGTCAAATTGCATGAACATGTTATGGTCAGGGTCCTGAAAGTGGATCCCGAACGGAACAGAATTCAGTTACGCCTGGAGCGCGATTGAGTATCGGAATGCAATTGATTATCGGAACGCAATTGCGATAGAATGACTCCGCCCACCACCACCACAATTCCAACTCCCTGAATCCACTCGATGGTTTCAATTCCCAGCAACACCCCTGTAATGGCCGTTACAATGGGAATGATGGCTATAAATGTATTGGTACGGGTAATCCCCAGTTCTTTAATAGACAGGGTAAATAAGAAGAACGCAAGACTGGAACAAAATACAGCCAGTATAAGGATGGGGTACCAAAAGTTCCAGTCTGTCAACACGGCCGGGACGTCCATCTTGGGTATATCGTAAAGGAGCATGGGCAGAATAAAATACAAAGCCCCCAGTGCGTGTTGGTAAAACGTGACTGTAAAGGCGTTGTAGTACATGGTCATTCTTTTGATAATCACGGTATGTCCTACAGCAGCCAGAACAGACATAAAGAGGAAAGCAATACCCAGCGGCATATTTGTGCCGGACATACCTTCCGCATTTGTCAGATTAAATCCCCATTTGCCAAATATTACCATCAACAAGCCGGGAACTGTCAAAAAAATACCAATGATGTTTTTTACGCTTACTTTTTCTTTATAAAAGGTAACTCCTGCAATCAGACCAAAAATAGGTATGCTGGACACAATAGCAGACGTAAGGCTGGGACTTGCCGTAAGTTTTACCCCGTAGGTTTCGCCAATAAAATAAAAGAACGGTTCCATAAGGGCCAGAGCAAAAAACCACAGCAGGTCTTTCTTTCTTCTCAGCTTTTCAATGAGTCCTAAAGACCGTCCTGTCACAAACAAAATGAGGGCTGCAAGAGAAATTCTTGTGAAGATCAGGAAGAAAACAGGGATGCCCAGATTAAGCAACCGGTTAGTCCAGAAAAAAGAGACACCCCAAAAAATAATGGTGATACATATTAATACGTAAGCTCTCAGGCGTTTTTTGTTCATGTTAGATTAGGGCTGATACAGGGGGTTTTTGAAGAATGCTGCCATTTTCCACGGCTAAAGTTCCGTTTACAAAGACATGTGTCACGGAAGTAGAAAAAAGATGTCCTTCCAGAGGACTCCAATGGCAGGTTGTTTCCAATTCAGATTTGGTAACCCGGTGCTCTGTACGGGGGTCAACTATAATTAGGTCTGCAAAGTACCCTTCACGAATAAAACCGCGTTCTTTGATACCAAACAAGCGGGCCGGTTCGTGGCAACAGGCATCAGCTACAGAGGTGAGGGAGAGTTGCTTCTTTTTCACTAATTCCATAAGCATTTGACAGGTATGTTGAATAAGAGGAATTCCGGACGGAGCATCCGGATACGTGTTTTGTTTTTCCTCAAATGTGTGGGGGGCATGATCTGACCCTATAACCTGTATGGTTCTGTTGTCAACGGCTTTCTGCAGGGCTTCTCTGTCTGCGCTTGTTTTAAGGGAAGGATTGCATTTTACAAGGGATCCATAGGTGTTGTAATCGGCGTCTGTAAACCACAAATGAGGCAGGGCTGCTTCACAGCTGATGCCGGGATTGATTCGGCGTGCAGCACATACCATGTCAATTTCTTCTTTTGTGGATATATGAAGTATGTGCAGCCGGCTGTGGTGTTTCAATGCAAGTTCCAGAGCTTTCCGTGTGGATACTATACAAGCTGTGCGGCTCCGAATGGTACTGTGCATTGGCCAGGGAATACCATCGGGATACAGGGAGCGGGCAGATTCCAGGTTGTCACGGATAATAGATTCTTCTTCGCAATGGGTAGCAATAATTCCCCGGAATTCTTTGAAATAAATATCCAGCACGGCCGGGTCGTTAACCAGCATATTTCCTGTAGAAGAACCCATGAAAATTTTTAATCCGCACCCGGGCAGACCGGGTGTCAGTACATCATGTACGTTGGTGTTGGTAGCACCCATATAAAACCCATAATTGACGTACATGTTATTTGCCGCCAACCTGTATTTTTCTTGTAGAGCAGCTACCGTTGTCACGGCAGGTGTATTGTTTGGCATATCCAGAACACCCGTAACTCCGCCCAGCAAGGCAGCCCGGCTCTCCGTTTCCATAGATCCTTTTTGCGGTTGTCCCGGTTCGCGAAAATGAACCTGATCATCAATAATGCCCGGTAACAAATAATAGCCTTCTGCATCTATTATCCTGCATGAGGGAGTACATAATTTTTCTGCTTTTTCGCCGGCATTTTTTCCGTACAAAACAAAAACAATGCGTTTTCCTTCCAGGATTACACAGCCTGTGCGTACAGACCCCTCATTTACGATGGTGGCATTGCGAATGAGCGTTTGCATAGGATAGGGTTATTTCTTTTGTTTTTTTGGAAATCTTTTAAAGCGGAGCTTGAGAACGCCCCAAAACGCTTCACCAAAAATACCGCTGCTCATTTTGGAAGTTCCTTCCGTTCTGTCAATAAAAATGATAGGAACTTCTACTACTGTAAAGCCCAGTTTGTAGGCGAAATATTTCATGGATATCTGGAACCCGTATCCCTTCATTTTCACCCAGTCAAAATCAATGCTTTCCAACACAGTGCGGTGGTAACAGATAAAGCCTGCCGTACAGTCATAAATTGGCATACGTAAGATAGTCCTGACGAATACAGATGCAAACCAGGACATAAGCACACGTCCAATGGGCCAGTTAATCACGCTTATTCCTTTGCTGTAGCGTGAGCCTATGGATACATGAGCTCCCTGCCGGCATGCATCGATAAGCCGGGGAAGATCCTGTGGATTGTGTGAAAAATCGGCATCCATTTCTATAAGGTAATCGTAACCTTGCTCCAGTCCCCATGTGAAACCTGCCAGATAGGCTGTTCCCAGACCCAATTTTCCCTCGCGTTCTATCATATGCAGCCTGCCTGTAAATTCTGGAATAAGGGAACGAACGATTTCGGCGGTACCATCGGGAGAGTTGTCGTCAACTATCAGGATATGAAAAGGCACGTCTAATGCAAAAACAGTTCGGATTATTTTTTCTGCATTTTCCTTTTCATTATAGGTTGGAATGATTACTAAATTCCTTTCTTGCATAAGTTTTAAATCTTTTGTATATTAACAGATGCCTGGTTTTCAACAGTGCATCAAAGATAGGCATAATTATTGTATCTATTTTTTAAGAATTTGTATGTTTTTTTCGAAAAACATTTGGAGAAACAAAAATAAAACACTTATCTTTGCAACCCCTTTGCGGA
>DIRP01000028.1 GCA_002427525.1 Bacteroidales bacterium UBA5433 | reverse complement strand
TCCAGACAAGGACGACTACTTCCAACAAAGGACGACTACTTCCAACAAAGGATGACTACTTCCAACAAAGGACGACTACTTCCAACAAAGGATGACTACTTCCAACAAAGGATGACTACTTCCAACAAAGGATGACTACCTTCAACAAAGGATGTCTACCTCCAGGAAAGGATGTCGGATTCCGGTCTGTAGGGAATTTGATGGATGGTAAAGGAAGTCAGCTTGACATCATTGATAGTAACGTGAACATGAATACTCCCAACTTTTAAGATAGAAGACGGGACATTGGGAAATACCAGATTAAGTGTAGTTGTTTCTCCTGTTGCCATATTGCATATTTGGGAAAAAGGCGTTGCATAGTATTTCACTTGTGGATATTCCATATGTTTTGTCAGGTAAGTTTCTTCAATACCTCCTTCTACATATTTGAAATCCAGCTGGGAATTGGTATTAGCTGTAACCTTAACAGAAGCATATATCGTTCCTTGCGACGGGTTGTCCAAATCTTTTACACCGTAACAACTTAACAGATCTGCTGTATAATAATCTATGCTGCTGTAAGGGTTGTTAAATTCATAGATAACTTCTTTGTAGAAATATGATTTGACTTGATCATTTCCATTGGGCCAGCAGGATGACAGAAGCATGGAAAAAACAGAAATGCTAATGATAGTAAGTGCTCTTTTCATAAAATGATTGTTAAAGAATAGTAAGCTCAAATGTAATACAAAAAATAAATATGTCTATAAGACGTAAATATATTCCTACATGTTGCAATAGTATGTTACAATAAACGTGCTACACTTTGAATCTTGCGCGTTAGCAGGCTGTATTGGTAAAAAAAGGGAAGCCGTCTGTTACAGACGGCTTCAATAGGTTTTTGAACTAAAAACGACAAGTGGCACCTATTCAGCCACGAAAATAACAAAACTAAGATAGATTGTTTTTTGTAAAAAACAAAATAATTGTACCTTGCTGAAAGAAAATTCAATCCATAATTATATGAAAAAAATAGTATTCTTTTTTCTTTTACCATTTTTTGTAGCCTTTTTAACAGGTTGTACTAATGAAACCCCCAAAGAAGAGTGGGCTATTGTTCTGCACGGTGGAGCAGGTTCTGCCAAGGAAATGCAACCGGAGGTCAGGCAACATTATCTGGATTTGTTGGATCAGGCTTTGGAAACCGGTACAGTGTTACTGGAAGAAGGGGCCGATGCTCTGGACGTTGTCACACAAGTTGTGCTGTGGTTGGAAGATTGTCCGTTTTTTAATGCCGGAAAGGGTGCCGTAACTACCCTGGACGGGGTGCATGAATTGGATGCTGCTGTGATGGATGGCAGTAATTTGCAGGCCGGAGCGGTTGCAGGTTTGCGCGATATCAAAAACCCCATTCTGGCAGCCCGCCATGTGATGGAAGACTCGCCCCACGTGTTGCTCATTGGCGAAGGCGCCTCGGCTTTTGCTGCGCAAATGGGACTGACGGTAGTTGAAAACTCGTACTTTTCCACTCCGGAGCGTTTGGAACAGCTAATAAGGATACAGGAGAAGCAGGAAGAACCGGATCCTAAAGGAACGGTAGGATGCGTGGCCCTGGACAAGAAGGGAAATCTGGCAGCAGCCACTTCTACCGGAGGCATGAGCGGAAAACGTTGGGGCAGGGTAGGTGATGTGCCGATAATTGGTGCAGGTACGTATGCCAACAACAATACGGTGGCAATTTCAGGTACAGGTCATGGCGAGTTGTGGATAAGGCGATGCGTGGCTTTTGACATCAGCGCCCTGATGGACTACAAAGGTATGAGCGTAGAGGAAGCAGCCCGCGAGGTGATTTTTCAGAAGATTGACAAAATGGAAGGTTCCGGCGGCGGTGTTATCTGTGTGGACAAGAACGGAAATATTGCCATGGAATTCAATACCGGTATGATGTACCGGGCATGGGCTACGGCAGGGGGACAGCGGGGAACTGCGATTGAGTAAACGCAGAAGGGGTAATAACCGCAGAAGGAAGTAATAGCCACAGCATGGGGTAATAACTGTGCTGAATTGCTACAGTGGGTAAACGCAGAAGGGGTAATAACCGCAGAAGGAAGTAATAGCCACAGAAGGGGTAATAACCGCAGAAGGGGTAATAAACGCAGAAGCGGGTTAGCGACCGGATGTGTGTATCATTTCCTGCAGTCGTTTATTGAAATCTTTCTGTTCAAGCAGTTCTTCCAGCGTCATATGCATGCGGTACCGCCAGTAATGCGGTACGATGGCCGGGATGTTGATACGCTCCTCATTTGGGTTTTCCCGGCGTAATTCCCCCGAAAGAGCCATCCAATCCTGCCAGGGAAGGATGCAGAGCATGGCCGGGCTGTCCAGGTGGCTTTTGATTACCTGCCGGCAGACAGCAGGTTCACAGTAATAAGGGGTTTCGCCCTGCATGCCCATAAAGGCATGGTAAAAGCGGTTTGTAATATCACGGTCCTCTTCCCACCAGCCGCGCAGCGTACTCATGTCGTGCGTACCGGTAGTGCAAACACATAAATAGGGATAGTGTGCCGGATCGCCAAAGTCCAGGTGCTTGTCTTTGGGCATACGCTGCACTTCCAGGCTGAGCATAGACAGTTCTTTCATAACAGGATGCACGCAGTCGGGGATCATTCCCAAATCTTCTGCACAGCACAACATGGGAGTTGCCGAGATTAAAGGCGGCAGTTTTTTCATGGCTTGTTGGTACCAGAACTCGTTATGTCTGTGGTAGAAAAAATGGTCGTATAAGCGGTTGAAAGCAAACTTGGTTTCCTGGTTAAGTGCTTTGTAAGATTCACTGTACTGAGCCGAGATGCGCGGGTGGTATGCGTTCTCTTTACCCGGTTGTAAAATGAAAAGCACGTTGGCGCACAAATTCAGAAGCCCGTCACGCAGGGCATTATTTTCGTTGGTCTCCGGAAGAGAAGCAAAATAAGCAAGGATCTTCTTTTGGGTACCAAACGTTTCTTTAAGGTTGTACCTTCCGGCTATAGAGCTGTTTGTAAGGAAGTTCTCTTTTACTTCTTTTGCTCTTGTGCCAAAATATTGTTCCAGAATTTCATGGGTAATGTAGGGGTTGACCATCCGTTCGTGATCTAAAGCAACGCCTCTTTCCTGTAGTTCCCGGTGGGTAAAAGGCATAGCCGGGTCAAAGTATCCCAGTAAGCCCGACGATTGCTCTGCAGGTATGGTCCAGATTCTGAAAAATCCCAGGATGTGGTCAATGCGGTAGGCGTGGAAATAGCGAGCCATATAGGAAAACCTGTTTTTCCACCAGGCGTATCCGTCTTTTTCCATCACTTCCCAGTTGTACGTGGGGAATCCCCAATTTTGGCCGTGTACGGAAAACTCATCGGGTGGAGCACCGGCCTGGGATTCCATATGAAACAGATGCGGAAGCGACCACGCCTCAACACTCTGCGGGGTAATCCCAATGGGAATGTCTCCTTTTAAGATGATGCCTTTTTCTGTTAAGGCATCTTTAGCTTCTGTTAATTGTTTGTCCAGGTGATATTGTATGAAAACATACAAATTCAATTTTTCGTTTTCAAAGTCCGAGATAAAAGCGGGGTTATAATGTGCGTACTTTCCCCATTGAGAAAAATCGGCCGTTTCAAATTTGTCCCTGAGCACACAAAATAACGCATAGGGTTGCAGCCAGTGGTTGTTTTCCTGAACGAAAGATGTGAAGGCTTCCGACTTCATGACCTCTTCTCCCGTTTCTTTGTACAGGTATTTTAAGGCCTGCCATTTAAGGGCATCTACTCTGTTGTAATCTAGATGGGGCAGTGCATTCAGACGGAGCCTTTCTTTTTCAAATCGCTTAAGTCCGGAAGCTTTGTTAGCCGGGCACATGGCCTGTATATTGGCATACAGCGGATGAAGGGCCATCACGGAAATACCTCCGTAAGGGTAGGAATCTATCCAATTGTGGTACATGGTAGTATCGTTTACCGGTAAGATTTGCAATACCCGCTGACCTGTCTTTTCCGCCCAGGTTGCCATCAGTTTCAAGTCTTCAAAATCGCCAATGCCCCAGCTGTTTTCACTACGCAAAGAGAAAACGGGAATCGCTGTCCCTGCGTGCTTCAAACCCTCCCTGAGGCTTCTATACGGAGCCTCGGCAATAATCCGGTATGCTTTACCCGAGGCCGGGAGGTGGTGAAGTTCATCTGTGCCGGGGAGGTGTGACGGTTTACCTGTACCGGGGAGGTGTGACGGTTTACCTGTACCGGGGAGGTGTGAAAGCGTGCGGTTGGGACCTTCTTCCCATTCCAGCAGTTCGTTTGTTTTGTCCCGGCGGATGATGTATTTATACTCCAGCGTGTGTAATGCCGCAGGCATTTCTGTTGTGGATCCAGGCAGAGCAGCTTCCCAAAAGCCGCTTCCCGCATATTGCAATGCTACAGCATGCAGTGGATTCCACATCCCTGTTTCTTTTGTGTTTCCGCAAAGGGCCACATGGTATCCGTGTGGTACGGTACCTGTTTGGATAATAAGAGACAAACCTGATTTTTTCCGAGGTTGTATTTTGTGTGTGGGAAACACGTAAGAATAGGAGGGTTGTATCCACCTGTCCGTTATATAAATTTGTGCAGCACGGGGGAGCTGTTTGTGCCGGTGGCCTGTGAACTCATTTCTTTTTGTTCCGTCCGGGAATGTAATGGAATATACATAGGTCAGATCGGCGGCTATTGGAGATTCCGGAAATAACCGCACTTCCCACCAGCCTCCTTCCAGCCTGTTCATGGCATAAGTTGCCTTGCCGTTCTTCCATGATGTACTATCCATACAGAGCTGCATGGTACTTCCTTTTGGGGCGTTGTAATGTATTTGAAAAATTAGTTCCATGATTGTAACTATAAGAATTACTAACAAATATACTTAAAAAACTTGCAAAAGATTTTGTAACTTTACCCATTATGAAAAAAGCAGGGACCATACATCTGGTCATTCACGGCTTTGCACTGGCACATGCTCTTGTATGCTATCTTTTGCACGATACGGCTTTGGGGGATACTTTTATTCTTACATGCCTTACCATTGCTATGGTTGTAATTTTGATCCGTCTTTTTAACGGACCTGTAGATGTAATTGTAGGGTTGTTGCTGTTGGCGTCGTTTGCCGGCTTTTTTCTGGGGATCAACGGGGCGCGCTGGATACAGATGCTGTTTCCCAAAATGGTAATTATTTTCAGTTACGTTCTCACTACAACATTGGTAACTGAATTCATAGGTTGGTCTGTTTTCTTTGTTGTCCGCCGTGGAAAAAAATAAGACAACACTCATTGAAGTGCTATTGCTGGCCGTCTTCGTACTTGCCGTCCGGATTGCTTTTGAAGGGGCTATTCCTTTTTTTCAGAACCAGTTTAACTTAAATTTTAATGAAACGCTTCGCCATTTGCTGCAGAATTATCCGCTGGCTTTGCTTATGGTAGTAATGGATTTCTTATTGGTCTGGATGTTGGTCAGGCACATGGATTATGGAAAGCAACCTATTTTAAGGACATTGTTGGAAACAGGCGGATTGGTAGTGATAGCATTGGGTTCTGCCGTTCTTTTGCGGGTTATGCAAGGTCAGGAAGGGAGGGGTGAAGGTTCGTTCTTCAATTATATGTATTGGTATACGGCCATTGCTGCCTTTTTCTTCAATCTGATTATTATTGCCGGAATGGATATCTATGCGTATTACGCAAGGGTACAGAAAAAGGCATTGGACAGGGAAATCAGCAAAAAGAATAAAGCTACGTTCCAGTACCACCAGCTGAAGCACCAAATGAACCCCCATTTTCTTTTTAACAGTTTGAATTCATTGGATTACCTGATCCATACAGACCAGCAGAAAGCAAGTGACTACGTAAAGAAGCTGGCGTCGTTGTACCGTCATTTCATGAACGTTTCCGAAGAAGAAACCATTTTGCTGCAGGAAGAGTTGGACTTTGTCCGGTTGTATACAGACCTGTTGTCGCAGCGCTTTGATCATTCGTTACGTGTAGTTATTGAGGTGGATAAAAGATATATGAACTGCCGGGTAATTCCGTGCAGCCTGCAGGTATTGATGGAAAATGCCACAAAACACAATGTGGTAAGCAAGGACAAACCATTGGAAATACGTATTACTACGGAAAATGATTACCTGGTAGTTCGTAACAACTTGCAGCCCAAGACATACCAGGTAGCATCTACGGGGGTGGGGCTGAAAAACATCAGCGGGCAATACCGTTCTGTTTTTCAACAAGATATCATCGTTAACAAGAGCAGCCGTATTTTTGAAGTATGTCTGCCATTAAAAGAGTGTAAAGCATGAGAGTATTGATTTTGGAAGACGAGATTCCTGCGCAGATGCAACTTAAGCGGTTGTTACAGGCCCATTACCCCCATGCTGTTATAGAAGCAGTTATAGATTCTGTTGATAAAGCAGCCGACTGGTTATCCCGTGAAAGCGTGGATTTAATCTTTATGGATGTAGAACTTTCTGATGGAGTTTGTTTTGAACTGTTTAACCGTATTGAGCAGATGCCTCCGGTTATTATTGTTACTGCTTATGAGCATTATGCCCTGGCAGCTCTTAAAAAAAGTGCCGTAGACTACCTGCTTAAGCCGGTAGGAGAAGCCGAGTTTGTTGCAGCAGTTGAAAAATGTCGGAAAATGCCTTCCCTTCAACGGGAGCTGCACAACCTGGGAAAACTCCTTGCCACAGCCCCGGAGTACAAACAACGTTTTGTGGTTAAAGTAGGAGACCAGATCATTGTTGTTCCTACAGCGGACGTAGCTTATTTTTTCTCGGAAGATAAAGCTACGTACATTATGACAAAAGAAGGGAAAACGTACTTATCAGATGCAAGCCTGGATTCCATTGAAGACCAGCTGAATCCGGATGTTTTTTTTAAACTGTCCAGAAACTGTATTGCAGCAATTGATTCTATAGCTTCTATTTCCAGGTATTTTAACAGCCGTTTGCAGATTGAATTGCAACCGCGCTTTAGTCGCCCCATTCTGGTGAGCAGGCAGCGCGTACCTGATTTCATGAAATGGATTGAAGGTGATCCGCGTTCCCGGTAGAAAAAGGCCGGTAATTCAGAAGTAAAATAAAGCATTTCGTCAGCCTTGTACTGCACTTCATCCGGGTTTCTTTATTTATATAAGGTAAATGCCTTATATTTAGAATTGTATAACCTGAAATTTAAGTATGATCAAGCAAAAAAAGATGGCATTCTGGGATATCTGGAACATGACGTTCGGTTTCCTGGGTATTCAATTTGGACTGGCCTTGCAGAATGCAAATGTCAGCCGTATTTTGCAATCATTTGGAGCAGATGTTAACCACCTCTCCCTGTTTTGGATTGCTGCCCCTCTTACGGGAATGATCGTACAGCCCATCATTGGCCATTACAGCGACCAGACATGGACCCGACTGGGTAGAAGGCGTCCGTTTTTTCTTGCCGGAGCCCTTATGGCCTCTTTGTCGTTGTTCCTCATGCCCAATGCCCCTGCGCTGGCACCGTATATTTCTCCTATGTTCATTGGGGCAGGTATCCTGATGATTATGGATGCTTCTATAAACGTTGCCATGGAACCGTTTAGGGCACTTGTAGCAGATTTACTGCCTTCAGAACAACGTACCCTGGGATTTTCTATACAGACCTCGCTCATTGGAGTCGGGGCCGTTCTGGGTGCCATTCTGCCTTACGTGCTTACCAATTGGCTGGGCATGTCCAATGTTCCCGAACCGGATAAAGGCCTTCTGGTGGCTGACAATGTCAAATATGCTTTTTACATAGGAGCGGTTGTTTTGTTGGGAAGCGTTCTTTGGACCATTATCAAAACAAAGGAGTATCCTCCTGCAGACGGACAAAAACCGGAGAAACAACCGTTTTGGCAAATAGGTAAAGACTTCCTGCACATTCCCAAAACCATGAAACAGTTGGGCGTGGTGCAGTTCTTTTCCTGGTTTGCTTTGTTTTCTATGTGGGTATATATGGTTCCTGCCGTGGCAGACCATATGTACGGTACTACGGACAACGCGTCAAAAGCCTATGCCAATGCCGGGGATTGGGTAGGTATTCTTCAGGGTGTCTATAATGGAGTGGCAGCCATTTTTGCTTTCCTTCTGCCCTGGATAGCCGGTAAGATCAGCCGTAAGGGAACACATGCCTTGACGTTGCTGTTGGGTGCTGCCGGATTCCTGTCCTTTTATTTTATACAAGATCCCCACATGCTTGTCTTTCCTATGGTAGGTATAGGCATAGCATGGGCCGGGATCCTGGCTATGCCTTATGCTATTCTGGCGGGCGCACTGCCTGCACACAAGATGGGCGTATATATGGGAATTTTTAACTTTTTCATTACCATCCCTCAGATTTTTAACGGTCTGATAGGAGGGGTAATGGTAAAATACCTATACCAGGGTAAAACAATTTTTGCCATGGTTTTTTCCGGTATCTGTTTGTTGATAGCTGCTGTAAGCGTTTTGTTTGTCCAGGATAAGGACGACCCGGTACAGCTGCTGCGGTACAACAGACGCCATACCTAATCTACTACTATGATAATTACTAACTAAAAAAATGTTTATGAAAAGACTGATGACTTTATTGCTTGCGGTCGCTTTGTTTTCCCTGACTTCTGCTTACGCTCAGTATGAAGTTAGGGGAACGGTCGTAGATACAGACGGCCTGACCGTAATCGGAGCTACAGTCCTGCAACAGGGGACCAGCAACGGTACCACTACAGACCTGGATGGACGGTTTACCTTACGGGTACCTTCCGGGGAAACGCTGCTGGAAGTCTCGTATATGGGATACAAGACCCTGGTTATTGAAGCAAGGAATGCAGCTCGGGTAGTATTGTATGAAGACACGGAACTTCTGGAAGAAGTCGTAATCATTGGCTACGGGACTGTTAAAAAGAGCGACATGACAGGGTCTGTAGTAGCCATCAAGGCAGAAGATTTGAACAGGGGGGCCATATCCTCGCCGGATCAAATGCTGCTTGGAAAAGTTTCCGGGCTTCACATTACACCGGCAACCGGGCAGCCCGGAGCTTCTGCAAAAATCAGAATCCGTGGGGCTGCTTCGCTCAATGCTTCCAATGATCCTTTGATTGTCATTGATGGTGTTCCCATTACAGGAGACGGAGGTGCCGGAATGGGTAATCCGCTTTCTTCTGTAAACCCCAACGACATTGAAAGCTATACGGTATTGAAAGACGCCTCGGCAACGGCTATTTACGGATCCAGAGCCTCTAATGGTGTCATTATCATCACTACCAAAAAAGGAGCAGGAAAGAAACTGAATGTGGGCTACAATGCCAGCTATTCACTAAAGCAGAATGCTTCTACTATTGAGATGATGTCGGCAGATGAGTACCGGGATTTTATGAACACTACGTACCTTGGCAACCAGGTGATACACAATTTACTGGGAACAGAAAATACAGACTGGCAACAAGAGATTTACCGGCTGTCTTTTAACACAGACCAGAACGTGAGTGTATACGGTGCCCTGCCTTTTATGCCTTACCGGGTAAGTTTGGGTTACAACTTAGATCAGGCTACATTAAAAACAGGGGACAACCAACGCGGGAACATAGACATAAGTCTGTCACCCAAGTTGTTTGATGACCATTTAACGATTCATGTAAATGCGAAGGGCATATACCAGAAAACCAACTGGGCTTCTACGGGAGCTGTTGGAAATGCCCTGGCTTTTGATCCTACAAAGCCTGTCTATTTTACGAAAGAAAACGGCAGTATAGATACTTCAAAAGCCAACGGTTACTGGAACTGGTTGAATCCGGATGGGAGTGCCAATACCATGGCCAGCACCAACCCGCTGTCTTCCATTTACGATTATACCAACTTCAATAACACGCTGCGCTCTATAGGGAACGTGCAGCTTGTGTATAAAGTACACGGCCTGGAAGACCTTACGCTGAATGTGAATGCCGGTTACGACGTAGCACGCACCCGGGGAGAAAAATACAACGCCCTGGGGTCCATCTCTGCTATGCGTTCCAGCAATGACTTGTATGTTATGTACGAAAATTACAACAAGAATACGTTGCTGGAAACGTACCTGAATTACAACCACGCTTTCAGAAGAAGCCACCTGGATATAATGGCCGGTTATTCCTGGCAGCACAACTACGTGCAGTACGACGAAGAACAATACCGCAATACCCAACCGGACGGCCCCGGAGCACATTACTTCACGGCACCTACCAACGCCAAGGAGTACTACTTGATTTCTTTCTTTGGAAGGATCAACTACTCCATCGCATCGCGTTATTTGTTTACCGTAACGTTGCGGGATGACGCCTCGTCCCGTTTTAGTAAAGCCAACCGTTGGGGCCTTTTCCCCTCGGCTGCCTTTGCCTGGAACGTTGCGGAAGAAAATTTCCTGAAAGGAAGCCGCGACGTATCTACACTTAAACTTCGGCTTGGTTGGGGACGTACGGGACAACAGGATATAGGGTCTGATTATTACCCCTACCTGGCACGGTACCTGTCTTCCTCTTCTCCGGAAATGCTGTACCTTATGGGCAGTGGCTACTTAACTACACTGGCTCCCCTGGCATACAATGCCAACCTGAAATGGGAGACTACAGAGACCTACAACGTGGGACTTGATTTTGGATTTGCCAACGACCGTATTACAGGTAGTGTAGAAACTTATTACCGTTACACGTACGATTTGCTGAACGTCATTTCCACACCGCTGGGATCCAACTTTGGGAACAGCATTATTTCCAATATCGGAAACATGGAAAACAAAGGGGTGGAACTTTCCCTCAATTTTATTCCTGTTCAGACATCCGATATGCATTGGTCTATCGGAGGAAACCTGACCCTTCAGAATACAAAGATTACCAAGTTGACGAGCCTTAAAACAGAAGGATACCTTGGAGTTACCACAGGAGAGGGAATGGGAGGAACGGGAGGATATACCTCGTTGCACAGAGAAGGCTTTACTCCTTATACGTTCTATATGTTCCAGCAATTGTACGATCAGGAGGGCAATCCCGTTCAAAACGGACTGATAGACCGTGACGGGGATGGTGAGATTACAGATGCAGACCGGTACGTGACCGGTTACAGTCCGGCTCCCGATGCCTTCTTTGGTTTCAATACACAGTTCCGCTATAAGAACTGGGACCTGGGTATTAACGGACACGGATCTCTGGGCAATTACCTGATCAACGGAGTAGCTATGGGCTATTCCACTTCGTACAGCGACGACTGGAACAAAGGATACTTGAACAACCTGAGTAAACAATACCTGGTCAAAGGATGGACCGCTCCGTCTGAAAACAACCAGAAATACTCAGACATGTTCATAGAAAATGCTTCGTTCTTCCGCATAGATGACATCAACCTGGGCTATACAATCAATAAATTGAAATGTATAAAGAGCCTGCGGATTGCAGCCTCTGTGCAAAATGTGTATGTATTTACCAAATACAGGGGGCTTGATCCCGAGATTGGCTCTTCAGACGGCGTTGACTTTAACATCATACCCCGTCCCAGGCTCTTCACCCTCCGTCTTAATTTGACTTTCTAAAACAGGCAGCTATGAAAAAAATTACAAAAATATCTTTTCTTGCAGTACTGGCCTTTCTGTTAGTTCCGGTTTCATGTATCAATGATTTGGATACACTGCCCCTGAACGAGACAGACGCCACTTCGGAAACTGCATACGCAGAACCTGCCAGTTATTTGAACGGACTGGCCTACATTTATGGATACTGGGCTCTGGTAAGCCAGGGCGACGCAGGTTCCTCAGACATCAGTGTGTCCGATGCCGGACAGAGTGAATTGGCCCGTATGTACATGGTGTTGAACGAACTGTCAACAGACTCGTTTAAAATCATCTGGGGTGATAATTACGTGGCCCCCATACAGTACCAACGCTGGACATCTGCAGATAACGAAGCCATTATTGCCGTTTATACGCGTTGTATGAAAGGCATTACGCTGGTCAACGAGTACCTTATCCAGACCGATGATGAAAAACTGGATGAAAGAGGACATTCCGGCGAAAAGGAAACAATACACGGATACCGTGTAGAAGCACGCTTTAACAGGGCATTGTTCTATTACCTGCTATTAGACCTTTTTGGAAACCCGCCTTTTGCTATGGAAGAAAATATTGGCGGAGATCTTCCCAAACAAATCCAGCGTAAAGACTTGTACGACTGGCTGGAAGCAGAATTACTGGAATTGGCCAACAGCCCTGATATGCCTTCCAAAGGACAGGTACCTTATCCGCGCGCAACAAAAGGTTCTGTATGGGCCGTACTGGCACGTATGTACCTGAATGCAGAAGTATATACAGGCACGGCACAATGGCAAAAAGCCAAAGATGCTGCCACAAGCGTTATCAATATGGGTTACAGCCTGCATCCCAATTATCAGGAATTGTTCATGCAGGACAATACCACCAACGGAGCCACACAGGAATTCATTTATGCTGTTTCCTATGATAAGGACCATACGCAAAGTTGGGGAGGAACTACACACCTGGTATCTGCCACGCTCAGCTCCGACGCCAACAAAGCCATTGCGCAAAACCTGGGTCTGAGCGGGTTGCTGAATCCGGAAACATGGAACGGCTACCACGTTGCAGACGATTACGTACAACGTTTTGAACTTTCCGGTGTACAATGGGGAGCAAAAGAAGGGTTTGGTTACGACCGTGAAAAAAGCGACAAACGTGCTTTCTTCTATAACATTGGTTCAACCAAAGAATTTGACAACACCACTACCGATACAGGCTGGAGGTGCTGGAAATTTACCGGGCTTTATTCAGACGGACATACCGTTTCAGATGCCGAATCCAATTACACATTCTCCTCTATCGATTTCCCCATATTCCGCCTGGCAGAAATGTACCTGATACATGCCGAGGCCGATGCGCGCATGAGCGGAGGCGAGGTAAGCGATCCAATCTCTAAAGGGTATATTGACCAGTTGAGGGAACGGGCCGGAGTCGCCTCCAAAACACCGTCCACCCTTACTCTGGACTGGCTGTTGAACGAACGCGCCCGTGAACTGATGTGGGAAGGACACCGCAGAACGGACTTGATCCGCTACGGGTATTTTACTTCCATGCAGTTTCCCTGGACGCTGAAGGGAGGGGTAATGAACGGAAAGGTATCTTTACCGGAACACCGTAAGATTTATCCTATCATACTGGATGATTTGAATGCCAATCCAAACCTGGTGCAAAACCCGGGGTATTAATGAATGATGATTCACTCCTTAATGAATAGAATTATGAAATATATAAAACACATAACGGTGTTAGTCGCATTGGTGGTGGCATTTGTTGCCTGCGATATGCAGATTGAAAAAGCGACCCTTAATCCGTCCGGCGGATTCACGGCTCCCGTATTGCTTTCTCAGGGACCTGTAATCATCAATGCAGATAACAGCAAAGTAGAAGAAATAACCTTTAACTGGAGTGCTGCTTCTTTTGGACCGGCTGTCCAGATAGAATACAGCCTGTACGCCACGGCCAACTCAGAAACAGCTTTGGTAGGTACCTCTTTCACCCGGTCGCTTTCCATCAGCAAATCAGATTTGAATGGCCTGGTAGCAAACGACCTGGGTATAGGAGTAAACGAAACGGCTAACATAAACGCTTACCTTACAGCCAAGGTATACGGTACCAAAGTAGAAAGCGTTACTTCCAACACCATTTCTTTTGACGTTACCACGTTTGCAGCCGAATTGCGCAGCTTGTACATGCCGGGCAACTACCAGTCCTGGGATATAGGAAATGCACCACAATTCTGGGAAACAGACGGAGGTACAAACGTGTACAAAATACTGGTTGATATGGAAGACGGTTCTGATCAATATTCCTACTTTAAGGTTACCGTGGCCAGAAACTGGTCCGACGAAAACTGGGGATACAATTTCCTGACACCTTCCTGGTATTGTCCGGAACAGAACGATTCCAACCTCTCTGTGGACCTTACTGAAGGCAGTTTTTATGTCTTAACGGTAAACCGTAGTAAGATGACCATTGACAAGAAGGGAGTACAAAAAGTAGGGATCATTGGTGCATTTGACGAAAGCGGCTGGGGTACCGACCTGGATCTAATCTACGACGCTACCGAGAACGTGTGGGCTTCGCCCGTCATTACCTTTAGTGGCGACTTGAACTTCCTGATCCGGTTTAACGAAAACTGGGATACGAAGTACGGTACAGACAACGAGGCCAGCCAGGAAGTGGCAGGCGGCGTTAAACTGATTGAAGGCGGAGGCAACGATTTGCTGGTACCTTCTGCAGGTTCCTATATCATGAAACTTCATGGCAACAGGACACCTTACGTTCTGGTTATGGAAAAACAGTAACTGATAAATGAGATGCTATTATGAAAATATTTAGATATGTATTAGCTGCTGCAATCATTGGTTTGGCAGCCGTCTCGTGTGAAGTCATTGGTGAAGATGCCTTTTCAAAGGCTCCTGTAGCTCCGCAGTTGTATGCCCATGCAGACATACTGATGACATCCAACACCATGGAGGAATTGGTAAATTTCTCCTGGAAGCCGGCTCGTTTTTTGGGAGAAGGACTCACGTATGACCTGTACGGAACTTACGAGGGTACAAGTACCAAACTGAGCTCAACGACCGATCTTTTTTACAAGGTCCAAAAAACAGATTTTAAATCTGCTCTATACGCGGCTTTTCCCAATTTACCGGAAAACAATACGTTTACCCTCTCGTTCTATGTATCTGTAACAAACGGGTCAGAAACGTATGCTTCAGACCCGGTTACGCTGGATATTTATGCCTACGGAGATGCCGTTTCGGCAGACATTACGCCGGTTACCGAATCAGTTGTTTTGGACGTAAACAACCCTTCCGGTGTACTGGAGTTGCTCTCCTGGGAACCGGCCCGTCTGGGATACAACGAAGATATTACCTACAACGTGTATCTGAAGTACTTAGAGGGAAACCCGGTACAATTGGCCGTCGGCCTTACGGAAACTTCTTTCTCTACCACGGTGGATGAACTGAACGAGGCAGCTGTGGCTGCCGGAGCCCCGGAAGCCGAGTTTTCCTATTTGGATTTCTTTGTAAAAGCCTTTTCGGCTTCTGTAGAAACAGGTGTTATATCCAATTACGTATCCATTGGGGTAGAAACGTACATTGCTACGTATCCCGAATATATGTACCTGCCCGGCGGATACCAGGGATGGGATCCCGCCTCGGCCCCAAAAATACCTCATTCTTCTGTACGCAAAGGATATTACGAAGGCGTAATTGACCTGAGTGTGGAAGGCGGTGGAACATCTGAATTTAAATTCTCGCCCGTACCGGCCTGGGAAGGTGACTTTTCCATTGACAACATAGAGTTGACTACGTTTGGAAACGGATATACATCTGTGAGCGGTTCCGGTATTACAGGAGCCAACATTGCCGTTCCTTCGGGGGTGTACAATGTGGTGTTGAACAAGAAGGTGAACACGTTGTATATGATTCAGATAGAGACCCTTAGTTTAATAGGAGAAGCCCCGGTGGACAGCCACGGTTGGGCAGACGACGTAGATTTTGTTTACGATCCGGGAACCAACACGTACCGGACGTCTACCACCATGCAGCCGGGTGAGTTCAAGATACGTGTAAACCACGACTGGACGCATTCAGCCGGCGGGGAGTCCTTACAGAACATAAGCTTTACACTTGGACAGAACCTGCTGTTTGACCGTCAGGAAGGAGAGTACGACGTCATGCTGGATATAAACAACAACCCGTATGTACTCTATTTTGTCAATACCAGTTTCCCGGAACAACTGTACATACCCGGAAGCCATCAGGGATGGAACCCGGCTACGGCTCCTGTTCTGAAGGGAAACAGTGAAGGACTTTACGAAGGGTTTGTCATGCTTACCGACTTCTTTAAGTTCACCAGTCATCCCGATTGGAACCACACCAATTACGGAGGTTCTATGGGCTCTTTGGATACAGATCCGGCAGCAGGTAACCTGGAAGTACCTCAGGAAGGCTATTATTACCTGCAGGTAGACTTATCGATCATGAGCGTTACAGCTACCCTTATTCATCGGGTGGCTGTTATAGGCAGCTTTACCGGTTGGGGAGACGATGTAGCTATGGAATACAACGCCGACCTGGACGAATGGAAGGCCACCAATTTGGAATTTTCTCCGGGAACGGAATATAAATTCCGTATGAACGGAGGTTGGGATATCAACTTTGGAGGTGATCCGGCAAACTTGACGCAGGACGGAGCCAACCTGAAAGCAGACGCCGGTACGTACAATATCACGCTCAGCCTGGCTACCACGCCGTACTATATGGTCATTGAAAAGACCGGTGAAGTAGTAACGGAATACGACACCCACGTTGTGCTCCCCGGGGATTACTCCGGTCATAACTGGGATCAGGTAAACGATCCGTGGTTATTTGGCTCCGGTGACGGCACGTACAAAGGAGCGCTGACCATGTACAATATGGAACACGGATTTAAGTTTGTAGAGAGCGGAACGTGGATAGGCGGTGACCTGGTGGCCGGTACAGAGTACGAATTTGACCTGTATAGCGGTGACAATATGATGCTGCCTAACGGAACGTTTTACTGGGAGATAGATCTGCCCAATGAAAAGGCCTTTGCCACACCTGTAAAAGATGTGGGTATTATTGGAAGCTTTGAAGGCAGCAACTGGGGAACAGAGGTTCCCATGGTATTTGACCCGGAAACGCTAACGTATTCAGTAACCGTTGATTTAAAGGAAGGAAATGAGTTCAAAATTCGTTTTAATAACGACTGGAACACGGTTCTAGGAGGGGATATAACGCAGCTTACCTACAACGGAGATAATATCAGTGTCCAAAAATCAGCTACTTATACGGTTGTGCTGGATATGGCCAACACCGCTTCGCTCACATTGAATGAATAATTTGAGATAATGCATAAGATGAGAAAGAGCGCCCTGATCCTGGGCGCCCTTTTCCTGATCTTTACCGGATGTCACAAGGTACCCACTCCGGGGGGAGACCCCGATGACGAAAGCACATTCGTACGTGTAAAAGAAACGCCACGGACGTGGGATGGAAACAAGCGAGCCGGTATTACGTACCAGCTCCTTGTTTATTCCTTTGCAGACAGGGACGGTGACGGATGGGGCGACCTGGGTGGAATTACAGACAAACTGGACTATATTGACAGTCTGGGAGCTTCTGCCATCTGGTTGTCGCCTGTCCATCCTGCCATGT
The DNA here is from genome assembly GCA_002427525.1 of Bacteroidales bacterium UBA5433. Lineage (GTDB taxonomy): Bacteria > Bacteroidota > Bacteroidia > Bacteroidales > UBA932 > DMER64. The sequence continues at coordinate 10,923 of DIRP01000028.1, read as the reverse complement.
CTTACCACGGTTACGACGTACTGGATTACGCCCAACTGAATCCGGTTTACGGAACCATGGATGATTTTACAGAGTTGGTGCGTGTTGCTAAAACCAAAGGCATAAAAATTTACCTGGATTATGTAATCAACCACACGGGCAGAGAACACTGGTGGTTCCAAAAAGCTCTGGAAGGACCCGGTAGTCCGTACCGTGATTACTATATCTTTTCTGACGATCCGCAAAAAGATATTGCAGCAGGAAAGATTCCTATGATTGCTACAGAAGGAGCCGCCGGCTACGACAGCGGCCAATGGTTCCCTATTTCCACAGCCGGCAATCAAAAGCTCAAGTTTACCCTGGATTGGAAAAATCCCGCAGCCCCAACCGTTACCGTCACTCCGGCGGAAACCACGCCGGGAGATGCTTTTGCTGCCTCGGATGCAGACGGCCCCAAATACTTGTATTTTGGGGATGGCACATTGAAACAGTTTGCAGATATAGGCGGAGGGCAGTACGAACTTACGACCGACTTTGCCTCGGCCTGGGGCTTTTTAATCCGCACCAGCAGCACACAGTGGAACAACAAAACCAAGTACGGGGCACAAAGCAAGGGGGCTTCCACGCTGGCCTTTGGGCAGCCTTTCACGTTATACACGCACGAAAACCCCGATAATGTACATGATTTGCAACTGCCGGGAGCTACCATGTTCCATTCCCATTTCTGGACAAACTGGTTTGCAGACCTGAACTTTGGAGCGGTTCAGACGGCAGAACAAAGTCCTGCATTTAAGGCCATTACAGACGATGCCAAAATATGGATAGATGCAGGGGTAGAAGGGTTCCGTCTGGATGCCGTAAAACACATTTACCACAACGAAAGCTCAGACGAGAATCCGCAATTTCTTGCCAAGTTTTACGGGACCATGAACGATTATTTCAGAAAAACACGCTCCTATGACATCTATATGGTAGGCGAAGTGTTTTCTGACTATACGCAAGTTGCTCCTTATTACAAAGGATTGCCTGCCTTGTTTGAATTTTCCTTTTGGTACAGGCTGCAATGGGCACTGGAAGCATATACAGGTTGCTATTTTGCAAAAGACGTGCTGGAGTTTGAAAAGACATACGTGGCTACGACTTACAAAGAAAATATACGGGCTACCAAACTCTCCAACCACGACGAAGTGCGTGCACGTACGCAGTTGAACGGCTCGCTGGCCAAAACAAAACTGGCAGCAGCCGTATTGTTTACCTCGGGTGGGTCTCCTTACGTTTATTACGGGGAAGAACTGGGGTATATTGGTGCGAAAACTCAAGGTGATGTGTATGTCAGAAGCCCCATGTTGTGGGGAGATGCCTACACAACAACGTATACAGACCAGATAGATGGGGCACTTTCCCGTACGGTAGGAACCGTCCCCGGGCAAGAGGCAGATACGTCTTCTTTGCTTAGACTGTACCGGAAATTTGCCAAGTTACGGAATACGTACCCGGCATTGGCCACAGGAACTACCACGGAGCATCCTGTTTACAACCACAATGCCTTTAGCATGTGGCCACAGATAGCTGCCTGGTACCGTACGGAAGGCAATGAAAAACTGTTGGTTCTGCATAACTTTGGGAAAGATCAGGTCGTTTTTGCTTTGGAGGACCGCATAGACCATGCAGTCATTACCCAGGGGAACGTGTATTTAAAAGAAGAAAAGGAGGGGTATACCCTTAAAATGGATGCCTGGTCTTCTGTTGTTTTTAACATTAAATAAGTAAGAAATGAAAAGAATTTCCTGTTTGTTCCTGATGGGGGTTTGGTTTGTTGTGCAAGCCTGTTCGCCGTCTGTTTCCAGGAAGCCTTTTTTTGATGTGCAGCCACCTGCTTTTGTGCTGACCCTTGAACAGGATTCAACGGTTGTGTTGGTAAGGGATTTTTTCCCTACCATTGAAAAGGCAGACAAAATCGACTCGCCGCACATGCAAGTAATTCCATACCCCAATCAAGACACAGTATTAATTGTATTGCAGGCAGATACACCACCTATGACTGTGCTGAACGTGCATTTAAAACGCCAGACAGGCAACATACCTGTACGGGTGAAACGGGCACACACCGACAGCTCACAGGAGGATGCCGAGCCTGCTATTCCGGCCGGTTTGGCCGACCGGGCACCTCGGCTTGCTGTATTTCCATCGTTGCCCGATACGGATGCACTTTGCTGTGTTCACGTGGAAAAAGGACCGGCTGTGCTGTATATTTTCTGGCAAAACAGCCTGGTTAAGACGGTGAGTGTATCCGATTTTTACAATGTGGTGTTACCGGGATTTGCTGCGCTGCCGGAGCGTTCCTGGTTGCGGGTTTTTGGTGTCAATCAGGACGGGCACTCCAACGACCTGCTGGTTCCGCTTGAGAAGGGCAGGGTGGTTACAGATCCGGCAAGACTACAGCGTACAGATAAACATACACAAATCATATATCAGGTTTTTGTGGACCGTTTTTACAACGGGAACACAGACAACGATTACCGCATCAATTCCCCGGAAGTGCATCCTAAAGTTGACTACTACGGAGGCGATCTGGAAGGTGTTTTATTGAAATTGCACGAAGGTTTTTTTAGCGAATTGGGAGTCAATACTATTTGGTTATCGCCCCTTACGCAAAATCCCTACGATGCGTGGGGACAAATTTATGACCCTCCTACAAAATTCAGCGGGTACCACGGCTACTGGCCTTTGTACATAACGCAGGTAGATAAACGCTTTGGTAACGAACATGTCCTTAGGGATTTACTGGACCAGGCACACCGGAACCAAATGAACGTAATCCTGGACCATGTGGCCAACCACATGCATAAGAACAGCCCTACGTTGTTGGAACATCCGGATTGGGTTACAGATTCCATAACACCGGACGGACGTCCGAATTTTGAATTGTGGGATGAATTCCGGCTTACTACCTGGTTTGACAAGCACATTCCCAAATTTGATTTCTCCCGTACCGATGTGTGCCAGGCGTTGTCGGACTCGGCCATGTTCTGGCTTCAAAACTTTAACATTGACGGATTCCGCCACGATGCAACAAAGCACATAGACGCCCTGTTTTGGAGGACATTGACCGGTAAAATAGCAAAAGAATTCCCGAGTAGGACGGTTTTGCAATTGGGAGAAACATACGGCTCCCCTTCGCTCATAGAAAGTTATGTCAAAAACGGAATGCTTGACGGACAATTTGACTTTAATCTGTACCATTCTTTTGTAGACAATACAATTAAAGAAGGTGGTTCTTTTGTAGATTTGTGGTCAACATTGGAAACGTCGCTGGCGTATTACGGATACCACAATTTGATGTGCAATATTACCGGAAATCATGATAAACCCAGGTATATTTCATTGGCCGGAGGTGCCTTGGACCCCGACGAAGACCACAAACTGGCCGGCTGGAAACGCAACATAGGTACAGGCCGCCCGGTATCGTACGATTACCTGGCTATGCTTCATGCCTTTACTGCTACGCTACCGGGTATTCCCTGTATCTATTACGGAGACGAAATAGGTATGCCGGGAGCCAACGACCCCGACAACCGCCGGATGATGGTCTTTGATGGGTATACCGCCCGCCAGCAACGGCTGAGGGAGCGGGTTAAGCGTTTGACTTCTCTGAGAAACAACAATATGGCCTTGTTGTACGGAGATTTGTTCCCGCTGCTTGTAACCCGGGATGTTCTGGCGTATGTACGTATGTATATGGATAAAGCAGTCCTTGTATGCTTGAACAAAGGGGACAACTTGTTTGATCTCCGCTCCCTGGAGCTTCCTTTTGGGATGGATATGGAAAGTTTCACCCCGTATATGGGAGAAGTTTTGGTGGATCCCGTTGGTTTTTCCGTAATGGTAAAAGAATAACAGTACGTAAAGAATGAAAAAACTATTATTAATTAGTTGCTGTATGATGGTATTTGCAGGCAGTTGTTCATCTGTAAAAGAAAAAGAAACCCACCCGCAGTGGGCTCGTAATGCAGTGGTGTATGAAGTGAATGTAAGGCAGATTACGCCTGAAGGGACGTTTGAAGCTTTCCGGAAAATGCTGCCCGGCTTGCGGGACCTGGGAGTTGACGTGCTATGGTTCATGCCCATCCATCCCATTGGGGAGGAAGGCCGCAAAGGGACCCTGGGTTCTTATTATGCTATCCGAGATTACGGAGCCGTTAATCCGGAATTTGGGACTCTGGAAGATTTCCGCCTTGTGGTGGACAAAGCCCATGAACTGGGAATGAAGGTCATGCTGGATTGGGTTGCGGCACATACCTCGCGCGATGCCGTCTGGCTGGAGCACGAAGACTGGTACGTCAGGCGTCCGGACGGAGAACCCGAGTTTCTATACGACTGGTCGGACGTAGCCCGGTTGAACTATGACAGCCGTCCCATGCGGGAGGCCATGCTGGACAAGATGCGTTTTTGGGTAGAAGAAGTAGACGTGGACGGTTTCCGCTGCGACATGGCCGATCTTACCCCAATTGATTTTTGGGAGCATGCTGTGCCGGACCTGCGCCGGGTGAAGGAAGATTTGTTTATGCTTGCCGAGTCCGAGGACCCCGTAAATACAAAGGAGGCCTTCAATGCCTACTACGGCTGGAGGTTGCATCATACCTTAAACGATGTAGCCCGCGGGGAGAAAAACGCAGACAGCATCCGGCATTGCCTGGGTCAGATGCTTGCGGAATTTGGTCCCAATGCCATTCCGTTACTTTTTACGTCCAACCACGATGAAAATTCCTGGAATGGAACCGAGTTTGAACGGATGGGAGCTGCTGCCAAACAAATGGCAGCCCTTACGTTTGTGCTTCCCGGGATGCCTCTCATTTATACGGGGCAGGAATTGGGCAATGTAAAACGTCTGGAATTTTTTGAAAAGGATCGGGTTAAACCCGGTGACAGCCTGTTGTTTACGAGTTTTTATACGCAACTGACCCACTTTAAGCACAGTTCGCCGGCCCTGCAGGCACCGCCTTACGGAGGACCTTTGAATGAAATTCTCCATGACGGTCCCGCTCATGTATTTGCTTTTACACGGGAAGCAGCAGGGAACCGGGTACTGGCGTTGTTTAATTTTGCAGACAGTTCCGTCTCGTTCCGTTTTACCGGCAACGAAGTGAAAGGAAAGTACACTGATTGGAAAAACAAAGATACTTTGTGGGTAAATCAGGATACTGTATGGGAATTGAAACCTTATGGGTACCGTTTGTACACAATCGAATAACGCTATTATAATCGAATAACGCTATGAAACGAACTTATGTTTTGCTGGCTGCCATGCTGTGGCTGCTGCCTTTGACTCAAAGTGCTGCAACTTCTGCGAATGCAATTGCTGCAACTTCTGCGAATGCTGTTGCGGCGGATTGCCAAAAACCGTTGCTTGTGCCGGAACACATCGAGCCGCCTTTCTGGTGGGTAGGGATGGAAACACCTTTGCAACTGATGCTGCACGGAACGGGTCTGGGAATGGGAACGGTAGAAAGTACAACGCCCGGTTTGGAAGTAACTGCCGTACACAAAGCCGACAGCCCCAATTATTTATTTTTGGACATACGCATTTCTTCGGAAGCCCGTCCCGGCACTTATACGTTGCGCTGGACAGAAGAGGGCGTGTCAACAGGGAGCGAGAAACAGACCCTGTCCCGGACCCGGACTCAGCTCCGGACCCTGGACATTCCGTACGTTCTGTACGAAAGGGAGCCGGGGTCTGCACAACGGCAGGGATTAACACCTTCTGACGTGTTGTACCTGCTTATGCCGGACCGCTATGTAAACGGCGACCCTGCTAACGATAACACCCCCGATACAGCAGAAAAATCAGACACAAGTAAGGATTACGGAAGGCACGGCGGTGACCTGGAGGGTATACGCATGAGCCTGGATTACCTGGCAGAGCTGGGTGTTACATCTGTCTGGCCTACTCCCGTTACGTTGGATAACGAACCTATTGTATCGTACCACGGGTATGCCTGTGCCGATTATTACACCATTGATCCGCGTTTTGGAACGAATGAACAGTACCGCAACCTGGTGCAGGAAGCTGCGGGCAAAGGCATTACGTTCCTGCAAGATATGGTACCCAACCATTGCGGGACGGCGCATTGGTGGATGCAAGACCTTCCGTTTAAAGACTGGATACATGTGTTTGATACATTCACGCGTTCCAATTACGCCATGAGCACGCATATGGATCCTTATGCAGCGGTAGCAGACAGGAATTTATGTGTTGATGGCTGGTTTGATACGTCCATGCCGGACATGAACCTGGAAAATCCTTTTGTCCTGCAATACTTTACACAGGCGACCGTTTGGTGGATTGAATATGCAGGTTTGGCCGGAGTGCGCGTAGATACGTATCCGTATTCAGATAAGGATGCCATGGGGGCTTACTCCTCGGCTTTGCGGAAAGAATATCCCCACGCCACCGTTGTGGCCGAATGCTGGTACAATTACCCGCAACAAATTGCCTATTGGGAGCGCGGACCGCTGCCGGGCGGTCCTACGGTTATGGATTTCCCCTTGGCAGGGGAGATTTTTCGGGCTTTGATTCAAGATACCAACCTCCAATGGGGAGATGGCATGGTGCGGTTGTACAACCTGCTGTCGCATGATTTTGTCTATGACAATCCGTATGAATTGCTAATTTTTGGAGAAAACCACGATACCAACCGCCTGTATGAACAACTGGGACGTAATCCGGAAAAATTAAAAATGGCCTACGCTTTTCTGGCAACAACGCGGGGCATTCCCCAAATTTATTACGGGACCGAGGTGCTTCTTTGCGCCCGTGACAGCCGGCGCCTGGGACACGGAGAAGAAAGGGTGCTCATGACAGACCGGGTATTGACACAGGAAGGCAGGAGCGGGGAGGAACAGGATATGTACGATTACGTATCGCGTCTGTTGTCCTGGAGAAAAACCTCAGAAGCGGTGCAACAAGGCCAATTGCTTCATTTTTTGCCCACTATGGAAGAAAACACGTACGTTTACTTTCGCATAGCCGGTGATGAACGTGTGATGGTGGTCATCAACAACGGAACACAGCCGGTAGCACTCGATTGGCAAAGGTATGCAGAAGGTTTGGGCAGGGCACAAAAGGGCAGGAATGTGCTGAGCAATGACAAAGTAGAGGTTGGAAAATCCCACACCGTACCGGCGCAAACAGCACAAATACTCAGCTTCGACTGCAAGTAGGCGTTTTACATTTGTTTGGATTTCTTTACCTTTGCATGAATATGTAAAAAGGTTTACCCAGCAAATGAAATCCAGATTGTCTACTGTTTTTACCACTTTACGGCTTTGCCTGGTTGCTCTTTTTTTTAGCGTTCTTGCTTCCTGCCAGGGAACTACAAAAAGAATCCCGGGAGACCGCTTTCAAGAAGTGCTACGGGATTTGTTTATTACAGACCTCATTCTGGAACGGGACGGCACCTTAACCGATATGGCAGATTCGTTGCTTGTGTATCCGCCTATTTTTGAAAAACACGGATATACTTCAGAGCAATTTCTGGCAACCATGGATTATTATTCGCGGCGTCCTGCACGTTTTAAATCTCTTTTATCGCGGTTGCGTAAATCCCTTATAGAAGAAAGAACAGCCTACAATAAGCAACTTGAATACATTAACCGACAGAAAGTGTATGCAGAACGCTTTAACCGTTGGCTACAGGATTCCCTGACAGACCGCCGTGCAGAGGTACAGAAGCGCGCCTTGCTGCGGCTGCTGGCCACAACAGACACTACCGGCGCTACCGGCATTGCAGGCACTATTGGCACTGCCGGCACTACCGGCACTGCCGGCACTATTGGCACTGCCGGCACTGCTGACACTACCGGCGCTACAGTCACTATTGGCGCTACCGGCACTGCCGGCACTGCAGACACCTCGGCTTTCAGCCACTTTGGGCCGTGGCAATTGGAACCGGATGATTTGCTCACTACCGGTCCTATGGGAGATAAAGCGGCTTACCGGCGGGTTCTGCCTGTGCTTCCGGAACTTCCGGACCCGGAAGGAATTCCTATGTACCTGGAAATGCAGGTATACGACAAAAAAAGAATTCATGGTACAACAATACCTGTTCTTCCCAGGCGGCAACATCAGGATGACAAATCAACGCGTATATTTTTTGATGAACCTCAGGAGCTGGAAGAGAAGCCGGTACCACAAAAAGAAAGAAGGCACGAAAGAATAGTTTTGAATTGATATGGAAGGAAATATCTTGAGAAATAGTGTATATGGACCCGTTACCAGCAGACGCTTGGGCTGTAGTTTGGGAATCAATATATTACCACTAAGAGCAAAGGTTTGCAATTTTGATTGTCTTTATTGTGAATGTGGTTGGAATGCCGCCCCGTATGTACCTGAACAGCATACAGGATGGAAAAGCAATGCAAATGAAATGCTTCATGTACTGGAAAAAAGAATTGAAGAACTGGTGGCGGCAGGGACTATTCCACAAATCATTACTTTTTCGGGCAACGGGGAACCCTCGCTGCATCCTGATTTTCTGCAACTAGTCAAAGGAACGACAGCAATACGCGACAGGCTACTCCCCGGAGTGAAAGTCGGTATTTTTTCCAACTCGGGTATGCTTGATAAGCCGGGTGTTTTCGAAGCACTTCAACTGGCAGATGAGCGTTTTATGAAATTGGACAGTGCCCGTGAAGAAACGGTCAGGCTCATTAACCGGCCGCAGGCAGGATATACTGTGGCAAAAACCATAGAGCGGTTGAAAAAATTCGGGGGTGATTTCACCCTGCAGACATTGTTCTTCCGGGGCACATTTGAAGGACAGCTTATTGACAACACTACCCCGGATGAATTGGAAGATTGGTTTAACGTGGTGGATGAGCTAAAACCACAAAAGGTGATGGTCTATACACTGGACAGAAAAACACCGGCTAAGGATTTGCAAAAATGCCCTTCCGAAACATTACACCAGATAGCGGAAGCGCTGGAAAAAAGGGGTATACAGGTACTCCTGGGGGAATAAAAACACCGGATTAACATGAGAGTAGTCATTCAACGGGTAAAAAAAGCCTCGGTCCGTATTGAGGGGGCAGTGAAGGCAGAAATAGCACAGGGGCTGCTGGTGCTGGTAGGTTTTGAAGAGCAGGACAGTGCCGAGGATCTGGAATGGATGGTGCGTAAAATCATAAACCTCCGCGTATTTGACGACCTGCAAGGGGTTATGAACCTGTCGATTATGCAGGCTGGCGGCGAATTGCTGGTTGTGAGCCAGTTTACGCTCTATGCCTCCACCCGTAAAGGGAACAGACCTTCTTACATTAAGGCGGCTCATCCGGATATTTCCATTCCGCTGTACGAATCTTTTTGCCGTTTGTTGGAAGAACACTCCCGGATACAAGTTCAGACAGGTGTTTTTGGGGCAGAAATGGATGTGGATCTGGTAAATGACGGACCTGTAACTATACTAATTGACAGCAAAATACGTGAATAAACATGGAAAAAAATACACATACGGATAAGCTCATACAATGTTTCTCTTGCATAGATTTGACCACCTTGAATGCCACAGATACAGAAGCCCGCGGACGGTTGTTTGCAGAAAACGTAAACCGTTTTGTCGCTGAGTATCCCCACATGCCTTCAGTAGCGGCTATTTGTGTATATCCGGCACTCGTGGCATCTGTCAGAGAAGTGCTTCAGGTGAGCGGTGTAAAAATAGCTGCGGTGGGAGGGGGATTCCCTGCCTCGCAGACGTTTGTGCAAGTGGCAGAACAGGAATGTGCACTTTGTGTAGAGCAGGGTGCGGACGAGGTGGACATTGTATTGTCTCTGCACCATTTTCTTGCCGGACAGTACGAGCAGGCAGCCTCTGCTATCCGGGCAGTACGGCGGGCCATTGGTGCCGGAACGCACCTGAAGGTAATTCTGGAAACCGGGGCGCTGCGTACAGAAGAGAACATACGCAAGGCGGCGTTTCTGGCCATGGAAAACGGAGCCGACTTTATTAAGACCTCCACCGGAAAAATGGAGCCGGCCGCTACACCGTTTGCTGCCCGCATCATGTGTCAATGCATTGCCGAATACTACGAACAAACGGGCAAAAAGATTGGATTCAAACCGGCCGGCGGCATAGTTACTTCTGCAGAAGCGCTTGAATATTATACTATTGTAGAAGAAATCCTGGGACCTGACTGGCTGCAGCCATCGCTATTCCGCATTGGAGCCAGCCGTTTGGCCAATAATTTATTGAAAGATATATTCTCACAAGACCTTGCGTGTTTTTAGTTTTTGTATATCTTTGCAATCCCTTTGCAATGCCTTTATGCCCGGGTGGCGGAATTGGTAGACGCACTAGTTTCAGGGACTAGCGAGGGCAACCTTGTGCAAGTTCGATCCTTGTCCCGGGCACCATAAGCGGAGAAGAAATTCTCCGCTTTTTTTATTGCATTTTGGTGCGTGTCTTGGTGCGCGTCTTGGTGCGCGTCTTGGTACGCGTCGCACTTTGCAGGTCGCTGCACCAAAAGAACGGGGAACGCCTCCCAGTTGCTCCACTATCGCTGCGCTATCGCTGCGCTATCGCTGCGCTATCGCTTCGCAACCGGGCCCCTCCCTCCTCGGGTGCGAGGTTCCCCTTTTCCTTTTGGTGACAGCTCCCTTCTTCCGTGCAAATGTGTGCCATTTGGCGCATTTTGGCGCACTCTAGATTCAATCAAGCGCGCCAAGTTTTTTAGCCTTTCTTGTATCTATCTTTTAATCTGGTAGTTGCAATTTCTTCAAAAAATGTTGGCGCACTTGATTGAATCCAGCATGCGCCACTGCATGTGATGCAGCAGGTATACCTGTAAAGGTAACTTACTGTATATATGCCGATAACAGAAACAGCGACACACTAATAATTGCGAATGCCACATGGTGGCGCATGATGGTGCATGGTGGTGCATGGTGGT
>DIRP01000016.1 GCA_002427525.1 Bacteroidales bacterium UBA5433 | reverse complement strand
GTAAGGAATAGCAAGATGATCTGGTGAGTCAATGGATTGTCTTTCTTTAACATAAAATGTGGCTTCCGGAACTGAAGCAGATTCGGTTTTAAACACCGAATGAATAAAATTCATTTCCTCATTTCTTACCTTCAAAATCTTCAACAACGATTCAAGTTTATTTCTTATAACATCTGTCTCCTTTTGTTTTCCGGAATTTTCATAAAATTGCAAGATCTTATAGTAACACATATAGGCCCTTCTATATTGTAATTGCATCTCATAGAATCTAGCCTTTATTTTAATGTTCTCTATATCATCTATGGTAATAACCTTATCATCCTCTGTAGTTTCAGCAATGGGGTCCATTAGATCTTCAACACTTTCTATTTCACTGATGATTTGTTGCAATTTATCAGTTTGACTTTTTTTGCCTTCATCATTTACTGCAGGAACTACAGGCTGGAGATCGATACAGGTTTCTCCCTTATCTTCAAGACGTTCATCCTCAATATGCAATTCTTCAATAGGCTCTTTACCTTCAATTTCTTTTTCAGTCTTATTTCTGCTATAGAAAACGACAAGAAGAAAAGCGACACTTATAAGAATTACTAATAAATATACCATGGTCTGATAATCAGTTATATTGTGATGTATAAAGATACCCAATCAACTAGAAATTGTCAATATTTTATAATTACAGGAGGTTTTACCTTGCATCCATACCAACATAAAAACCCCTGTCCTGCCGTTTCCCACTTCAGGACAATGTCAGACACCAAAACACACTTAATGAACCCTAACCCTACCGCTTCGCAAACAGCATCGCAGCCCCATCAAGCAGGCATCCCACAATTAATAATATTCCCATCAACATAGTAGCAATTATTTAATGAGTTAGTAATTGTCACTAAAATAAAAGAGCACTACGTCAAAATACGACGTAGTACTACAAAGAATATACAGCTTTACCCCTTCATCTCTCCCAGCCTCAAGATGGTGCACAAACCCGGCAATAGTCGGCATAGCCGTCTATTTCGCGCTACAGGATTACGAAATAATATGTTGGCGGGCCGGGAACAATTTGCCCGACAGATAGGTTTCCAGCCGGCGTTCCCACACCAGCACCAAGGACATGACCCAGCGCGATAGCAGCATCCAGGGCAGGCTGCCCCCGATGGCAGCAAACAACAGCAAGTCTTCCACGTTGCTGTGCGATATGGCAATATGGTGGTTCAATAAGTCGATGTCTTTCTTAGACACGTTGCCCGTAGCCGCCTCGTCAATCATAACGGCCGCCCCGTAGGCCAGTCCCAGGGTATTGGCCACTATCCACAAAAAGGCCGTTTTGGCAGGCAGGCCGAAAAAGACCATGACCGGCTTCAGAAATTTGGCAATGTAGCGAATCACCCCAAACTCGGACAACAACCTTTGGATTACCGTAAGTGAAAATACCAGCAGCACCATGGGTATGGCAATCCGTACCGTACGCACCAGCCAGTCCAACAGCATTGGCCCCAAAGCAGCTTGCTCTTCCTGGACCCATGCGGTCGCCTGCACCATGGCCTCTCCCGGCATCACCCGATGCAGCAACCACCCCAAAGCCAGCGACGACAACGTACGCACTGCAACCATCCGCAGGACGGAACTGCCCGTTTTCTTTTGCACGGCCGTTTCAACGGGGATATTGTGCGCACACAGCACCATGGTAGCCAGAATAGTAGTTGCCCGCATATCCAAAGAAAGTGTAGTCATCACGGCAATGGCCGAGTAGCAGTTCACAAAATAGCCCGAGACATAGGCCAGTGCTGCTTCTCCCGGCAACCCGAAATAGGAAAACAACGGCGTCAGGTGGAACGACAGCCACGCAATTACCCCAAAATATTTCAGGAAAGTGATGGCCAGCGTGACCACAAACATGATTTTAATGAGCCACCATGCCGTTTTCAGGGCCCCGGGAGCCACTGCCTTTACAGACCGTACTACTCTCTGGCGGGTCGTTTCCATTACCAGCCTGTCACATTTGCCGAGATAAAGACCAGCGCCTTGCGCAAGGATGCCCTCCAGTACGCCCAGCTGTGCGTGCCGTCATAAATCCGTACCTGCAACGGTATTTTTTTCTCTTTCATGGCCAGGGAAAATTCCACGTTGGCCTTGTAGGTGAAATCATCGTCTCCGCAATCAATAAGCCAGACAATGCTTCTAAGCGCCCGGGCCTGCTCCTCTGTCAAATTTTGTATATACTGTACCGCGTCGTTATCGGCTACGCGCTTGCGAATTTCCTTATGCACCGGATCCTCCGTATTGTACATAGAAATGGGCGATGGATACAAATAGGCACTCATGGCGTACACCACAGAAAACACATCGGGCCTGTGGCAAGCGTACATAACAGAACCTTGTCCACCCATAGACAATCCGGCAACAGCCCGTGCCCCTTTCTCTTTCCTGATACGGTACCGGGTTTCTACCAACGGCATAAACTCGTCAAAGAAATGGTCTTCAAAATTCCAAGTATCCCCATTAAAATATGTCATGAGCGTAGTTCCGGCATCGGGCATCACAATGATCATTTCCCGGGAATCCCGGGCAGCCATCAGCTGGTTGGCAATACTTACTACGTTGCCCGTTTGTGCCCAGTCTTTCCAGCAACCTCCACCCCCGTGCAGCAGGTACAATACCGGATATTCCCGGGCTGGCTCGGCTTCGTAACTTTTGGGCAGGTACACGGCAAAGTAGCGTGTTTCTCCCAGAATAGTACTTTGTAGGGAATCCGTCACGTACGTTCCTTGTGCCGGGGCCGGAACCGGGGCTAGCGAAAGGAACAGCCCTAACAACATAAAAACCAGTGTAATGTGTTTTGTTTTCATAAATAACAGGTGTTTTGTCTACAAAAATAATACAATATTCAGCCAAACGTTCTATATTTGCAGCACATCGGTTCTGAAAGGCCTGAAAACGGCCCCAAAGATTAAAAGGGAATGCCGTGCAAATCGGCAACAGTTCCCGCTGCTGTAATTCCCGGAACGTATGTTCCAACGTTTTTGTCCTTCAATGCCACTAGCTGCCTAAAGCCGGGAAGGCGACAAAAACAGGGATAAGTCAGAAGACCTGCCGTTGTACAACTAGCGGAGAACTAACTAATTTTCTCAATTATGAAATACAAAATTATTTTAGGCACACTATGCCTTTCTGCACTTCTGGTACAGTGTACCCCTTGCCGGCCCGGAGAACCGGAACCCTTTGTTATTACGTTTGAACAGGCTGACGCAACCTCGCTTGCCAATTCTGCTTACGGTGACAACTTGTACGACGGCAGCTACGTTCCCTACGAGCACGCCGAGACAGGACTTACGTTTGAGTACAACTTCACATCGCAAAACTATGACGGGTACGAGTTTACTACCTGGGACGGGACTGTCCTGTCCCAACAGAACGATACCGAAGCTTCCGGGTATTTGAACCAATGCAGCGTGTATTACCAAGACTCCAAAACGGGCAAAGGCGGCCACGAAGGTTCCGCAACATTTGCCCTGGTGTACACAGCGGGAGGAGAATCCTCTGCATATTTTAAAGACCCCACCACAGAAATGATCTTCCATACCGTATTTGTAGCCAACAGTACCTATACGGCTCTTGCCATGCTCCAGGGCGATTCGTTTTCCAAAGCATTTTCTTACGAAGACAAAGACTGGTTTAAGCTCACCTTTACCGGTTACGGCAAAGAAGGCCAGACTACCGGTACGGTAGAATGCTACCTGGCAGATTTCCGTACGCCTTCGTCACCGGGCGTTGTAACCTCCTGGCAAAAAGTGGACCTTATTCAATTAGGACGTGTGAACAAAATTACTTTTTCTTTGGAAAGCTCAGATACAGGAAGTTGGGGCATGAATACCCCGGCGTATTTTTGCATGGATAACTTCATTATATCGGAGTTTTTCGTATTGTGAAACCAGCACACCTTCTCTGCCTGCTGCCTGCCATCCTGTGGCTTTTTACAGCCACGGGATGCATGAAGTACGGACCGCCCGCAACGGAAGATTTTTCCGGGGGCCCGTCCGGAGAAGGTGTGTTTATAATAAACCAGGGCAACTTCATGTACGCCAATGCCTCGTTAAGTTACTACATACCGGGTTCCAAAAAAATGGAAAACAATGTATTTCTGCGGGCTAACGGCATCAACCTGGGCGATGTGGCCCAGTCCATGACCTTGTATAAAGACAAAGCGTACCTGGTAGTCAACAATTCCGGAGTGGTGTTTGTGATAGACCCACAGACGTTCCGGCTGAAAGGCAGCATAACGGGCCTGGTATCGCCCCGCTACATACATTTTATAGACGATACCAAAGCGTACATCACAGACCTGTATGCAGAAAAAATTTCCATAGTGGACCCCGGCTCATTGCAAATTACCGGTTCTATCCCCACCCCGGGTCATAAATCCACAGAGGTTATGGCTCAGCGGGACCACCTGGTGTTTGTCACCTGCTGGTCGTACGACAATTACCTGCTGGTTATAGACTCGCGAACTGACCGCATAGTGGACTCGCTTCCTGTAGGACACCAACCATCGCAACTTCTGGCAGATGCCGCCGGCATGTTGTGGTGTGCCGTCCAGGGAGGTGTGTTACGCATAGACCCGTTAGAAAAAAAAGTAACCTTGCAATTGCCTGTCAGCACAGAAGGATACCAAACGTACATAGCCCTGAACGGAACCAAAGACACTTTATATTACATGGATAAAGACCTGTGGCGCATGCCCATTGAGGATAAGCAGGCCCCGTCCCGTCCGTTCCTCAGCCGGCAGGGAAGCCTCCCGTACGGGCTGGCTGCCGATCCCGTTACGTCTGATGTGTATATTTCCGATGCGCTCGATTACATGCAAATGGGAAAAGTGTACCGTTACAATGCCCGGGGGGTGCCTTTGGATACATTAACTACGGGTGTGAATCCCGGATTTTTTTGTTTCAAATGAAAAAGGTCTTACTATTTGGTACCTGGCTGCTTACCGGTATGTTGCTCCTGAGCAGTTGCAACGAAGGAAGGATTATTTACCTGGAGCCGGCACCTGTCATTCAGTGGGATAACCCGGACGGAAGCTACAGCCTGAAAGTGGGTACTTCTCTTGTCCTGTCCCCCATAGTTTTGTACGATACAGACGCCCAATACCAATGGCTGATGGACGGACAAACGGTGGGAACCTACAAAACGTACGAGTTCCGGGCCGTAGAGCCGGGTACGTTTGGGCTGACTTTTAGAGTAATCCGGGAAAATGTTTCTGTAGAACGCCCTGTAACCCTGCACGTTTTTGACAAAACACCTCCGGTAATTTTTCTGGCGGTACCTGCGGATGGTTTTACCGTGGCCACGGGCGATACGTTGCTGCTGAACCCTGCTATTGAGCAAGAAGAAAACACACGGCTTTTATGGGAAATAGACGGACAAGAAGCAGGAAGGGAGCGCACTTGCATTTTCTATAAAGAAACGGCCGGTACCTACATAGTAAGCCTGCTGGCAGAGAACGAAGACGGGAGTGACGAGCTGCTCTTTGCCGTACACGTAATAAATTCCGAAGATATACCCCCGGAAGAAGATCCGGACACCGACCCTCCCTCGGATAAGTATTTCAGACCGGCAGACCCCCAAAGTGCTGCCGACTGGAGCGAAATTTTTGACTACACCCCGGCACCCGGCCAATTTATCAACGACAAAGACATGGCCGGATTTTCCGGTGAAAACACCCCTGAAAAAGCCATACAGTACGCCCAAAAACGTTTAAAAGAAGGTTCTTTTGTTTCTCTGGGAGCTTATGGCGGGTACCTTGTTGCCGGTTTTGACCACAGCGTAGTAAACGACGGGGAATACAATTTGCTGATTGCCGGCAATGCCCACGAAAATTCTGCGGAGCCCGGCATTGTCTGGGTGATGCAAGACAGTAACGGAAACGGCCTGCCCGACGATACCTGGTACCAGCTGAAAGGCAGCGAGCACGGCAGCAGCAGCACCTTGTATGAATATTCCGTTACATACTTCAAACCCCGGGAACCGGGCAAACCGGTGTACTGGACAGACAACAAAGGCAACCAGGGGTCTGTAGATTACCTGGGAATGTTTCATGCGCAAGACAGCTACTATCCCCAATGGATTTCAGCAGACAGTTACACGCTCACGGGAACACGCCTGGAATCGCGCAGCTACCTTCAGTCGAACGGCACCTGGATGAGCCCTCCTTTTGACTGGGGGTACGTGGACAACTCAGACCAGTCTCTTTTCCGTATATCCGATGCTGTTACGGCAGACGGACAACCCATCCGCCTGGATTTTATAGACTTTGTGAAGGTACAAACGGCCGTAAACGCAAAAGCCGGCTGGCTGGGAGAAATTTCCACGGAAGTCACAAAAATCTGCGACTACAACCTGCTCAAATGAAAGGGGTTCTGATTTTTCTGCTCTGTGCCGCATTGGCACCGCACCCGCAAACGACCGATCAGCCTTCGCGCGACACCCTGCCTGCCCGGCAGCTGCAGGCCATCACCGTATCGGCGCAGGCTTTGCTGCGCGACCAGGGCATGCAGAAGACCGTGCTGGATTCCGTGGCTTTGCGCAGCGACGTAACGGGGTCCCTGGCGCAAGTCCTGGGGCAAAACAGCACCTTGTTTATCAAATCGTACGGCAGGGCGACGCTTTCCACCGCCTCGGTACGAGGCACCTCGCCTTCTCATACGCAAGTGACCTGGAACGGCATCCCCATCAATTCCCCCATGCTGGGGATGGTCGATTTTTCTACCATTCCGGCTTTTTTCATAGACCGTGTACAGGTGTATCACGGGCCGGGTGCCACCTCGGTCAGTTCCGGCAGCCTGGGAGGCGCCGTGACCCTGGCCACAGCCCAACCCCTGGAAAACGGCTTTTCCCTGCAATACAACCAGGGGGTCGGCAGTTTTCTTACGTTCGATTCCTTTTTGCGTCTTGCCTACACCGCCCCCCGCTGGAGCACTTCTACGCGCGTGTACGGAGCCTCGTCAAAAAACGAGTACTCCTATACCAATTACAGAAAAAAGGATTTTTCATACGATGAAGAAGGCAACGTTACAGGCTTTACCTACCCGGTTGAAAAAAACAAAAACGGCCATTTCCGGGACCTCCATATATTGCAGGAATTCCAAATAAAAGGAACGCACGGCGGGCTGTGGGATGTACGGGCCTGGTACGCCCGCACAGACAGGGGCATTCCTTTTTTGAACGTAGATTACAAAGACAACCAAACGGTAAAAAACAACCAGACAGAAGACACTTTCCGCGGCGTGGTGCAATGGCGCAAGCTGCAGGAGAACAGCAAATGGGAAGCCTCTGCAGGGTATGTATATTCAGACATGTTGTATGAATACATGCGCCGCCTGGGTGACGACAGCTGGGCCAATATGGTACACTCGCAAAGCAACACCCATTCTTTTTTCTTACGTACAGAAACGGAATACCACGTAGGCAAATGGATGTTGTCGGGGAACGTAAGCCTGAACCAGCACCTGGTAAAAAGCATGGACCTTGCCGTCATTTCTGTGGAAGGCGAAGAAGCCGTGCTTGGTTACCAGCAGGCCCGGGCAGAGGCCTCGGCTTTTGTGGCTGCGCGGTACCGTCCGGTGGAAAGGCTGGGACTTTCGCTCACCCTGCGTGAAGATGTGTACGGGAAAAAGGCCACGCCGCCCATCCCCTCGTTCTTTGCCGAGTTTTTGATTTCGCGCAAAGGAAATGTGCTGGTAAAAATGTCGGCCACACGCAATTACCGCTACCCCACACTCAACGACCTCTATTTTATGCCGGGAGGCAACCCCCTGCTGGAACCGGAGCACGGCCTTTCTTTTGACGGGGGCCTTTCTTTTTCACATTCCGGCAGCCACGTGAGCTGGAAAGGCTCGGCGGGAGGTTTTTATTCCAGAATTTCCAACTGGATTGTCTGGATGCCCACCCACAAAGGCTTCTGGTCTCCCCAAAACGTATGGCTGGTAGAAAGTTACGGGGCCGAGGCTACCGGCTCGCTGGACGTCCGGTGGAACAGCCAATGGAAAACACAGGCCGAGGGCAACTTCGCCTGGACCCGGTCCTTGTCCGAGGGAAAACAACTGCCCTACATCCCCCAGTTTTCCGGTGCCCTTACGGCGCGCCTGCTGTGGAAAGACTGGACACTCACCTACGACTGGACGTACTACAGCAAACGGCTTACCACACTGGACGGGTGGCAGAACCCCCTGTTGCACGAGCTGGGGCCTTATTTTATGAACGACGTGGCCCTGGAAAAAAAGATGGTGCTGCCTCATGTGATTTTGCACATAAAAGCCATCGTACGCAACGTCTTTAACGAAGAGTACGAATCGGTTCTGGCCCGGCCCATGCCGGGTATCAACTACACCCTTTCTTTAGGAATTGTACCGCTGTTTTATTGATCTTTCATCCACTCATACGTCACGTAATGCTCGTCGGTCATACCCAGCCGGGTATACACATTGCGCGCCGGCATATTGTTTTTGTCCACATACAAACGGATGCCCCGTACCCGGTCAGACTCCCGGACAAGTTGCTGCAAATGAGCATAGAGGGCTTTATAAATACCCTTTCCGCGGTAATCGGGCAATACATATACGCTTTGAATCCACCACACCCACGCGTTCCTCCAATCGCTCCACTCGGGAGTGACCAGCAGCGAGCCGGCCGGCTGGTTGTCAACTAAAGCTACGTAAGCCGTACCGAGCGTTTGGTCGGTAAGGTACGCCAGCGTTCCTTTGAGTACGGTTGCATAATCTAGTTCCAGCCCTTCCGATTCGCGGGCCATAGCTACCTGGTTGCGGGCCAGGGTTTCGGCATCCTGTAAAACAGCTTTTCTTATGATCATTGGACAAATATACGTATTTTTGCACCATGGAAAACAGAAAAGACAACGTGCTCAGACAGCTTGAAGCCTGGAATATTCCTTACCAATTGTACCAACACCCTCCCCTGCATACGGCAGAACAGGCCATTGCCTACTGGAAAGACATAGATGCCCAGCATTGCAAAAATTTATTTTTCCGGAATCATAAGGGAAACAAGCATTACCTGGTAGTGTTTGACTGGAAGCGGCAGCTCCCCATCCATTTGATAGAAAAGATGTTGCGGCAGGGCAAACTCACTTTTGCTTCTCCGGAGCGCATGATGCGTTATCTGGGGGTAGAACCCGGTTCCGTATCGCCGTTCGGACTGCTGAACGATACGGAAAACCACGTGATCCTGTTTTTGGAATCCGGCCTGAAAGACGTTCGCGAAATCAGTTTTCATCCCAACGACAACCGCTATACCGTGGTCATCAGCCGGGAAAGTTTCCGCCGCTTGCTGGACCTGCTGGGCAATCCCTACGTTTTTCTGGACATCGACTCCCCCGAACTCACCGACGCACTCCCCGGCTAAACACCCGTTCAGGGAAGGCAGTCCGCTCACGCCATGGCCTGACAGCACAATCCCGCTCACGCCAG